>JBQCCP010000041.1:0-26180 GCA_051962095.1 Rhodanobacteraceae bacterium
TTGGTTTTGGCGATGTCCGCGATCGCTCGCGGAACCGGCCTGCGCAGCCGCATGACCGCTGGCCGACATGTCGGCATTGCCGCTGGCATTGATGCCATTCACCGTGCTGCCGACCGAACCCGCGGTGCGACGGGTGGACTGGACCGCGGTATTGGCGGTATTGCGCACGGTGCCGCCGACACCGCGACCGACTTCGCCGGCCTGACCCGCGGCCGCCGCCGTATTCAATCCAACGCCCGCCATGGAACCCATGCCCGCGTTGCCATTCGCCGAGCCACCGGTGATGTTGCCGTTGCCGTTGGCCGTGCCACCGGCATTGCCACTGGCATTGGTGCCGTTTACCGCGCTGCCGACGGAACCCGGGGTGCGGTCGGTGGACTGGATCGCAGCGTTGCCGGCATTGCGCACGGTACCGGCGACACCGCGGCCGACTTCGCCCGCCCCGCCCGCAGCCGCGGCGGTGTTCAACCCGACAGCGGCATGGGCCGAACCGCCGGCTTGCGCGTTTCCTGCGGGAGTGGTCGCGGAAACCCCGGCTTGCTCGCTGGCGTCCGCGCCGACGCGCGCGCGGGCCGAACGATCCGCCGTCTCGCGCACCTTGTGTGTCGTGCGATGCGTGAGCCGATCGCCCTGTTGCTCCATCTGCTGGGCAGTCTGCATGGTTTGCGGTACGGGGTTGGGCAGCATCTGATGGGCACTCACGCCCAAATTGCCGGTGACCTGGCCGACGCCGCCCAGATGCACCTGGGCGAACGCGGGCGCGGCGAGCGCACACGCGGCGGCAATGGACGCGGCGAAAAGGGTCTTGCGCATGGGTATCCTCCGAGGAACAGCGTGCGACGATGCGCACGGTGATCCGAACCTAGTCAGGCCAGGCCAACCGATGCTGAATTCCCGGTGGCGAGATTCAGGCCGCAGACGAGTTGCTGAATCGTTCCACAGCACTCAAGCGCGCGAGCCGTTCAGCGCGCCGACGACCACGTCCAGTACAGCCCCAAGTAGGCGACGGTGTGCCGCTCGCCGGCGATGCTGCCGCCAACGGAAAACAGCAAGCTGAAGCGTTGCGAGAAGTTGAGGTAACCGCCCGCGTTCAGCAGCGTATAGCCGGGCTGGTCGGCAGCCAGCGCGTTCTGGCGGAACAGTTCCGCGCCGAGCGTCCAGCGCGGGCTGAAGGTGTATTGCACGAGCATGCCGCCGAAGCTCGCGTCGTACATTCCGGGTGCGGGGTTGACGATGAAGCCGCCGCCGCCGTCGAAGGTCCACGCGCCCATGCTCTTCTGTACCCACAGCGGCAGGCGATACCATGTGCGGCCGTTGCCGAGGCCGCGCCGCGCGCTGCCGGTCGCGAGTTCGATCATCGGAAACGTGCCGGCCTGCCATGAACCGTCGTCGGCGTCCACGAAGCGGTACTTGATGCCGAACTCGACATCGCCGAGGCCGCTTGCGGTGGCGCCGTGCGCCGGCACGTTCCACACGTAGGGCAGCACGACATGGAATTGCGTGTTGGCCGCGATGCCGCGGTTGTATTCGATCGCCGGGCCGGTGATCGCGCTCGCGTCGCTGGCGTGGTCGAGCGTGCCGAACACGTAGAACTCGTTGTGCCGCAGTTCGACCGGCTCGGGGTCGTCGGTGAAAAACGGAGGGCCGGCGAGGCAGGGTACGATGCCGGCGACCAGGGTGCCGAGCGCCAGCACACCGCAGCCGATCCACCGTCGCATGAGGCCTCCCGCGCAAGACTTCGCTCGAAACGATAGCGCGATGGCCGTGCGCGTGCAGGCCACGACCAATGGCCCATGGCCCGTTGCGCCCGCATGGCTACACTGCCCCGACCGACCACGAGGGGAATCCCGATGCGCGCGATCCGCGTTGCCGCCGTGGCGTTGCTTGCGGCGCTGGCGTTTCCGTTGCAGGCGGCGATCGATGTCACGCCCGCGAAGGCAAGCTTCGCGCAGCCGGCGATTTCGCCGGACGGCAGCCGCATCGCGTTCGTTTCGGGCGGCGCGATCTGGGAAGTGCCATCCAGCGGCGGAGCGGCGCACCTTCTGGTGGCAGACAAGGGCGCGGATTCGCGGCCGCTGTTTTCGCCTGACGGCAACCGGCTGGCGTTCGTGTCGGACGCCACGGGCGATGGCGACATCTACGTGCTGGACATCGCCAGCGGCAAGCTGTCGCGCGTGACGTTTGCCGACGGGCGCGATGAACTCAGCGGCTGGTCGCGTGACGGCCAGTGGATCTATTTCAGTTCGGGGCGCGACAACGTCGGCGGCTTCAATGCGGTGTATCGCGTGCGTGCGAAGGGCGGCACGCCGATGCCGGTGTCGCTGGAGGCGTACCGCAACGAGGAACAGGGCGTGCCTTCGCCGGACGACAGAACCGTCGCACTGGTCGGCGGCGGCATGGGTGCCTTCCAGTGGTGGCGGCATGGCAGCGCGCACATCGACCACGGCGCGATCTGGCTGCTCGCGAACGACGGCTCGCATGCGTACTCGCGGCTGACGCCGGACGATGCGCGCGCGGACTGGCCGATGTGGGCACCGGACAATCGGTCGCTTTATTACATGAGCGACCGCGGCGGCACCGAAAATTTCTGGCACGTGCAGCGCGACGGCAAGGAAGCCGCGCTGACGCATTTCACCGATGGCCGCGTGTTGTGGCCGAGCATTTCCAACGACGGCAAAACGATCGCGTTCGAGCGCGACTTCGGCGTCTGGACCGTCGACACCGCGATCGGCAAGGCGCAGCCGGTCTCCATCACGCTGGCCGGCGCGGTCGCAGGGCCGGAGAATCAGCACAAAGTCCTGCGCGACGATTTCAGCGAATTCGCGCTTTCGCCCGACGGCAAGAAGGTCGCGTTCGTCGCGCACGGCGAGGTGTTTGCGGCCGACGCTGACAAGGGCGGCGACGCGGTGCGCGTGACACGCGCGCCGGGCGATGCGTACGGCGTCACGTGGGCGCCCGACAGCCGCCGCCTCGTGTACGGCGCGTTCCGCGACGGGGGCGAGCATCTTTACCTGTATGACTTCGATTCCAACGAGGAAACGCAGCTCACGAACGGCGACGGCGAAGAAACCTCGCCCGCGTTCTCGCCGGACGGCAAGAAGCTGGTGTTCCTGCGCGACGGACGCGAACTCGAATTGATGGACGTATCGACCCGCCATGTGCGCACGCTCGCGACGGCGCATCTGGATTTGCGCCGCCCGCTCACTTCCGATCGCCCGCTGGCGTGGTCGCACGATGGCCGCTGGATCGCGGTGCTGGAATGGGGCCCGCGCATGTTCCGCAACGCGGTGGCGGTGAACGTCGACAGCGGCAAGACAATCGCGCTGAGCAGCCTTGCCAACACCTTTTCCGACGACGTTGCCTTCAGCCCCGACGGCAAGACCCTCCTGTTCGTCACCGGCCAGCGCACCGAACAGGGCCAGATCGCGAGCGTGGACCTGGTGGCGCAGACGCCGAAGTTCCGCGAAGACCAGTTCCGCGACCTGTTCCGCCAGACCATGCCCGAGCCGTCGCACGAAACCGAATCCAGCGGTAAAAAGGCTGCGGCGGACAAACAGGACTCGAAGAGCAAGGCGCCGAAGAAGCCGAAAGCGGTGCAGATCGATGCCGATGGCATCCGCCAACGTCTCACGCTGCTGCCGACCGGACTCGATGCCCAATCGATCGCGCTCGGCCCCGACGGCAAGACGCTGGTGATCACCGCGCGTGTCGCGGGCCGCACCAATCTCTACGCGTGGTCGCTCGATCCGCTGGCCGACGAACCGCCGGTCGCGCGCCAGTTGACCTCCACCAGCGGCGACAAGCAGAACGCGCAGTTCAGTGCCGACGGCAAGACCGTGTATTACCTCGACGGCGGCAAGCTGTATTCGGTGCCGATCGCCGAGGGCGGCAAGCCGAAGGCCATTGCCCTGAACGCGGAAGTCGACATCGATTTTACGCAGGACAAGATGACGGCGTTCGACCAGGCGTGGACGTGGCTGCGCGACAACTTCCACGATCCCGCGATGAACGGCGTCGACTGGAACGCGATGCGCGTGAAGTACGCGCCGCTGATCGCAGGTGCGCCGACGCCGGCCAGCGTGAACTGGCTGATGAACCTGCTGGTCGGCGAATTGAACGCCTCGCACTCGGGCGTTCGCGCGAACGTACATTCGAAACCGGTCACCGGCCGGCTGGGCCTCCTGTTCGACACCGCCGCGTACGAACACAACGGCACGCTGCGCGTCGCGCAGGTGGTGCCGCTGTCGCCCGCCGCGATCGCCGGCGTCGAAGTGGGCGACACGCTGCAGGCGGTCGACGGCCACGCAATCGGCGCGGATGACGATCTGTACGCGCTGCTGGAAGATCGCATCGGCAAGAAGACCAGGCTGCGCGTCGCGGGCAAGCGCGGCACGCGCAACGTCGAAGTGAAGCCGATCGACACCCACACGCTGGGCGCGCTCGCCTACGACGCGTGGGTCGCGCGCAACCGTGCCTACGTCGCGAAGGTCAGCGGCGACAAGCTTGGATACGTGCACCTGGCCGACATGTCCGAAGCGTCACTGCGTCGCCTCTACCGCGACCTCGACGCGCAGAACATGACGCGCGAGGGCGTGGTGATCGACGTGCGCAACAACTTCGGCGGCTTCGTCAATGCCTATGCGCTCGACGTGTTGTCGCGAAAGCCGTACCTCAACATGACCTTCCGCGGCTTCGGGGACGCGCAGCCCGCGCGCAGTATCCTCGGCCAGCGCGCGCTGGAGCGGCCGACGGTGCTGGTCACCAACCGCGTCACGCTGTCCGACGGCGAGGATTTCAGCGAAGGCTATCGCGAACTCGGCCTCGGCAAGGTGGTGGGCGAACCGACCGCGGGCTGGATCATCTACACCAGCAACGAAAAGCTGATCGATGGTTCGACCGTGCGCCTGCCATTCATCACCGTCACCACCGAAAACGGCCAGCCGATGGAAATGCATCCGCGCCCCGTGGACGTGCCTGTCGCGCGCCCGCTGGGTGAGGCCTACCAAGGCAAGGACAGCGATCTGGATGCGGCGGCCGCAACGCTGTTGCGGCAGTTGGGGCATTAGCCCGCGACACGTTGCGTGCGTCGCGGGCGGGTCACGCCGTGGCCCGGATGAAGTGCAACGAAATCCGGGCGCTCCCGGATTCCATTTCGTTTCACCGGCCTACACGCTGCGTCCGGCCGCGATGGGGCCGCGGAGCTATCCAGCGCCGTGCGCCATGGGCGCGGCGGCCGGTGACGCCGCCTTCCGCTGCGCCATCGCCGCGGCCTGCGGCCACAGTTTGTCCAGCTTGTTCCTGAGGCGCAGGTCGGCGATGTTGCGCATGCCTTCGTCGAGCTGTGTCTGCTCGACGTTTTCCGGCGCCACCGGCGCGTCGGGCGCGCGGGTGAGGCCGGCGAGTTCGGGCGCCACCAGGCGCGTAAGCGCGAAGTAGGCATCGCTGTCGATGCCGGCCTGCTTCAACACCATGGCCGGCAGCTCCCACGCGGCCGCGTCCTGCCTCGTTGCGTGGTTCATGTGCGCGGTGTCGATCAGGATGTACGGCACCGTCTGGGTGAGAAAGCCTTGCCCGTTCCGGAAGCCGGCCTGCTGGAACGCGGGCACGAGCGCGGGCAGGTGATCGCCGAAGAACAGGACCACGGTACGCCGTCCGCGCTGCGCCAGCGTGTCGACCAGGCGTCCGAGCTGCTGGTCCGCGTGCTGCATGTGGTAGATGTAGTTCTGCAATTCCATCTTCGCCTGCGGGTCCGTGACGGCCGCGGGCACGGGGATCGCGTCGCGCGCCTTCTCGTCGATGCCGTAACCGTGGTCGTAAGGTCCGTGCGCCTCGATGCTGATGCCCAGCACGAAACGCGGCGGCCCCGAATCCGGCAACTGGCGCAGCAGTTCGTCTGTGAAGGACTTGTCCGACATGTACTTGCCGTCGTTGGCCACGTCGTCGGGCGGGAAATCGGCGATCGAGATGAACTTGTCGAAGCCGAGTTCCTTGAACGCGATGGTGCGGTTCCAGAAACCCGGATTGTTGCCGTGCACTGCCAGCGTGGTGTAGCCGTCGCCGGCAAGCAGGCGCACGATGCCGGGGATCCTCTTCTGGTGGATTTGCAGATACGGGAACTGCACTTCGGGGAAATACCGCAGTGACAGTCCCGTCAGCACCTCGAACTCGGTGCGGATGGTGCCGCCGCCGAAGGTCGGTACGTGCAGCCAGCCCGAGGTGCCGTGTTGTTCGAGGCGGTGCAGGTTGGGCGTGAGGTCGGTGCCCGGCGGATAGCCGTTCATGATGGTTGGATCGAAAAACGACTCCGAAAGAATCACCACGATGTCCGGCTTCTGGTCGTCACCAGCCGGCGGGCGCGCTTGCGCGGCAATCAGCGGTTCGTAGTGCGCCATCAAGGCCAGCGCGGCGGGCACGTCCGCCTTGCGGTGCTGCGCGCCGTATTGCAGGTGGAACATCAGCAGTGAGCCGATCAGTCCATCGTGTTGGCGGGTGGCGAGCGGCGACCACGGCTGCATGCCGAGCAGCTGCTGGTTGTACACGCCGCGCCAGAACGGCGCGCCGACCAGCAAGGTGATCAGCGCGGCCAACAACACCATGGATGCTGCCACGCGCCAGCGCTTGGGATGTTTGCCCCAGACGGGCGGCTCCAGCCGGAACCACAGGACCAGCAGCGCGATCGTGACAATCACCGCTCCGACCAGCAACGCGACGTGCGGCAGGTAGCCCGACAGTAATTCGAGGCCGCCGTGCCTGAGCTGGCCCAGCATCCTGAAATCGGCGGGCATCAGCGGAATCGCGAGGTTCTGCACCTTCAGCGCGTTCGCGCCATACACCAGCGCCTGGATGCCGAAGGCCAGCGCGAAGGACCACGCCGCGCGGCGCGTTCCGGCCAGCAGCGCGAACGCCAGCAGCAGCCCCGGCAGCGCGTTGCACGCGATGCGCCATGGCGCGTTCCACCACGCCACCCAGGGCGGATAGTTCCACAGCGCACTCGGCAGCACGTCGGCGCTGCCATCGAGGTACGACGTGCACAGCACGAACGCGATGGCGAGCACCACGATCAGGGCAACGCGGGCGGCCGGCGGCCAGCGTGCCGGTGCGGGCGTGGAGGCGTCTGTCATGCGGACGGCTGGTGGGGGATTATCGGGAAAGCCTACCCGAGCCGATGTGAACGTTTCACGGAGAAACGCGTTGACGGAACGGGCGCGATGGCTGTTGTCCGGGGGTGCCGCGATCAGGGATGATCGCCGGACCATGCTGCCGTCCGCGCTCGAGCATCTGGTCGATGAACGCTACGCCGAACTGGCGGCGCGCTGCCGCGCGGCCGGTGTGGCGATGCACGACGACGCGGGCGTGGGCGAGCGGATCCGGCGCCTGCTGCTGGCCAGTGACTTCGCGTTCGAGGCCCTGCGCGCCGATCCCGCGCTGCTGACCGCGGCCGGCCTCGACCGCCTGCGCGATCCCGCGCCTGCCTCGGCGCGGGCAGAACCCCTGAAGCACGCCGATGACTTGTTCGCCGCATTGCGGCGCTTTCGGCGTGCCGAATCGGTGCGGCTGGTATTCCGCGACGTCAACGGCCTCGACGAAATCGCCGACACGCTGTCTGGCACCACCGATCTGCACGAGGTATTGATCGCCCAGGCCCTGCGGCATGCGGAGCACGTCGCCCGCCTGCGGCACGGCACGCCGCACAACGCCGAAGGCGCACCCCAGGCGCTGGTGGTGTTTGCGCTGGGCAAGCTGGGCGGCGGCGAACTCAATTTTTCATCCGACATCGACCTGGTGCTGGCGTATCCCGAAGGCGGCGCGACCGACGGTGCGCGGCCGCTCGACAACGCGGAGTTCTTTTCGCGGGTCGCGCGTGAGTTCGTGCGGTTGCTCGCCGATGTGACCGCCGACGGCATCGCCGCCCGCGTGGACCTGCGACTGCGGCCTTTCGGCGACTCCGGTCCGGTGGTCGCCTCGTTTGCCGCGATGGAACAGTACTACCAGCGCGAAGGTCGCGACTGGGAACGCTATGCGTGGATCAAGGCGCGGCCCGTCGCCGGCGACGTCGCGGCGGGCAAGCGCCTGCTGGAAACCTTGCGGCCCTTCATCTATCGGCGCTATTTCGATTACACCGCGCTGGCCGGCCTGCGCGACATGAAGGCACTGATCGACCTCGAAGTCGCGCGGCGCGACCTGGCCGATCACCTGAAGCTCGGCGCCGGTGGTATCCGCGAGATCGAGTTCGTGGTGCAGTTGCAGCAGTTGATCCGCGGCGGCCGCGACGCAAGCTTGCGCGCACGCGGCCTGCTGCCCGCGCTCGAGGCCTGCGCCGCGCGCGGCTATGTCTCGCAGAAGCGCGCGCGCGAATTGCGCGAGGCCTACCTGCTCCTGCGGCAGCTGGAAAACCGCGTGCAGATGTTCGGCGATCGCCAGACCCATGCGCTGCCGACCGATCCGGTGACGCGCGAACGCCTCGCGCGTTCGCTGGACTACCCGGACTGGCCGGCGTTGCTCGCCGCGCTGAATCGGCAGCGCGAAAAGGTCACCGCGATCTTCGCGGATGTGTTGGAGCCGGAAAGCGAAGCGGTTGCGGGCGAGCGCAAGAAGGTTTCGGCAGGCGACGGCGCGCGGTTGTGGCGGCATGTACGTGAAGACGGACTCGAAGACGTGATGTTGAAAGCCGCGGGGTTCGTCCCGCCCGGGCCGTGCGCCGAGGCCCTGCGCCAGGTTGCCGGCGTGCACGGCCTGAGCGCGCGCGGTGCGCGCCGGATCGAACACCTGATGCCCGAACTGATCGACGCGGCGGCGGCGACCTCCGGGCCGGCCGCCGCGCCGGTGCGGCTGTGCCGTCTGGTGCAGGCGGTCGCGCGGCGTTCGGCCTATCTCGCCCTGCTGCAGGAGCAGCCCGCGGCGCGCGCGCGGGTGGCGGCGCTGTGTGCCGACAGCGCGTTCCTTGCGGAAAAGGCGATCGCGCAGCCGCTGCTGCTCGATGACGTGCTGGCGCCGCGGGTCGAGTACCTCGCGCGCGGCGCGGCGAACATGCGCGCGGAACTCGCGCAGCAGCTTGCCGTCGTGCAGGGCGGCGACGCGGAGGCGACGCTCTCGGCGATCGCGGAATGGCGCGGCAGCTACCGCATGCGCACCGGGCTCGCGTTTCGCGACGGCGCTGCCGGTGCGGTGGCGACGGCGCGTGCGCTGGCCGAATTGGCGGACGCGGTGGTCGGCGCGGTGCTGGATCTCGCAGAGCGCGAACTGGTGGCGCAGCACGGCCGGCTGCCGGGCGACGGCAGCGGGATCGCGGTGCTGGGCTACGGCAGCCTCGGCGGCGTGGAGATGGGATTCAATTCCGACCTCGACCTGGTGTTCGTGTACGACGCCGTGCGCGGCGAGGCAACCAGCGATGGTGCGCGGCCGCTGGACGGCGCGCGCTGGTACGCGCGCCTCGCGCAACGGGTGGTGCATTGGCTGTCGGCGCCGACGCGCGGCGGCCGGCTGTACGAGGTCGATACGCGGCTGCGTCCGGATGGCGGCAAGTCGTTGCTGGTCGCGAGCCTGCCCGCGTTCGTCGCCTACCAGCGCGAACGCGCGTGGACCTGGGAACAGCAGGCGCTGGTGCGCGCGCGCGCGGTCGCCGGCGATGCCGCGCTGGACGCGGCCTTTGCGCAACAACGCAACGAGGTGCTGGCTTCGCCGCGCGACGCCGCGCAGGTCATCGCCGATGTCTGCCGGATGCGCGGCGAGTGGCGCAGGCAGCGCGATCGGTCGGATGCGGGTTCACTTGATCTGAAACAGGGCGCCGGCGCCCTGCTGGACATCCAGTTCCTGCTGCAAGGCCTGGTGTTGCTGCACGCGCACGTGCATCCCGGGCTCGCGACGCACGGAGACACACCGCATCTGCTGGCCGCCTGCGCCGAGACGAGTGTCTTGCCGGCGGAAGACGCCGAGGCCCTCGCGACCGCGCACGCAGAGTTGCTGTCGCGCGCGCTGTCGGCCACGCTGGCGGGTCAGCGCCGCGTGGTGCCCCGCGACCTGGTACTCGATGCGCGCTGCGCGAAGGTGCTGGACGTGGCGCGCCGTGCCGGCTTCGACTTCAGCGTGGGTTGACGCACTGCTTTGTAGGCCGCAGCACAACGTTGGGCTTCCGCCGATAAAGCTGGCGTCAGCCCCACCTACGCAATCGCCTTGTGCCCTCGCGCGCAATCTATCGCGTGCGCGTCGCCATCCTCGCGCGCAACTCGGCCGCGACGGCCTGGGTTTCGCGCAGCGGCGGCACGTCGGCGCGCGCCGAGCCCGGATCAGTGAGCAGCCCGCGTTCGCGCAACGCGTCGTGGAAGCGCGCGATCTTTTCCGGCAGCGGTGCCATGGCCGCGGTGTGGACCGGCACGCCCACGGCGCAGGCTTCGGAAAGCATGTTCACCGAATCGGGCGTCACCACGATGCGGTCGGCCCAGCCGAGCAGTCCCGGATAGGGGTTGGTCCCGTCGCCGTTCCAGAAAATGCCCGGCGTTTCCGCGAGCCCGTCGCGGAGTTGTCCGGCGAACGCGCGCGGCGTGCGCCGCGAAACAGTGGCCAGCACGCTGCCGCCCTGCGCGACTTCGCGCACCGTGGCGAGCAACGCCTTCGCGAGCGCATCGTCGAACTCGATGCCGCGCCGCGGGCCGCCTGCCAGCATGGCGACGCGCGGGCGCGGCAAAGCCGCGAAGTCGGAAAAGGCTTCGCGCCCCGATTCCAGCCACGCATCGTCGACCGGGTTCAGCGAACCGAGCGTGGTCAGCACATTCGCGCCGTGCAGCCGATCGTGGCGCGGCGCGACCACCGCGTCCCAGTGCCGCGGTTCGATGCGGGGATCGAGGATCTGCACGGCGTAGCAGTCGCCATTCGACAGATCGCGTACCAGGCGCGTCAGCAGCGCCGCGCTGCGCCCGCAGCCGATCGCGACGTCGGGCCACGGCGCTTCGAAGCCCGAGCGGTCGCGCGGCGCCAGGGCGAGCCGGCCGCCCGGAATGCGTCGCGGCGCGAACCACGCCCACGGCGCGCGCAGCGGCAGCGTCAGCACCCGTGCGGAAACGCCCAGCGCGGACGCGAGCGCCAGCGCCTGGCGTTCGTTGCCGGCGGCGCCGTCGCTGATAACCCAGGCGGTTTGGGGCGGGCGTGGCATCCGGTTGCGCGAAGTCCAAAGGATCGTGATTATGCGGGAGATCGCGCGACGGATAGACTCGGTCCCACGAATCAAGCTGGAACGATGCTGATGCTCGGCACGCCTGAAATCGCGATCCGCCTGCTGGTGGCCGCCGCGCTCGGCGCGGTGATCGGCTTCGATCGCGAACGCCACACCTGGGCCGCGGGCCTGCGCACCCACATGCTGGTGTGCCTGGGCGCGGCGCTGGTGATGATGGTGTCTGCCTACGCGTTCGCCGGCATCCTGCAGCAGTGGCCGCGCGTGGTGCTGGACCCGTCGCGGATCGCGGCGCAGGTGGTCAGCGGGATCGGTTTCCTCGGCGCCGGCACCATCATGTTCCTGCACCGCGAGAACGTGATCAGGGGACTGACCACCGCGGCCGGCCTGTGGACGGTGGCGGCGATCGGGCTGGCCGTCGGCGGGGGCATGTACGTCGCGGCGGCGATCGCGACCGGGGTGGCGTGGGTGATCCTGGCGGTGCTGAAGCCGCTGGAACGCCGCTTCGCGCTCCGCAAGACCCTGCCCCAGGTGCGGGTGCGGTTCGCCGATCGGGCATCGCTGGCCGCGATCGAGCGCGTGCTGATGGACCGCGAACTGATGGCGAGCACCGTTGTCACCCGCCGCATTCCCGACGATGGCGACGAGGTGACGGTGGAGTTCGCGCGCGGTTTCGAACGTGCTGCGCTGGGCAACCTGGCCGACGCGCTGCGCGCGCTGCCGGGCGTCGAGGGGGTGTCGCTGGACGTCACCTCAAGAGCCGGATGACGCAGAGCGTCCGCGCGCTGCGTTAAAATTCCCGCTCTTCAAGCGTACGCCGCTCGGCGGCGCGGCCCGATCCACAACGGATGGATTTCCAGACATGTCTCTCCAGCCAGTTTCCAGTTTTCCCGTGGGTGAACCCGCCAATGCCAAGCGCCGCTACGAGGTGACCGAGGCGGATCTGCCGCTGGCCTGCCCGCTGCCGGAAATGACGTTGTGGAACTCGCATCCGCGCATCTACCTGCCGATCGTGGATGACGGCGGCACGACGATCTGTCCGTACTGTGGCGCCGAGTACGTGCTGAAGCGCGCCGAATAACCCGCGGCGCCACTCGGCCGGCCATGCGGCTCCCGCTGCAGGCACTGTTCCCGGTCTGGTCGAAGGTGCCCTCACCGGCCGTTCTGCCGGTTCAGGCGGCAGTCGCGCGCTGCCGGTCGTCGGGCGCATTTCTTGCATACTTTTCAGGCATGCCCATTGCCCTCGTCCCGCAGGGACCCGTGACCAATCCCGCCGCCCCGCCACGCCGTCTCACCGTCGTCCAGGTCCTGCCGGCGTTGGAAAACGGCGGCGCCGAGCGCTCGACCCTTGAGGTTTCGCGTGCACTGGTCGCGGGCGGGCACCGGTCGGTGGTGATTTCGGCGGGCGGCCGGCTGGTCGAACGGCTGGAACGCGAAGGCGGCGAGCACGTCGCGCTGGACATCGGTGCCAAGTCGCTGCGCAGCGTGACCAAAATCGGCGCCCTGCGACGCGTACTCACCGACATCGGCCCGGACATCGTGCACGCGCGTTCACGGGTGCCGGCGTGGCTGGCCTGGTTCGCACTGCGCGGCATGCGTCCGCGGCCGCATTTCGTCACCACCGTGCACGGGCTGAATTCGCCCGGCCGCTGGAGCAGCATCATGACCCGCGGCGACCGCGTGATCGTGGTGTCGCAAACGGTCCACGATTTCGTGTTGAGCCATTACTCGGGGGTGAACGCGTCCCGCCTCACGGTGATTCCGCGCGGCATCGATCCGGAGGCGTTTCCCTACGGCTACCGCCCGGACGACATCTGGCGCGATCAGTTCTTCGGCGAATTCCCGCAACTCGCCGGTGCTCCGCTGCTGACACTGCCGGGCCGCGGTACCCGGCTGAAGGGCCACGCCGATGCGATCGAATTGGTCGCCGGCCTGCGCGATCGTGGCGTGGACACCCGCCTGCTGCTGTTGGGCGTGGTCGAGCCGGGGCGGGAGGAGTACCTGCGCGAGTTGAAGACGCTGGCGCATACGCACGGCGTCGCCGACATCGTGGCGTTCTCGCCGCCGCGCAGCGACGTGCGCGACGTGTTCGCGGTGTCCGACCTGGTCCTGCAACTGTCCAACAAGCCGGAAAGCTTCGGCCGCACGGTGATCGAAGCGCTGTCGTTGTGCCGGCCGGTGCTGGGCTACGCACACGGCGGCGTCGGCGAGCTGCTGGCCGAACTCTATCCGGCCGGGCGCGTGGCGGCAGGTGACGTCACCAAGCTGATCGACCGCGCCGCGGAACTGGTCGGCCGCGCGCCGCCCATCCCGCCGATGCAGCGTTATCGACTGGCCGACATGCAGACGTCCGTGCTGGCGTTGTATCAGGAGCTGGCGGCCGAGCCGCGCGACGGTTGATCCCGCGCGCCGGCCGCTTGGCTGCGCGCCACCGACCCGCGACAATGGGGGCTTGTCCTTTCGCAGGCCCCACCGTCCATGTCCGATACGCCCAAGATCCTCTACACGCTCACCGACGAAGCGCCGTTCCTCGCGACGGCTTCGCTGCTGCCGATCATCGACGCGTTCACCGGCTCGGCGGGGGTCGACGTGGAGACGCGCGACATTTCGCTGGCCGGTCGCATCCTGTCGCAGTTTCCGGACGTGCTGAAGGACGACCAGAAGGTTGCCGACGACCTGGCCGAACTGGGCCGGCTGGCGCTGCAACCTTCGGCCAACATCATCAAGCTGCCCAACATCTCGGCCTCGTTGCCGCAGATGAAGGCTGCGATCCGCGAACTGCAGGGCAAGGGCTACGCGCTGCCGGATTATCCGGACGAGCCGAAGAACGACGCCGAGAAGGACACCAAGGCGCGCTACGACAAGGTCAAGGGCAGCGCGGTGAACCCGGTGCTGCGCCAGGGCAATTCCGATCGCCGCGCGCCGCCTTCGGTGAAGGATTACGCGCGCAAGCACCCGCACAAGATGGGCAAGTGGAGTGCCGATTCCAGGACCCACGTCGCGCACATGGAGTTCGGCGATTTCTACGGCACCGAAAAATCGGCGACGCTCGCGAAGGCGGGTGCCTTGAAGATCGTGCTGGATGGTGCCGACGGCAAGCAGCGCGTGCTGAAGGAAGGCATCAAGGTGCAGCAGGGCGAGATCGTCGACGCCGCGGTGATGTCGCGCCGCGCGCTGGCCGCGTTCATCGATGCGCAGATCGCCAACGCGCGCGCGGGGGGCGTGCTGTTCTCGGTGCACTTCAAGGCCACCATGATGAAGGTGTCCGATCCCATCATGTTCGGCGTGGTGGTGGAGGCGTTCTTCCGTGACGTGCTGGCCGCGCACGGCGACGTGCTGAAGCGCGCGGGCTTCAATCCGAACAACGGGCTGGGCGATCTCTACGCCTGCCTCGCGAAGCTGCCGCAGGACCAGCAGGCCGCGATCAGGGACGACATCGAGGTGCAGTACGGCAACCGTCCGAGGCTCGCGATGGTCGATTCGGACAAGGGCATCACCAACCTGCACGTGCCCTCCGACGTGATCATCGATGCATCGATGCCGGCGATGATTCGCGACTCCGGCAAGATGTGGAACGCCGACGGCGAGCGCCAGGACTGCAAGGCGGTGATCCCCGACCGCAGCTATGCCGGCGTCTATGAGGTGATGATCGAGGACTGCAAGGCCCACGGCGCCTTCGACCCGGCCACGATGGGCAGCGTGCCCAACGTGGGCCTGATGGCCGACAAGGCCGAGGAATACGGCTCGCACGACAAGACCTTCCAGGTTCCCGCGGACGGCACGGTGCGCGTGATCGACCAGGACGGTGGCGTGATCTTCGAACACAAGGTCGAGGCCGGCGACATCTGGCGCATGTGCCAGACCAAGGACGCGCCGGTGGCCGACTGGGTGAAATTGGCGGTGTCGCGCGCGCGCCTTTCCGCCACGCCCGCGGTGTTCTGGCTGGACAAGCATCGCGCGCACGACGCACAGGTCATCGCCAAGGTCGAGCGTTACCTGAAGGACCACGACACGTCCGGCCTCGACATCCGCATCATGGCGCCCGAAGACGCGATGCGGCATTCGCTCGCACGCATCCGCGACGGCGAGGACACCATCTCGGTGACCGGCAACGTGCTCCGCGATTACCTCACCGACCTGTTCCCGATCATGGAACTCGGCACCAGCGCCAAGATGCTGTCGATCGTGCCGTTGATGGCGGGCGGCGGTCTGTTCGAAACCGGTGCGGGCGGTTCCGCGCCCAAGCACGTGCAGCAGTTCGTGGCCGAGGATTACCTGCGCTGGGATTCGCTGGGCGAATTCCTGGCGCTGGGCGCGTCGCTGGAACACCTCGCCCGCGCGTATGACAACCCGCGCGCGAAGGTGCTGGCGGATGCGTTGGACAAGGCGATCGGGCGTTTCCTCGAAAACAACAAGTCGCCTGCACGCAAGGTCGGCGAGATCGACAACCGCGGCAGCCATTTCTATCTCGCGATGTACTGGGCGCGCGCGCTGGCCGACCAGCAGGATGACGTGGAGCTGGCGAAGCGCTTCGCCGGCCTGGCCGGCAAGCTGGAAGCGGACGAAGCCACCATCATCGGCGAATTGAACGGCGCGCAAGGCAAGCCGGTGGAACTCGACGGCTACTACCGGCCGGACATGGGCAAGGTGAGTGCCGCGATGCGGCCAAGCCCGACGTTCGATGCGGCGTTGCAGGCGTTGCGCGAGACGGGCTGACGACTGCGCGCCGGGTTACGCGCGGCTGCACAAATGAAGGGTCATTCCGGGTTCGGCCTGCAGTTTCACCCCAGGCCCAACCCGACCGCGCTTGCAGGACTGCAAACGCGAATGCCCCCGGATCGAGTCCGGGGCAGGCTGCGGCGGCGCGCAGCGCGAGCGCCAGGGATGGCGCGAGTCAATCGGTCTCCGGTTCCCGCGCCAAGACCGATTCCGGATCGCGCTGCGCGCGTCCGGAATGACCAAAGGGTACGTCATTCCGTGGTGGGCTGCGGCTTCATCACAGGCCGAACCCGGAGTCCAGTTTGCGTCCAGTGGTCGTGCGAATCGCGACGCCACATTCCACATCTTCAGGCATGCTCGAAGAGCCGCGCTGCATTATCGTGGGCGCGCCCGTAAACCCCTCGCTGCCATGCCCTCATCCCTTCGTACGCACCTGATCGCAGCCCTGCGTTCGCCACTCACGCCGATCTGGCTGGTGGTGTTCCTGCTGCCGTTCGGGCGTGCCAGCGAGTTCGGCACGCTGCTGTGCATGCTGGGCGCGGTCATCCTTTTCTTTCGCGACCGCCGCGCGCTGGCGGATCACGCCGGTGCGCGGCTGTTGCTGTGGTTGTGGGCCGCATATTGCCTGGCTGCGTTGATCTCGGCGCCCGGTGCGATCGATCCTGCCCGCAGTTGGAACAGCGTGGCGGCGTATTTGCGCTTCGCGCCGTTCGGGATCTACGTGTGCTTCGCGGTGCGCCGCGAATCGCGGTTGAACGCGCTGTGTCTCGCCACCGGGATCGTGGTGGCGTTGTGGACGTTGGACGCGTGGGTGCAGGCGCTGACCGGCTACAGCGTGGGCGGCCACGCCGCGCCGGAGCGGATTTCCGGCATCTTCGGTGCAGACAATTTGAAGCTCGGCCCGGTGCTGGCCTCGCTGTCGCCGTTCGTGCTGTGGGCCGCGCGACGGCGCTTCGGGCGCACCGGATTGATCGTCGCGATGCTGTTCCTGCTGGTGCCGATCCTGCTGGCCGGCTCGCGCGCCGCGTGGATCACCTACGGCGTGGCGTTGCTGGCGTTCTTCTGGATCGAGGCGCGCTCGCCCTTGCGTTTCGTGGCATGGATTCTCGCGGCGTGCGTGGTGGTCGCGGCGGCGATGGGCGTCGCGTGGAAAACCTCCGCGCGTTTCGAGGCGCGGATGGACCGCACGCTCGCGGCGCTGCACGACACCCGCCACGCGCTCAACTACGCCAGCAGCGGCCGACTCGACATCTGGCGCGTGGCCGGGAAAATGATCGCCGCGCATCCGGTGGTGGGCGTGGGCGTGCGCGATTTCCGCGAAGCGTACCCGCACTATGCGTCGCCCAACGATCATTTCGTCACCGAGGAAGCCTGCGGCGTAGGCGAGGGCGCGTGCCATCCGCACCAGATCGTGCTGGAAATCCTGGACGACACCGGCGCGGTCGGGCTCGCCTTGTGGCTGACCGGGCTGGCGCTGGCTTTGCGCGCGTGGCGAAGCGGGGGCCCGGACGCGCGCCGGCGCGCGTTCCCGGTCACGGTTGCGCTTGCCGCCACGGTGTTTCCCCTGAATACACACCTTGCGTTCTATTCGGCGTGGTGGGGGCTGTTGTTCTGGTGGCTGCTGGCGTTGTGGTGCGCGGCGTTGCACGCGGACGTGCCCGACGATGCGCCGGTGAAACTGCCACGAATCCGGGCAAGGGATGTCGCGCATGGCGCGTGAGAAGTTTTCGCTGGTGATCATCACGCTCGACAATGCCGACACGCTGGATGCGTGCCTGGCCGCCGCGGATTTCGCCGACGAGATCGTGGTGCTGGATTCGGGCTCCACCGACGCGACGGTGGAAATCGCGAGGCGGCACGGCGCCCGCGTCGCTACCCATCCGTTCGACGACTACGGCCCGCAGAAGCAACGTGCGATCGACATGGCATCGCACGACTGGATCTTGAATCTCGACGCCGATGAGATCCTGTCGCCCGGTACACGCGCGGTCATCGAACACGCGCTGGAAAATCCGCGTGCCGTGGGGTTCCGACTGCCGCGACGCGAACGGATGTTCTGGAGCGTGCAGCACCCGTGGAGCCATCGCAACGGTCATCTGCGCCTGTTCGACCGCCGGCGCGGGCACATGAACGCCGTGCCGGTACATGCTGCCGTAGAAGTGGACGGACAGGTCGAGACGCTGACGCGCGCCGACTTCGTCAACATGGGCGACGACGACATCGCCGCACGCGTGGCCAAGATCAACCGCTATTCGTCGGGCATGGTCGCGGACAAGCTCGCGCGCAAGCAGCGCTTCAGCGGCCCGATGATGCTGGCGTACCCGCCGATCTTCTTCGTGCGCCAGTACGTCTTCAAGCGCTATTTCCTGTCCGGCTGGGCCGGCTTCGTCGCCAGCGTGCTGGGATCGTTCTACGTGTTCCTGAAGTACGCCAAGCTGCACGAGACGCGCAGGCGGAACAGGAAATGAGCGACAAGGATCCCGATAGGCGCCATGCGTCGGCAAGGACCTTTCGTTTCGTCATTCCGGGTTCCGCCCGCAGACAGCGCGGGCGGCCACGGAATGACAAGAATGCCAACCTACTGCGCGAATCGAGATCCCCGTTTCCCGGCCCGGCCCTGGCTGCGTCTCAGTAAACCGGCGGTGAACCCGGCGGCCTTGTCTTGAAGCGCTTGTGCGCCCACAGGTATTGCGCGGGTGCTTCGCGCACCATCCGTTCGATCGCGGCGTTGATGCGCGCGGTATCGGCGACCACGTTGTCGCTCGGGAAATTTTCCAGCGGCGCTTCCAGACGCAGCACGTAGCCGCCTCCCGGCGTGCGGCGGTGGAAGAACGGCATCACTGCCGCGCCCGAAAGTCGCGCCAAGTGATGCGTGGCGGTGATCGTCGACGCGGGAATCCCGAAGAACGGCGCGAACACCGAATCCTTGCCGCGCATGTCCTGGTCGGGCGCGTACCAGACCGTGCCGCCGCGCTTCAGGTACTTCACGGTGGTGCGCAACTGATCCTTGTCGAACATCGTGTCCGCGTAGTGCAGGCGCGCGCGCAACATCATGTACTCGAACACCTCGGAATCCATGCGCCGGTACATGCCGGCGATGCGGATGCGGCGCGAGATCAGTCGTGCGCACAATTCCAGGTGCGAAAAGTGTCCGCCGATCAGCAGCACGCCACGGCCTTGCGCGCGCGCGGCTTCGAGATGTTCCAGTCCTTCGATTTCGACCTGCAGCCGCGCGAGCTTCGCGTCGGATGCAAACCAGCCGAGCGCGAACTCGCCCAGCATCCGGCCCATTTCGCGGGTGGCTTCGCGGCGCAGCGCCTCGCGTTGCGTCGCGCCCATTTCGGGAAAGCAAAGTTCCAGGTTGCGCGCGATCACGCGACGGCGCGTGCGCAGCAACGGCGAGATCGCGGCGCTGAACGCCGCGCCGAGCGCGATGATCCAGTGCGCCGGCAGCCACACCACCGCGCGTATCAATGCGATACCCAGCCACGCGGGCCAGTGGCGCGGCGCGAGCAGCTTGCGTGGAAACGGCGGTGGCGCGGACATGGCGGGCGATGATAGCAATCGATGGCATTTCGGTCGGGCTGGAGTAGCGCAGCGCATCCCGCCGCAGTGACCGGCGGCGGGTTGTCACACGCCCTACGATTCAGCCCAGCATTTCGGCAATCTTCGCCAGTTGCGCGGCCGCGACATCGCGGCGCGCCTGCGCGTCGACTTCGGGATCGGCGCCGTCGCGATGCAGTTCGGCGGCGGGTAGTTCTCCGAGGAACCGCGATGGTTTCTGCCTGAACACTTGGCCATAACGCCGACCCTGCACGCTGTAACTCATGTGCAGCAACTCTTTTGCTCGGGTGATGCCGACGTACAGAAGCCGGCGCTCCTCGTCCAGCCGCCCCTCGTCGATCGCGCCTTCGTGCGGCAGCGTGCCATCCTCGCAGCCGACGATGTGCACCGAACGGAATTCCAGACCCTTGGCTGCGTGCAGCGTCATCATCCGCACCGCGTCGCCGCCGTCATCCTTGTCCGCATGGCTGAGCAGCGCGAGTTGCGCGGCCAAATCACCCGCACGCGTCTTGCCCGAATCCATCGCACGGAACCAGTCCATCAGTTCGCGCACGTTGCCGAGCCTGCGTTGCTGCAAAGCCGGATCGCGCGCGCTTTGCGCCAGGTGTTCCATGTAGCGGGTGCGCGTCAGGACCTCTTCGACCAACTCGGCGGCCTTGGCATGCTTCGCGTGCTGCGACAGCGATTCGACCAGGTCGACGAAACCCGCCAGCGCGCCGGCGGGTCGCGCCGACAGTTGCTGCAGGGCAGCCGGGCTTCGCGCCGCGCGCAGCATCGAAAGATGCTTCGACTGCGCGAGTTCGCCCAGTTTCTCCAGCGTGGTCGCGCCGATTTCGCGGCGCGGCACGTTGACCACGCGCAGGAACGCCGCATCGTCGTCGGGGTTGGCGATGAGCCGCAGGTACGCCAGCACGTCCTTGACCTCGGCGCGATCGAGGAAACTCAAGGCGCCGGTCAGGTGATACGGAATGCGGCCCAGTTGCAGCGCCTTCTCCAGCGGCCGAGCCTGATGATTCCCGCGATACAGGACCGCGCAGTCGGACCACGCGAGGCCGTGCTTGTCACGCAGGTAAATCAGTTGCGAAGCGACGCGCTCGGCTTCGTGTTCGGCGTCGCGGCATTCCAGCACCCGGATGCGCTCGCCGTCGGCGTGCGCGCTCCAGAGTTTCTTCGGGTGCACGTGCGGGTTCTGCGCGATCAGCGCGTTGGCCGCGCGCAACACGCGCTGCGCGCAGCGATAGTTCTGCTCCAGCTTGACGACGCGCAGCTTCGGATAATCCTGCGACAGCTTGTCGAGATTGCCGGGATCGGCGCCGCGCCACGCGTAGATCGACTGGTCGTCGTCGCCCACGCAGGTGAATGCGCCGCGCTCACCGGCCAAAAGCCTCAGGAAGGCGTACTGCGCGGCGTTGGTGTCCTGGCATTCGTCGACCAGCAGGTAGCGGATGCGTTCGCGCCACGCGGTTCGCGCTTCATCATCGCGCTCCAGCACCGCGACCGGCAACCGGATCAGGTCATCGAAATCCACCGCGTTGAACGCGGCGAGCCGCTTCTGGTACGCGGCATAAAGTTGTGCGGCTTCCAGTTCGCGTGGCGCGCGCGCGGCGTCCAGCGCCTGTTCGGGCGTGAGACCGTCGCTTTTCAGTCGCGACAGCAGCGAGCGCAACTGGAACAGCTTGTCGGATTTCGCCGCCGCACCGGCGAGTTCCTTCACCAGCCCCGCGCTGTCGTCCGCGTCCAGCACCGAAAAACCGCGTCGCAACCCGGCGCGAGCGTGTTCGATCTGCAGGAACTTCAAGCCGAGCGCGTGGAACGTGCACACGCTCAGGCCTTCCGCGGCATCGCCCTTGACGCGTTTCGCCACGCGCTCGCGCATCTCGCGCGCGGCCTTGTTGGTGAAGGTGATCGCGGCGATCTTCCCGGCCGGCACCGGGCCGCGTTCGATCAGATGCGCGATCTTTTCGGTGATCACGCGCGTCTTGCCCGAGCCCGCGCCGGCCAGCACCAGCAGGGGACCATCGACGTATTCGACGGCGGCGCGTTGTTGGGGGTTGAGCATCAGTTCGATCCGGCAAACAGCCGACAATGTTACCGTGTCGGCTTTCGATTCCTCGAGGACTTCGACAATGGCCGCACCCGACTGGACGCGCCCGCACTGGAGCCGCGACGAGGCCAAGGCGATGCTGGTCTGGTTCGTGTTCGGCGAATTTCCCGCCGAGCCGAAGCTGGACCTGACCGCGCATGGCAGCCACGGTTTACCGCAGGGCGTCGAAATCCTGCGCATCCCGAAGGACCGGCTGGCGCACTGGGAAGGCCATCCGCTGCGCGGCGCGCTCGGCGAAATCCTGCGCGAAGGCAATCCGGGTGCGTTCGAACTCGCGCGCAAGGCGCCCGAGTGCCTGATGCTGCGCGGCGAACTGGCCGACACCGATTCGCTCGCGTACCTGCGCGACACGCTGGGCGTGATCGCGGCACTGCTGGATGTCGGCGGCGTCGCGGTGGTCGATCCGCAGATCCTGGAACTGTTCTCAGCCGACGATTGGCGCGCGCGCTACGCGGCCGGCGCGATCGCCACGCCACGCAGCCACGTGCTGGTGCTCTGCCAGGACGACACGGGCGGCGCGGCGTGGATCAAGACCCGCGGCATGCGCAAGTTCGCACGTCCCGACATCAGCATCCGTCGCGTGCCGCAAGCCGAGGTGCAGCGCGCGGGTGCGGTCGCGGCGCGATTGGCCGACCTGCAGGCGCGCGGAATGCGCTTCGGAGACGGTTCGGGCGTGGAGGTCGAAGGGTTGCCCGATGGTCTGAAGATCAAGCGTGGCGGTTCGCTGGACGATCCGGAATTCAACAACACGCACCTTGAAATGATCTGGCCGAACGCGTAGCGGAATTCTTTTGCTCGTCATCCCGGCTTTCGCCGGAATGACGAAAGAGTGGCGTCATCCCGGACGCCGCAAGCGGCGATCCGGGACCCAGCGACTTTTCTGAGATCCATTGGCACATAAAAGTCACTGGATCCCGGCTTACGCCGGGATGACGAGAGTGGTTGGTGGCGATTGCGCGACGCGGTTGTGTCGTGAATCGTCTAACCTTGCAGCATGCGCATCTCGCCCTCCATCGACATCCCGGAAAACGAACTGACCGAACGCTTCCTGCGCGCGGACGGTCCGGGCGGCCAGCACGTCAACCGCACCGAAAGCGCGGTGGAACTGCGTTTCGATGTCGCGCATTCACCGTCCTTGCCGGATGCGGTGCGTGCCCGCGTTCTGGCGCGCCGTGATCGGCGACTCACCGATGACGGCGTGCTGGTGATCCAGGCGCGGCGCTTCCGCGACCAGGCGCGCAACCGCGACGACGCGCGCGAACGCCTGGCCGAAATCATCCGCGCCTCGCTCACGCCGCCGAAGAAGCGCGTGGCCACCAAGCCGACGCGCGCCTCGAAGGAGCGCCGGCTCGCCGGCAAAAAACAGCGCGGCACCCTGAAGCGCAATCGCGGCCGCGCCTGGAGCGCGGATTGAACGCGCGTATACGGCAATCCGCGTTGCCTGCGCATTTGCCGCCAACGATCCCGCAATTCCCCGACCGCGCTTGGCGCAAGCCGTTCCGTGCGGCGGTGCGCCTGGGCGGCTGGCGTCTCGAAGGCGAATTCCCGGACGTGCCGAAGCTGGTGCTGATCGTCGCGCCGCATTCCTCGTGGTGGGATGGCATCTGGGGCCTGCTGTTCAAGGTCGCCCTGGGCGTGGACATCAGCTTCATGGCCAAGCGCGAACTGTTCCGCTGGCCATTGGGCGGATTGCTGCGCAGGCTGGGCGGCCTCCCGATCGAGCGCGGCGCGGCGGGCGACGTGGTCGGGCAAATGGTCGAACGCTTCGGCACGCGCGAACGCCTGTGGCTGGGCATCGAGCCCGAGGGCACCCGCAAGGCCGTTAAGAAATGGAAGTCGGGCTTCTGGCACATCGCGCGGCAGGCCGGCGTGCCGATCCTGCCCGGATACTTCGATTATCCGCGCAAGGTGATCGGGCTGGGTCCGCTGTTCCAGCCCACCGGCGACAGGGAAGCCGACCTCGCCGCGCTGAAGGCTTTCTACCAGCCGTTCCGGGGCAAGCACCGCGGCGTGTGAGGCCGCGGGGCCCGCCGGCCTGCGCACAGGCCGAGCCTGGGGTATGATCCGCCCTCTGGCAGAAGGGGGTTCTCGTGTCCAGCGTGCAGTCGCAACGGATCGCCGGTGCTTCCACCCGGCCGGCGGACGACGTGCCGGCGATGGGGCGTTTGCCGCGCCAGTTGTCGCAGCGCGAACGGGAACTGTTTGCCAGCGCCGGCCAGCGCATCGAACTGGACGCGGGCCGGGCCGTGTTCCGGCGTGGCGAATTCGGCCGCAGCATGTTCGTGATCGAATCCGGACGCATCCTGCTGGAATTCGCGGGCGACCTGCCCGACAAGCTGATCGGTCCCGACGAATATTTCGGCGAGCTCGCGCTGTTCGTGGGCAACCACGCGCGCTCGGGCAGCGCGCTCGCGGCCGAACCCAGCGTGGTGTACCTGATCGATCTCGACCGCTTCGAAAACCTGATGCGGCGCGAACCGCTGCAGATGGCGCAATTCATGCTCCGCTCGTTCACCTACCTCGTGGCCAGCGAGCAGCAGTTGATCGCCAACTACAAGCGCCGCAACGAAGACCTGATGCAGACGCTGGATTCACTGCGCCAGACGCGCGACCAGTTGCAGCTCGCGCGCCGGCAGGTGTGCACCGACGACCTGACCGGCCTATGCAACCGGCGCGGCCTGTATCAATTCCTCGAAAGCGCCGCCGAGGTGCGAGACCGCAGCCGTCGTTTCGGGCTGCTGCTGGTCGACGTCGATCGTTTCAAGCAGATCAACGACCAGTCGGGGCACCTGCTGGGCGACGACGTGCTGCGCGCGATCGCGTCCGAAATCCAGGACGCCGCGGGCGCCACCGACCTGCCGTGCCGGTTGGGCGGCGACGAGTTCGCGCTGCTGACGCAGGTGAAGGATCAGCGCGAGTTGACCGAACGCGCGCAGCGCATCGTCGAAGGCGTGCGCCAGTTGCGGTTCGCGAAAGCCGCGCCCGACCTCGTGGTGTCCGTCAGCATCGGCGGTGGACTTTGCCGCGACGATGGCGATTGGTCGGTGTGGTACAGCGAGGCCGATTGCGCGCTGTACCACGTGAAGGGCTCCGGCGGCGACGGCGTGCACGTGATGAGTTGATGGGTTTCCCTTCTCCCTCCGGAAAAAGGTGGCGCGAGGCGCCAGATGAGGGTCCGGATCTCGCGTAAATTCCGGTTGACGGCTCTTCCGAACCCTCACCCCAACCCCTCTCCCGGTGGGAGAGGGGCTAAAGCAGGCAGCCGCCAGGGCACCGCGATGACCGCCGAAATCCACCAGTTCGAAACCGCTCCCGGTCCCGGCCGCATGGCCACCCCGCAACTGCGCACGCTGGTGGTGTGCGACATCGCCGATTCCACCGCGCTGGTCGAGCGCATGGGCGACCAGAACGCCGCCAACATCATCCGCAAGCACGACCGCCTCGCGCGCGCATTGGTGGAACAACACCGCGGCCGCGAAATCGACAAGACCGACGGCTTCCTCTTGATGTTCGAACGCCCCATCCAGGCCGCCGCGTTCGCGCTGGACTACCAGCGCGGCCTAAAGCACATGTCCGCGGCTGAAGGCGTGGTGGTGCGCGCGCGCGTCGGCATTCACATGGGCGACGTAGTGGTCTGGGAAAACGCGCCCGAAGACGTGTCGCGCGGCGCCAAGCCCACCGAGGTGGAAGGCCTGGTGAAACCCGTGGCCGCGCGGCTCGCGCAACTGGCGCGCCCGCAGCAGATCCTCATGTCGTCCGCCGCCGCCGGCATCGCGCACCGCGCCGAAGGCGAACTGGGCGCCAAGGCCGCGGTGCGCGTGCACTGGAAAACCCACGGCCGCTACCGCTTCAAGGGCGTGCCCGAAGCCATCGAAGTGGTGGAAGTGGGCGAGGACGAAGTCGCGCCGCTGCACGCGCCGAAGTCCGGCCGCACCGCCAAGCGCATCCTGCCGTGGTGGCGGCGCCCGGTGACGCTGGTGGCCGAAGCCGCGATGCTGCTGATCGCCGTCGGCGTCACCGCCTGGTTCCTGCTGCAGAGCCCGCCCACGCTGGCGTTCGCCGCGCGCGACTGGGTGGTGGTCGGCAACCTGCACAACCTCACCGGCGACAAGCTGTACGACCAGTCGGTCGATTCCGCGCTGCGCATCAGCCTGGACCAGTCACAGTACGTCAACGTGCTGCCGGAACTGTCGGTGCAGCAGACCTTGCAGCGGATGGAGCTGGACCCCGACAAGACCGACGTCACCCGCGCGATCGGCGCGCAGGTCGCCCTGCGCGAAGGTGCGCGCGCGTTGATCCTGCCCACCGTCGCCGACGTCGGCGGCCGCGTGCGCGTCACCGCGGAAGTGATCGACCCCAACACCCAGACCACGGTGTACTCGGTGTCCGCCGACGGCCTCGGCGCGCAATCCGTGCTGCCCTCGCTGGACAACGTCAGCAAGCAGTTGCGCGGCAAGCTGGGCGAAGCGCTGGCGATGGTGTCCAAGCAATCGCAGCCGCTGGCGCAGGTGGCGACGCCGGACTTGAATGCGTTGAAGGCGTATTCGTTGGGGGAGAAGGCTTACGCCACAGGCGACATGAAGGACGTAATCGCTTACCAAACCCAAGCAGTGGCAATCGATCCAAACT
>JBQCCP010000042.1:0-8261 GCA_051962095.1 Rhodanobacteraceae bacterium
CCACGCCGTGCCGCGGCGGATGACCGACAGCACCGCCACCGATAAGGCCCTACCTAGTTGCATGTTGCGCGGCGTTCGCACGCCAACCGCGCCGCGCGTGCATTCATGTGGTCGCCAAAAGTGAGCGGCGTTCAAATGACAACCGCGCCGCGAGTGCATTCATGTGGTTGTCACAAGTGCGTGTGGTCGTAACAAGTGACACGTTCGCGTGACACGCTCACGCAACACACCAGAGCCGCAAGCGTTGCGCCTGCAAAGGCAGGCGCATCTGTCCGGGCCTGTGAGACCCTCCATCTGGCCGGTGGAGGGGTTCCTTTTGTGCCAAGATTGATTAGATACTAGAGTTTTCGCGTGGGTACATACCCGGGTACACGACGGCGGCGAACATTGCCGCACGCTTCGCGCACAGGTACAAACGTAGGTACACACAGGTACAAGAAAAGCCCTTCAAGGCCAGAATAGGACTTTTCCGTTGGTTTCAGACTACATGGCTTGGACGCCGCGCCACAGCTTGGTTTCAGAGTGATACCATTGGTGCCGGAAGAGGGAATCGAACCCCCGACCCACGCATTACGAATGCGTTGCTCTACCAGCTGAGCTATTCCGGCACGGGACCGGCAAGTTTAGCGGGCGACCTCGCGGACGCGCAATCTTGCGAAGCCTCGACGTGAGTTTTTGACATTCCGGGGGGCCGGGATCCAAAAAGGTCTTGTGCGGGGCCGCGGCCCGAAGCATGATCCGCGCGTGGCCGCCACGACCCAGGCAATGCAACCGGCAAAAATCCCCGCCGCGGATCACATCCGGCGAGAATTGCGCGTGCTCGACGTCTACCGCGTCTTCCAGGCGCTGGTCTACCTTGCACTGTCGCTCGGCAGCCTCGCCTTCGTATGGATGCCTTTGCGTGATCCGCTGATCGCGCGCATCACCGCGCTGCTGTACCTCGCGTTCGCGCTGCTGGTGCTGGCTCGCGACCTGCGCGGCGCGCGGGTGCTGCTTTCCAGTACCAGCGCGTTCCTCGCCGCGGATGTCGTAGCGGCGTTCCTGATGGCCCTCACCATTCCCGCGGCGCACACCGGCGTTGCCGCGATGCTGGTGATCAACGTCGGCGCCGCCGCACTGCTGCTATCGCCGCGCCTCGGCGGACTGTTCGCGGCCCTGGCGACGCTGGCGATGATCGCCCAGGCGCTGCTGGTGAACGGCACCGGCGACATCGGGCCTTCGCTGGTGGAAGCCGGCCTGTTCGGCGTGTTCTATTTCGCGATCGCGGCCTTCTGCTTCGCGATGGGCAGCCAGATGCGCGCCAGCGAGGCGCTGGCCGAGCAACGCGGCAGCGACCTCGCCAACCTCGCGCAGGTCAACGACCTGATCATCCGCCGCATGAAGACCGGCGTGCTGCTGGTGGACGAGGGCAACCACATCCTGCAGATCAACGAATCGGCGTGGATGCTGGTGGGCAATCCCGGCATCGAGCAGCGCGACCTCGGCATCGTGGCGCCGGAACTGTCACGCCGGCTGTATCACTGGCGCACCACCCACGAGCACGATGCCACTGCGGTGGCGCTCGCAGAAGGTTCGCCGGAAATCATCCCGCGCTTCACCCGGCTGTCCGCGCACGACGATTCCAACGTGCTGATCTTCCTGGACGACACCTCGTTGGTGTCACAGCGCGCGGAACAATTGACGCTGACCACGCTGGGTCGGCTGTCGGCCTCGATCGCGCACGAGATCCGCAACCCGCTGGCGGCCATCCGCTATTCCGCGCAACTGCTGGCCGAATCCGACGCGATCTCCGATTCCGACCAGCGCATGGTCGAGATCATCAACAACCACTGCGGGCGTGTGAACGAGATCATCGAGAACATCCTGCAACTTTCGCGGCGCGAGCGTTCGCGCCCGGAATCGCTGGACCTCAACACCTGGGCGGTGCGCTTCGTCGAGGAATACAAGGAAGCCAACGACATCGGCCGCGACAGCCTGCGCCCGCTGCTGTATCCGCGTCCGGTGGAGGCGCTGGCCGACCCGCAGCACCTGCAGCAAGTCGTGTGGAACCTGGTCCAGAACGCGCTGCGCTACGGGCGTCTGCCCGACGAACCCGCGCGGGTGATGGTGATTGCGCGGCTCGCCAGCGACGCGGGCCCGCCGTTGCTGGAAGTGATCGACCGTGGTCCCGGCATCCCGCCGAAGGTGGCCGCGCAGGTCTTCGAGCCGTTCTTCACCACCCACCAGTACGGCACCGGCCTTGGCCTGTACCTCGCCAAGCAGATGTGCGAGGCCAACCAGGCCAGTCTCGAATACGTGCCGGTCGCGGGCGGCGGCAGTTGTTTCCGCATCACCCTGACTGCACCGGTGCGCACGCCGGTGGGCCTGGAAGCTTGACGCGCGTTGACCGGCGACATGGCAATGACCCGGGCGGCGCGGTACCCTCGCGGCTGGTGAGTCTGGACACACCGGGGAACGCATGAGCAAACAGACCGTGCTGGTCGTCGACGACGAGCGGGACATCCGCGAACTGCTCAGCATCACGCTGGGCCGCATGGACCTGAACGTCGATACCGCGGCCAACGTCAGCGACGCCAAGAAGATGCTGGGCGAGGCGCGCTACGACCTGTGCTTCACCGACATGCGCCTGCCCGACGGCACCGGCCAGGAGCTGATCGAACTGATCGCGCGCGAACACCCGGAAACGCCGGTGGCAATGATCACCGCCTACGGCAATGTCGAGGCCGCGGTCGACGCACTGAAGGCCGGCGCATTCGACTTCGTCAGCAAGCCGGTCGACATACACATGCTGCGCCGGCTGGTGCAGACCGCCTTGCGCGTCGGCCAGCCGGTGGCGCGCGACGATGACGAGGAAGTGCCGGCCAGCCGCCTGGTCGGCGAATCGCAGACGCTGAAGGAAGTGCGCGCGCGCATCGCCAAGGTCGCGCGAAGCCAGGCGCCGGTCTACATCAGCGGCGAATCCGGCACCGGCAAGGAACTGGTCGCGCGTTCCATCCACGAACTGGGGCCGCGCGCCGCGGGTCCGTTCGTGCCGGTGAACTGCGGCGCGATTCCATCGGAATTGATGGAAAGCGAATTCTTCGGCCACAAGAAGGGTTCGTTCACCGGCGCGCACGCCGACAAGGAAGGCCTGTTCCAGACCGCCAATGGCGGCACGCTGTTCCTCGACGAGGTCGCCGAGCTGCCGCTGCACATGCAGGTGAAACTGTTGCGCGTGATCCAGGAAAAGGCGGTGCGCCCGATCGGCGGCCGCGGCGAGGTACCGGTGGACGTGCGCATCCTGTCCGCCACCCACAAGGACCTCGCGCGGCTCACCCAGACCAGCCAGTTCCGCCAGGACCTTTACTACCGCATCAACGTGATCGAACTGCGCGTGCCGCCGCTGCGCGAACGCGGTGGCGACATTCCGCTGCTCGCTAGGCACATCCTGAAAAGACTGTCCGAGCAAGCCGGCGTGCCCGTGCCCGCCCTGCAACCCGCTGCGCTGGAGGCGCTGACGGATTACGACTTCCCCGGCAACGTGCGCGAACTCGAGAACGTACTGGAGCGCGCGATTGCCCTGTGCGAAAACGGCGTGATCGAACCCGCCGACCTGATGCTCGAATCCGCCGGCGGCCAAGAATACGCCGATGACGATCCCGAACCCGACGAGCCCGCGGACGACGAAGAATCATTCGACGACGGCAGCAACGGTGGCGGCGTCGGCCTGGACGACTACATCTCCAGCATCGAACGCGACGCCATCATCAAGGCGCTCAAGGAAACCCGCTACAACAAGACCGCCGCCGCCAGGAAACTCGGCATCACCTTCCGCGCGCTCAGGTACAAGCTGAAGAAGTTGGGGATTGATTGAGGCGGTGGTAATCCGACAGGCGGGGTCTCGATGGATGCTAAAAAGGGATACGTGGGACTTACGGATCCGGATTGGTACTCCTTCTTGGCTGAACGCCCCCGCGTAGATGAGGTCAATTTTTGGCAGCCCCATGGTGGGCGCGCATTTCACGCGATCGCTCCAGGTGCCCCTTTCTTTTTCAAGCTGCGCGCGCCGTACAAGAGCATCGGCGGATTCGGCTTCTTCGAGCGATACGAGGCTCTGCCGGCGTGGCTGGCTTGGGAATGCTTCGGCGAGATGAATGGGGCACCAGACTTTCAGACGATGATCGACCGTATCACGCGCCTTCGCGGCGACGACGATGGGCGGATGGGAAATTTCCAAATCGGATGCATCATGGTGACCGCTCCCGTGTTTTTCCAGCAGGAGGAATGGGTCAGACCACCGGACGACTGGGCGAGATCAGGCATTCAGCAAGGCAAGATCTACGCACTGGATTCAGAAGGTAGCCGTTTGTTCTGTGAGTGTCTTGGCCGGGCGCAGCAGGGCAATCACTACTGGAACGTGGAACGGATCGAGGAAGCTCCGGCACGCTATGGCGCTCCGATTGAAGTAAAGCCCCGGCTCGGCCAAGGTTTGTTCCGCCTCGCTGTGCGCGATGCCTATCGCGGAGCCTGCGCGGTAACTGGCGAACACTCGGGTCCGGTATTGGAGGCAGCGCATATTGTTCCGTACGCGCGGGGCGGCGAACATCGGATAGACAATGGACTGCTTCTTCGGAGCGACCTGCACCGCTTGTATGACCGTGGCTATGTCACCGTAACTCCGGACTACGATTTTTTGGTCGGTGAGAAGCTTCGTAACGATTTCAACAACGGGCGCGGCTACTACTCACTCAGCGGTTCGAAGATCGCAATTCCATCAACCGTCACGCATAAGCCATCTCGTGAACGGCTTGAATGGCACATGGCGCAAATCTTTCAGGGCTGAATGCGTAGGGCGGGAGTAGCAAAGCGAATCCCGACATCTGCAGCGCCCGTGGCGGGTTGTCACCTGCCCTACCCAAAGCAGGCCATAGGTGCGTCGCCGGCATCGAGGCGCAGATTCGATTGCGCAAGCACGGCCACGCTACCGAAGCAAAGGCGCTGGGTTCCGGGTTCCGCGCTGCGCGCGGCCCCGGAATGACGAAAGATTGTTTGCGGGTCACGTGCCGATGCAGCTACTCACCGGCGCTGCACGGACAGCAAGGGTAGTGCTTCGCCCCTCTCTCCCGAAGGGAGAGGGGATCAGCATCAGCTGAGCGCGCCGTGGCAGTGCTTGTACTTCTTGCCGGATCCGCACGGGCAGGGGTCGTTGCGGCCCACTTTGGGGCCGGAGCGCACGACCGGGGCCGCAGTGGCAGTGGCGGCCGCGGCGCCTTCCAGCGCCTCCGCGTGGCCCGTGCCCATTCCGGCGCCGGGCTGCGGCGGCGCATCGAAACCGCCAGGTCGCGCGTGCTGGAATTCCATCGCGCGGGCGGCAGCGATGCGGCGCTGCTCGGCTTCCATCGCCGCGACTTCTTCCTCGGTGCGGATGCGCACACGCGCCAGCGCCTGGATGAGTTCGCGCTTGATGCGCTCCAGCATGTCCTCGAACAGGCGGTACGCCTCGCGCTTGTATTCCTTCTTGGGATCGATCTGCGCGTAGCTGCGCAGGTAGATGCCCTGGCGCAGGTAATCCATGTTGGCCAGGTGATCCTTCCAGGCGCCATCGACGACCGTCAGCATCACGTGCTTTTCCAGCGCGCGCATCACCTCGGCGCCGACCTGCTGTTCCTTGGCTGCGAACATGCTGTCGGCGGCTTCTGTAACGTGGCGATGGATGGCTTCGGAATCGGCTTCCTCGTTGGCTTCCATCCAATGCTTCAGGTCTAGGTCCATGCCGAACTCGGAAGCCAGCGCCGATTGCAGGCCCGCGAGATCCCACTGGTCGTCGACGGTGTTGAGCGGCACGTACTGCTGGGCCAACGCATCGAACACGGCCTGGCGGATATCGGCCACGGTTTCGGCGACATCTTCCGATTCCAGCAGCTCCAGGCGCTGCTTGTAGATCACCTTGCGCTGGTCGTTGGCGGTGTCGTCGAACTCCAGCAACTGCTTGCGGATATCGAAGTTGTGCTGCTCGACCTTGCGCTGGGCCTTTTCGATCTGGCGGCTGACGAGGCGGTCTTCCAGCGCATCGTCTTCCTTCATGCCGAAACGCTGCATCCAGCGCACCAGCCCTTCGCCGCCGAAGATGCGCATCAGGTTGTCTTGCAGCGAGAGATAAAAGCGCGAGGAACCCGGGTCGCCCTGGCGGCCGGAACGGCCGCGCAACTGGTTGTCGACACGCCGCGATTCGTGGCGCTCGGTGCCGACGATGTGCAGGCCGCCCGCTTCCAGCACCCGCTGGTGGCGCTCCTTCCATTCCGCCTTGACGCGTTCCTTGTCCGCGTCGGTGGCGTCCGCGGGCAATTCGGCCAGCGCGGCGTCGAGGCTGCCGCCCAGCACGATGTCGGTGCCGCGACCGGCCATGTTGGTGGCGATGGTGACCGCGCCAGGCAGGCCGGCCTGCTCGACGATCTTGGCCTCGCGCGCGTGCTGCTTGGCGTTCAACACCTCGTGCGGCACGCCCGCCTTCTTCAGCAAACCGGAAACCAATTCCGACACTTCGATGGACGCGGTGCCGACCAGCACCGGCTGGCCGCGCTCGTGGCAATCCTTGACGTCTTCCAGCACGGCCTTGAACTTGGCTTCGGGCTTCAGGAACACCAGGTCGGCGTTGTCCTTGCGGATCATTGGCTTGTGGGTCGGGATCACCACCACTTCCAGCCCGTAGATCTGCTGGAATTCGTAGGCTTCCGTGTCGGCCGTGCCGGTCATGCCCGACAGCTTGTCGTACATGCGGAACAGGTTCTGGAAGGTGATGGTGGCCATCGTCTGGTTTTCGCGCTGGATCGGCACGCCTTCCTTGGCCTCGACGGCCTGGTGCAAACCTTCCGACCAGCGCCGCCCCGGCAAGGTGCGGCCGGTGAATTCGTCGACGATGATGATTTCGCCGTCACGCACGATGTAGTCGACGTCGCGCTGGTACAGCGCGTGCGCGCGCAGCGCCTGGTTCAAATGGTGCACGACCGCGAGGTTGCGCGCATCGTAGAGGCTGGAGTCTTCCTGCAGGATGCCGGCTTGGGTCAGCAGTTGCTCGGCGTGTTCCATGCCCTCTTCGGACAGGTGCACCTGCTTCTGCTTTTCATCGACGTAGTAGTCGCCGGGTTCCGGCGCCTCGCCGGGCAACGGTTCCTTTTTCTGCCGTGTCATGTGCGGCACGATGCGGTTGACGCGGATGTACAGCTCGGGCGAATCCTCGGCGGGGCCGGAAATGATCAGCGGCGTGCGTGCCTCGTCGATCAGGATCGAGTCCACCTCGTCCACGATCGCGTAATGCAGGCCGCGCTGGTAGCGCTGTTCCTTCGCCACCGCCATGTTGTCGCGCAGATAATCGAAACCGAATTCGTTGTTGGTGCCGTAGGTGATGTCGGCGCCGTAGGCCTCGGCCTTGTCGGACATCTCCATGCCCGGCCACACCACGCCGACGGTGAGGTCGAGGAAGTTGTAGACCTTGCCCATCCACGCGGCGTCGCGCTTGGCGAGATAGTCGTTGACGGTGACGACGTGCACGCCCTTGCCTTCCAGCGCGTTCAGATACACCGGCAGCGTCGCGACCAGGGTCTTGCCTTCGCCGGTACGCATCTCGGCGATCTTGCCCTGGTGCAGCACCATGCCGCCGATCAATTGCACGTCGTAGTGGCGCAAGCCGATCACGCGGCGGCTGGCCTCGCGCACCACCGCGAAGGCTTCCGGCAGGATCTTGTCGAGGCTCTCGCCGTCGGCGACGCGCTGCTTGAACTCGGCGGTCTTGCCGCGCAGGGCGACGTCGTCGAGCTTCTGCAGGTCGGGTTCGAGCGCGTTGATGCGCGCCACGATTTTCGAAAGCTGCTTCAGCACGCGATCGTTGCGGCTGCCGAAGACACTCGTCAGGATATTGGGCATCGGACTGGGTTCGTTCCGGGCTGCTGCGGCGGGTCAATCAGGCATCATAAAAGGACAGGCCCGCTGCGCCTAGAGTTGGCGGCGGAATCGGCGGTTTTCAAGAAAGCCGACGAAGCGGCTGTTGCGAAAAGTAAAAGCCTGCTCCCGGGATGCTTCTGTCGGGGGCCAAGGATGGCCGTTCTGGCGTTGCCCGACCCTCGGCGCATCCCGCTGCCGCGCCGCTCGGCGAAGCAGCGATCAAGGACGATCGCACGTCATCTGCGCACGTAGGCGATGGGGTTCACCAGCTTGCCGTCGTGCCAGACCTCGAAATGCACGTGCGGACCGGTGGAACGGCCGCTGGTGCCGGCGTCGGAAATCAC
>JBQCCP010000043.1:0-22126 GCA_051962095.1 Rhodanobacteraceae bacterium
CCCGCTGGTGCTGCTCGGCGCACTCGCATACAGGTCGGTCGGCACCGGTTTCATGCCGAAGCTGGACGAAGGCGGCTTCACCCTGGATTACATCGCCGAACCGGGCACTTCGCTCACCGAAACCAACCGCCTTCTCGAACAGGTCGGCGCGATCCTGCGCACCGACCCGTACGTCGACACGTGGTCGCGCCGCACCGGGCTGCAACTTGGCGGCGGCCTCACCGAAGCCAACACGGGCGATTTCTTCGTACGTTTGAAGGACGGTTCACGGCCGTCGACCTCGGTGGTGATGGAGAGCATCCGCGAGCAGATCGAGCGCAAGGTGCCGGGGCTCGACGTGGACGTCTCGCAACTGACAGAAGACCTGATCGGCGACCTTACCGAAGTGCCGCAACCGATCGAGGTGAAGCTGTTCTCCGACGATGTCGCGCAACTCGATGCAGCCGCGAAGAAGGTCGCCGCGCAACTGGCGAAAATTCCGGGCGTGGTCGGTGTGCTGAATGGCATCAACCCTGCCGGCGACGCGCTGGAGGTGCATGTCGATCCGGTCAGGGCCGCGCTGCTGGGGCTGGACCCGAAAAGCGTCACCGCCCAGGTTTCGGCCGCGATCGCCGGCACCGTCGCCGCCGAATTCCCGCAAGGCCCCAAGATGGTGGATGTGCGCGTCTGGGTGCCGCCCCATGATCGCGCCGAGATCGAACAGCTCGCGGCGCTGCCGATCAGCGACGGCCATGGGCACGTGTTCCCGCTGTCGCGCGTTGCGACGCTGAGCCAGCAGCGCGGCCAGCCGGAAATCGACCATGAAAACCTGAAACGCATGCTGGCGGTGACGGCGCGGATCAGCGGCCGCGATCTCGGCTCGACGATGCGCGACGTGAAAAAGGTGCTCGACGCGCGCGGCGAATTGCCGCCCGGCATGTACTACGAACTTGGTGGCCTGTACCTGCAACAGCAGATCGCTTTCCACGACCTGACGATCGTGTTGCTGACGGCAATCGCGCTGGTGTTCACGCTGCTGCTGTTCCTGTACGAAAGCTTCCGCGCCGCGATCGTGGTGATGGTCCAGCCGCTTCTGGCCATCTGTGCCGTTTTCATCGGGCTCTGGATCACCGGTATCGAACTCAACATTTCGGCGATGATGGGCATGACCATGATCGTCGGGATCGTCACCGAACTCGCGATCTTCTATTTTTCCGAACTTGCGGAGATCCAGGCCCACGCGGGGCGCGAGGACGAGCCTTCGCTGCGCGAAATGCTGCTCGATGCAGGCAAGCGACGTACCCGCGCCATCCTGATGTCCGCGATCGCCGCAATCCTCACGTTGTCGCCGCTGGCGCTGGCGATCGGGCGGGGTTCCCGGATGCAGCAACCGCTGGCGATCGCGATCATCTTTGGCATGTTCGCGGCCGTACCCCTGGTATTGGTGGTGATGCCGGTGCTGTACTCGCTGGCGATGCGCCGCAGGCGATCCGAATAGCCAGCCGGATCAGTCACCCTCGCGCCACCGCACGTTCGCGCACAGCACGCCGTCCCGCAACGCGAACGCCAGCTTCATCCGCAACGCCTTGGCGGCGGCCGCGGCCAGCGCGAGGCCGAGCCCCGCGTGGCCCGCGCCCTGCGCCTCCTTGCGCCAGAAGCGCTGGCCGAAGTTGGCGAGATCGTCCGCGTGCAGGGCGGGCGCCGCGTTGCGGACTTCGATCCCATCACGCGTGGCGCGCAGGCTGACGGTGCCGCCGGCCGGTACGTAAGCCACCGCGTTGCCCAGCAGGTTGTCGAGCACGATTTCGAGCAGCGCGGGATCGGTCTCGACCGCAAGTCCCGGATCGTCCGGCTCCAGGATCTCGATGCGCACGTCGCGTGCGCGCGCGGCCTGCTGGTGCCGCTCGCATATCCGCGCGAGCTGCGGCCCAAGTGGCACGTGTTCGGGATGCGATTGCTCCAGCCCCGACTGGATGCGCGTCAGTTGCAACAGCGCCGTGACCGTCGCCTCCAGCTCCGCGCCGATGCTGCCGACTTCGCCGAGCAGGCCGTGCGCATCGCGCCCGCTCGGATAACGGCGTTCCACGTCCACCAGCGCGCGCAATTCGGCGAGCCGGGTCCGGAATTCGTGCGCGAGTCCCGCCGCGAACTGGCGTTCGCGGGCCAGGCCTTGGTCCATCCGTGCCAGCACTTCGTTGAAGCGCGCGACCAGCGGCGCCAGTTCGGTCGTGTCGCTGGATGGCAACCGCGCCGCCGGGGTATCCGGACCGATTTCGGAAATCGCGCGATCCAGCACCGAGAGCGGACGCAGGCCACGCCGCACCAGCCACGGCGTCAGCAGCAGCACCAGCGCGCAGGCGCCCAGCAGGCAGCCCAGCAGGATGATGTCGAGCGTGTCCAGCAGATCGTCCAGCGGACCGCTGTCGAGCGCGTAAGTAAGCGTGCAGGCCGGCCTGACGGATGCGGCGGCGCGGCCCGCGCGCGCGGGCGTGAACCGGAACGCGACCACGCGCAGCGAGCGGCCGTCGCGCGAGCGCGCGTCGGCGAACACGGGATCGGCTTCTGCGGCGACGTACGGCGGCGTTTCCGCGCTGCGCGCGACCACCGCGCCCGCGCAGCGCAGGTCGTACCAGCTCGATTCCGCGTTGCCGGGAAACACGGCGGCCGCCGCGTTGTCGGCGTCCACGGCAATGCGGCCATTCTCGACCTGCGTCAGCGCCGCCAGCGACTGCGCACGCGACAGCAGCGACGCGTCGAAACGCTGCTGCATCTCGGCGTCGGCGCGCCAGTCCACGATCTTGGCGGCCGCACCGAACACCACCAGCACCGCCAGCGCGAGCAGCAGGGTGAGGCGCGCGCGCAACGAGAACGTTTTCTTCTTCATCGCAACACTCGATGCTCGCGTTCCCTCATCCACTCCTGCGGGCCACCACGGCCATGGAGGGTGGCTCTTGCAGGCTGGAGAAGGGGATCTGGCGCGGCGTGCCGCCGGATCACGTTCATGGAATCAGGTACCCCGCGCCGCGGCGGTTCTCGATCAGGCCACCGCAGCCGGCGTCCGTGAGCTTGCGCCGCAGCCCGAACACCACCACCTCGATGCTGCGGTCGGACGCTTCGCTTTCGCTACCGGCGATCCGTTCCAGGATGTCCGCGCGCGCAAACACCCGGCCGCGGTGCCGCAGCAGCAGTTCCAGCAGGCCGAATTCGCGCGGCGTGAGTTGCAGCACCGCACCGTTGGCCGTCGCACGGTGCGCCTGCGCGTCCAGCCGCACGCCGGCATGTTCCAGCACGTCCGCCTGCATCTCGACCGGACGTCGCGCCAGCGCGTGCAGGCGCGCGACCAGTTCCTCGAACGCGAACGGTTTGACCAGGTAATCGTCGGCACCGGCATTCAGCGCTTCCACGCGGTCGCCCACCCGATCGCGGGCCGACAGCACCAGCACGCGCGGCCGTTCTCCGCCGGCCGGCAGCGCCCGCAACACGCCGAAGCCGTCCAGCCGCGGCAGGCCCAGATCCAGCACCACGAAATCGTACGCATAGGCGGCGAGATAGCCGTTGGCCTCCATTCCATCGCCCGCGACGTCCACGGTGAATCCGGCCGCCTGCAGGCCGCGCGCGAGCGTCGCGCGGAGTCGTTCGGAATCCTCGACCAGCAACAGCTTCATGGCGGCGTTCCCGGTGTGATGCGCAAAAACTAGCACCGTGCGCCGGGCGTCACCACTAAGCGAGGGCTAAGCCGCCGCGAAGCGCGCGCAAAGATTCGCGCCGCAGACTGACCGCTTCCGGCACACGGAGGTCTTCCCATGACACGCGCACTGTCCCGCACGCTCGTTGCAAGTCTCGCCCTCGCCACCGTCGCGACCGCCTTCGCCGGCAGCATCGGAGCCGGCGACCGCCTGGAAATGGCGGCGGTTCTGAAATCGCCGATCACGCCCACCCACGCCGTGGAGATCGCGGAAGCGGGCGGCGGCCACGCCTACGGCTACGGCATGGAGGCGACGAACCACGGCCATTGGTACGAAGTGGACGTGCTGCGCGGCGACGCGCGGCTCGAACTGCGCGTCGACGCCAACACCGGCAAGGTCCTCGGCAGCAGTCCGGCGCGCGGCGAGGACGCGCAGGGCGCGCACGCGCTGGACGGCAGCAAGCTGGGCTTCGGCGAGGCGATCGCGCAGGCCGAGCGCGTCGGCCACGGTCCCGCGCTGGAAGCCAACGCCGCCGGCCATGGCGACAAGGCGCACGTGGACGTCGACGTCATCCAGGACCACGGCCAGCGCATCGCGCATTACCGGGTGTCCATGCACGCGGGCCGGCTCGAAACCGCGAGGACCGGCACCGACGCCTGACCGCCGGTCCGGATTCGCCACGCGCGACACCCCTGCGGCGACCCTGCAAGGTTCCCGAAAGCCACGGCGAAGCAGCCGCTAAGCATGCGGCGGCAAAGTGGCGTGCATCGCCTACACACCCGTGACGGCTGACATGAAGTCCGGCACCCTCACGCGACGTTTTGCCATCCTGCTGTTCATCGGCCTCTTCACCGCAACGCCGCTACACGTGGCGCTGGCGGGTGGACCCTTCGGGATCGACCACCGGATCGCCTACGACAACAGCGGCATCTGGGCGCGCAGCAACCAGAAGGCGCTGATGGGCGCCACCATCCTGACCGTGGTGGGGGGTTCGCTCGCACTGGGCGACCAGGACAAGCTGGGCGACACGTTCTGGCGCTCGCTCGATTCGATGGCGGTGTCATCAGTGATCGCGCAGGGCGCGAAATGGACGTTCCAGCGCGAACGTCCTTCGCAGACCAGTGATCCGAACCAGTGGTTCCAAGGCACCCGGTACCAGAGTTTTCCGAGCGGCGAGGTCACCGCGATCGCGGGCGCCGTGACGCCGTTCGTGGTGGCCTACGGCCACGACCACCCCGCGGTGTATGCGCTGGAACTGCTGCCGTTGTACGACGCGATGGCCCGGGTCAAGACCCGCGGCCACTGGCAAAGCGACGTGCTGGCCGGCTGGGCGATCGGCACCGCGGTCGGCATCTGGGCCGCGCGTCGCGATTCGCCCCTGATCCTCGGCTGGCTGCCCGGCGGTTTCCAGGTGGGCTTCATCCACCGTTTCTGACGCAGGCAGCGCACGCTGCATTGCCGGAGCGCTTTCCGCGGCGGCGCATCCGCAACACCACGCATCCATGAAATACGCCTTGACCCTTCCGACCGACATCGAAGCCGTCCGACGACGCGTCACCGCGCGGATGATGCGCGGCGTCTTTCGTGCGGGCGATGCGGGCAGCGCTCCGCTCCCGCGCACCGGCATCCACCGGATCCTGGTCTGCCGTTTCGTGCACACGCTGGGCGATTCGCTGACCCTGACGCCGTTGCTGGATGAACTCGCCACCGTCTATCCGGGCGCGGAAGTCGATGTCGTGAGCGGCTGCCCCGTCGCCGATGCGTTGTACGGCGCGTTCCCGAACGTCAACACGATCTACCGCCTGCCCCGGCATGTCGCGGGACACGTGTGGGCGAGCGCGCGCACCTTGCGCGAGATGCGCAGGAGACGCTACGACCTCGTCATCGATCCCGATCCGCAATCCCAGTCCGGGCGTTTGCTCGCGATGTCCGCACACGCGACCCACTCGCTCGGCTATGTGGGCCCGAAGAAAAGCGGCACGCTGACGCACGGCGTGGCGGTTCCCGCGGGGCTGCGCCACAAGGCCATGACCCCGGTGTACCTGCTGCGCACCGCTCTGGGCGAGCAGCCCTCGGCCCGACCCTATCCGCAACCCGACCTGATGCTGACGCAGGCCGAACGCGAAGCCGGCCGGCAAACGGTGCAACGGCTGTTCGGCGCCCAACCCGGCAAGGCGTGTCCGCGGATCGCGATCTTCGCGAACGCGACCCGCGACAAGCTGCTGGCGGAGGACTGGTGGCAGCCCTTCATCGATACCCTGCGCGCGCACGTGCCAGGCTGCGAAATCCTGGAAATCCTGCCGGCGTTCGGCAAGTCGATGCTGGGTGATCGCTTTCCCTGCTTCTATTCGAGCGACGTGCGCAAGATGGCCGCCGTGATCGCGAATCTTGATGCCTACGTCAGCGCCGATTGCGGCGTGATGCACCTCGCCTGGGCCAGCGGCACCCCGACCGTGGGCCTGTTCCGCGTCACCGATCCGGAGGAATGGGGGCCGTTCGGGCCACGCATGGGCAGCCTGATGCTGGACGACTCGCCGGCCGCCGACCTCGCCCGACGCACCGTCGAGCGACTCGGGTTCGCGCACCCGAACGGCGCCGCCTGACGCAAGCGGCGGTTGCGGCTTGCGCGACGCTCACCGCAACCGCGCGAGGAAATCCTCGATCGCGCGATCCAGTTTTTCGGGCTGGTCGAACATCACGCAATGGCGCGCCGGCGAGATGGACACCACCCGCGCATCCGGCGTGCCCGCGAGCTGGCGCTCATAGTAGGCGGTCTTTTCCGCTTCGCTGAACTTCATCGGCGGCTCGCTGAAATCGGGTGCGTAGTACGGCGAGATTTCCAGCAGCGGCACGCGGATGTTCTTCAAGCCGGGGCGAAAGTCCGAAGGCACTTCCTGCTTCATGTATTCGGCCACCGTGGCTTGGTCGCTGCGCGCCATCAGCGGCAGGAACGCCGCATCCATCGCGGGATCGATCGTGCACGGCGGCTGCATGAACGAGAATGCCTGCTTCCGGAATTGCTCCGGGGTCGCGTTCGCGACTTCGGCCGCCAGCTTGTCCGCCTCGATCCGGCGCTGCGCCGGCGTCATGTCTTCCATGCCCGGAAAGACCGGCAGGCCATCCAGCGCGATCACGCCCGCGATCAGCTTCGAATGCTGCTCGGCGAACACGGTCACCAGCGCGCCGCCCAGGCTGTGTCCGATCAGCACCGGCTTGTCGAGGTGGCGGCTCACGATCAACTGCTGCAGCGACGCGACAGCTTGCCCGAGCAGGTCGCCGCGCTGCTTCGGCGGCGGAACGCCGTCGTAGCCCGCCAGCGTGACCGCATAGATTGCGTGGCTGCCGCGGAAACGTTCGATCTGGCCTTTCCACGCCCACGAACCGCTTTCGGTGCCCGGCACCAGGATCAGCGGTCGCCCATGTTTCCCGTAGCGCTGCACCCGCAGCAGGCCGATGGTGAAGGTTTCATCGGCGGGTGGCGCTTCCAGCGTGCTGCTCTGGATCGCGGTTGTCGAAGCGGCGGCGGCGGGCGCCGCCGCGGTGAACCCGAACAGCAAGGCAAGCAAAACGGCTCCAATGCGTGTGGTCATCGTTGATCTCCCCGGTCAAGATGCACGTCCGGTGCCGACCGGCGCCGGAGCGGCGCGAGCATACCCGGGCGCGAACTTCGCCGCGCGTGCCGCAGTTGCGCGGACCGGAAAGCCTCAACCGGTGTTCTGCAAGCCCTGCGAGACGCCGTTGACGCAGGCGACCAGCGCGCGCAGCAACGCGTGGTCGGTGCCGCGGGCGGCACGCCAGCGCCGCAGCAGGTCCACCTGCAGCAGGCTCATCGGATCGACGTAGGGGTTGCGCAGCCGGATCGACACCGCGAGGCGCGGATCACCGCGCAACAAAACGTCGCTGTCCTTCAACCTGAGCACCCAGTCACGGGTGCGCGCGAATTCCGCTTCGATCAAGCCGAAGAACTCGGCGTGCAGGGGACCGGCCAGTTTCGAAAACGCTTCGGCGATTCCGAGATCGCATTTCGCCAGCACCATCTCCACGTCGTCCAGCACGTTCGCGAAGAACGGCCACTCGCGCGCCATTTCCGCCAGCCCCGATTCGCCGAAGGCCTGCGCGCCGCGTTCGAGTGCGCTGCCGAGCCCGTACCAGCCGGTGACGATCGAACGGCATTGCGTCCACGAGAACACCCACGGGATCGCGCGCAGGTCCTCGACGCCGTGCATGCTGCGGCGGCTGGCCGGACGCGAACTCATGGTCATGCGCTCGATCACGTCGATCGGCGTCGCCGCGCGGAAGTAATCGACGAAGCCGGGACGTTCGACCAGCGCGCGATAAGCTTCGCGACTGCGCTGCGCCAGCACGCCCATGCGTTCGCGCCACAATCCTTCTCGCACTTCCGGATCGCGCGGACGCAGGCTGGCGCGCAACACCGCGCCCGCGGTCTGTTCGAGGTTGCGCAGCGCCAGCGCGCGGATGCCGTACTTGCGATGGATCACTTCGCCCTGTTCGGTGACGCGCAGGCGCCCGGCCACCGCGCCGCGCGGCGACGCCATCAAGGCCGGCGCCACCTTGCCGCCACCGCGGCTGGCCGAACCGCCGCGGCCGTGGAAAAACGTGAGCCCGATGCCGGCCTCGCGCGCGACTTCCAGCAACTCCACCTGCGCGCGCTGCAAGGCCCAACGCGCCGCGAGGATGCCGCCGTCCTTGGCGCTGTCGGAATAGCCCAGCATGATCAACTGGCGATCGCCGCGCCGCGACAGGTGTTCGCGATAGACCGGGTCATCCAGCAGCGCGCGCAGCGTGGCGGCGCCGTACCTGAGATCGTCGATCGTTTCGAACAGCGGCGCTATGTCCAGCGGCACGCCGCCGCCTTCAACCAGGCCACCGTCGCGCGCCAGCGCCAGCACCGCCAGCACATCGGCGGCCGTGCGCGCCATCGAGATGATGTAGGGACCAGTGGCGTCGGTACCGTAATGCCCGTGCGCCTCCGCGAGCGTCGCGAACACCGCCTTCAGGCGCGCCGCGGCCGCATCGCCTTTCGCGGTGAACGTTTCCTGTCCTGCTGCCAAGCCGCGCAGGCGCGCGGCGCGATCGCCGGCAGAACGATTGGGCCATTCGGGATCATCCAGCAACACCGCCAGCACGTCGTCGTGCACCCGCGCATCCTGGCGCACGTCCAGCCGTGCCAGATGGAAGCCGAAGGTGCGCACGCGACGCAGCAAGCGGCGCACCGCGAACAGCCCGGCGTGTGCGCCCTTGTGGGCGGCGAGGCTGGCCGCGATCAATTCGACGTCGGCCTGGAACGCGGTGGCGTTGGCGTAACGTTCCGCGCCCTCGCCGCCCGTCGCCACCAGGCGCGCCCGGACCAGGGTGAGCAGGCACCGGTACGGCATGTTGGCGTGGCGCGGGCGGATCGCGGCGGCCGCTTTCGGCAGGCGCTGGAGGTAGTCGTCCAGCCGCTGTCGCAGTGCTTCGGAAACCTGCACGCGATCGTCGGTCTGGCTGAGCAGGCGTTCCAGGTGCGCGCACTCGGACTGGTAACGCGCCAGCACCATCGCGCGTTGCGCGCGCAGCGTGTCGCGGATCGTATCGGCGTCGACATTCGGGTTGCCGTCCATGTCGCCGCCCACCCATGAACCGAAGCGCAGCAGCCGCGGCAATTCGGGACAGACGCCGTAGACCCGCTGCAGCTCGTGCTCGAGCGATTCGTAGAACACCGGCAGCACGCGGTACAGCGGGCTCGCGAGATAAAAACTGACGTGTTCGAATTCGTCCTGCACGCTGGGTCGCACCGCGGAGGCTTCGGCGGTTTGCCAACTGGCAGTGAGCGCGGTCAGCAGACGCTGATGGTCGATCGCGCGTTCCTGCGGCGTGCGCGCGGCGTCGAAGCCTTCGACCAGCGCCTGCACGATCGCCTGTTCCTTTTCCAGCAGCGAACGGCGCACGGCTTCGGTCGGGTGCGCGGTGAACACCGGCTCGATGTCCACGCGCTCCAGCCAGTCCAGCAACTCTTCGATCGCCACCCCGCGCGCCTTCAGCGAGGTCAGCACGTCCGCCAGCGATTCAGGCTGCGGCGCGGCGCCGGCAAGCTGGTAGTCGCGGCGGCGGCGGATGCGGTGCACGCGCTCGGCGGTGTTGACGGCCTGGAACCACGCCGAGAACGCGCGCGCCAGCGCTTCGGCATCGGCCTCCCCGAGGCCGGACAGCGATGCCGCGAGGCCATCCACCGCCTGCCCTTGGCGACGGCGCCGGATCGCCGCGGTACGGACGTCCTCGACGCGCCGGTAGAACGCCTCGCCTTCCTGTTCAGCCAGCATCCGGCCCACCAGGATGCCCAGCCGGTGCACGTCCTCGCGCAGCGGACCGTCGTGCGGCAGGAATTCGGGAAGGCTGTCGGCTTCGGGCATGCGATCCTCGCAGCGGCATTCGAGCCTGCGAGCTTAGCAAGTCGACGGCTGGACTTCGCCGGCAAACCGCATAAGGTCATGCGTTTTCGCACAGGACGTGCGCGCCGCCGGATGCCCCGGAACCGAGGGTGCGCCGCGGTGGTCTGTGGCATGTGCCCGCGTGGGCGGTTGTGAAGACTCGACTTCAAGGATCCTGCATGCGCCCGACGCGCGATCGTTCCGAATTGATCACGACAACCAATCGTTCCGCACGCGCCGGTTCGCACCGGTTGCCTCGTGCAACGCTTGCGACGTGCATGATGTTGTTCGCGCCCTTCACGGCCCGCGCGCAGGTTCCTCCGGCCTCGACCTCGACGGTGGCAGGCGAAGCCACGGCGGCGCAACCCGCGCCCGCCTCTTCAATCGTCACCCTGCAGGCGATCAACGTCACCGGGGTCGTGCCGGGTCCGGGCTTGTGGAAGGTCGCGCGCGGCGACCACGTGTTGTGGATCCTCGGCGTGGTGCCCACGCTGCCCGCCGGCATCGAGTGGCGCTCCAGCCAGGTCGCGCAGACGATCGCCGCGTCGCAGTCGGTGCTTGAACCGCCCGGCGTCAAGCTGAAGGTCGACACCAACTGGTTCGGCAAATTGTTCCTGTTGCCGTCGATCTACCGCGCGCAGCGCAATCCCGATGGCAAGACCCTGCACGACGTGCTGCCGCCCGACCTCTACGCGCGCTGGTATTACGCGCGGGAACATTACTTCGGCGACGACTACTCGGTGGAACGCTATCGGCCGATCATCGCGGCCGGCAAGCTGATGAAACAGGCGCTGAAGGCCAACAACCTGCGCGGCGACGGCGAAGTCACCGACACCGTGGTGGCCCTGGCCAAACAACACGGCGTGGCGCTGGTGAAACCGGAAACGACGCTGGAGATCAAGGAGCCGCGCCAGGCGGTCAAGGCGTTTGCCGCAAAAGGCCCTGACGGCATCGCCTGCCTCGCCCTCGTCCTCGACGTGGTCGACCATGAACTGCCGAACCTCCGCGCGCGCGCCAATGCCTGGGCCACCGGTGACATCGCGACGCTGCGCGCGACCCCGGAAAGCGCATGGCGGGACGCCTGCCGCTCCGCGATCACCGGCGCGGCGTTCGCGAAATCACTCGGCATCGACAACCTGCCGCAGCGCGTCGAAGCAACGTGGCTGGCCGCTGCGGACACCGCATTGGCGGCAAACGCACAAACCTTCGCGATGCTGCCGATGCACGAACTGTTGGCCCCGAACGGCTACCTCGCGGCGCTGCAGGCGCGCGGTTACGTCGTCACCGCGCCGGACGCAGGGCTTGCGGACGAGCCGGCATCGGCGAATAGTGTTGCGCCAGCGGCGACGGCTCCCGAACCGGCCCGTGCCGCCACGATCCACTGACGTGCCCCGGAGGCTGGGCATGCTCATCCTGTTCAACAAGCCCTTCGACGTGTTGTGCCAGTTCACCGATCGCAGCGCGCCGCCGCGGCGCACGCTGGCTGACTTCGGCCTGCCGCCCCGGGTGTATCCCGCGGGCCGGCTGGATCGCGATTCGGAAGGCTTGTTGCTGCTGACCGACGACGGCGCGCTCTCGCACCGCATCACCGATCCGCGCCACAAGCAGCCGAAGACCTATCTCGCGCAGGTCGAAGGCACGCCCGACGAAGCCTCGCTGCAGCGCCTGCGGCGGGGCGTCGCGTTGAACGACGGCACCACGCGGCCTGCCGAAGCGCGCGTGTTGCCGGAAGCACCGAAGGATCTGTGGCCGCGCGATCCGCCGGTGCGCTTCCGCAAGCGCGTGCCCGATGCGTGGATCGAACTCACGATCCGCGAAGGCCGCAACCGCCAGGTACGGCGCATGACCGCGGCCGTGGGATTGCCGACCCTGCGGCTGATCCGCACCCGCATCGGCGAACACGTGCTCGACGGTCTGGCGCCGGGCCAGCATCGCGTCGCGGACTTCCGCGCCGTGCCCGAGAGGACCGACGGATGATCTTCAAGGACCTTTTTTCGAATCATTCCGATCTGTACGCACGCGCGCGCCCGCACTATCCCGACGCGCTGTTCGACTGGATCGCGCGTGAGGCACCCGCACGCACCTGTGCCTGGGACGCGGGCTGCGGCAATGGCCAGGCCAGCGTCGCGCTGGCCGAACGCTTCGAACGCGTGCTCGCGACCGATCCCAGCCAGAAGCAGCTCGGCAATGCCGCCACACATCCGCGCATCGACTATCGCAATGAGCCCGCCGAACACACCACGCTCGACGACGGGTGCGCGGATGCCGTGACCGTCGCGCAGGCGCTGCACTGGTTCGATCTCCCGGCCTTCGTCGCGGAAGTGCAACGGGTCGGGAAGCCGGGGGCGCTGTTCGCGGCATGGTGTTACGCCAACTGCAGCGTGACGCCCGCGGTCGACGCGGTGATCGCGCACCTGTACGACGACATCCTGGGCACATATTGGTCGCCGGAGCGGAAGCTCGTGGACGAGGGCTATGCGTCGCTCTCGCTGCCGTTCGCGCCGGTCGAAGCCCCGGCGTTCGAGATGCGCGTGGATTGGGATCTCAGGCAATTGCTCGCCTACCTGACATCGTGGTCGGCCGCGCAGAAGTACCTGAAGGCCACGGGCGAAGGCGCGGTCGCGTCGGTCGCCGACGAGTTGGCCGCGGCGTGGCACGATCCCGGCCACGTGCGGCCGGTGCGCTGGACGCTGGCGATCCGCGCTGGACGCGTGTAGGGCGGGTGCCAACCCGCCGTCCGGGAATCGTGGCGGGATCACGACGCTGCTCCTGCCCTACTGCTCGATTCCGAAAAACGCCTGGGCGTTCGTGGTGGTCTGTCCGGCGGTGGCTTGCGGTTCTTCGCCGCGTTCACGCGCCACGGTGTCGCAGATGTGCTCCAGGTACATCGGTTCGTTGCGGCGATCCGAAGGTTGCGGGCGGATGTCGCGCGGCAACAGGTACGGCGCATCGGTTTCCAGCAGCAGGCGGTCGGCGGGGATCGAACGCACGAGTTCCCGCAGGTGGGTGCCGCGCCGTTCGTCGCATATCCAGCCGGTGATGCCGATGTGGCAGTCGAGGTCCAGGTACTCGAACAGCGCGCGGCGGTCGTCGGTGAAGCAGTGCACCACCGCCGCCGGCACCTGGTCGCGCGCGGTTTTCAGCAGCGCGAAAAAATCGTCGTGTGCATCGCGCTGGTGCAGGAACAGCGGCATGCCGAGGTCCACCGCGATCGCAAGCTGTTTCTCGAAAGCCGCGCGCTGCGCGGGCCGCGGCGACAAATCGCGAAAGTAGTCCAGGCCCGTTTCACCCACCGCCACCACTTCGGACTCGCGCGCCAGCGTGCGCAGCAGCGCATCGGTTTCCGCGCCGTAATCGCCGGCATGGTGCGGATGCACGCCGGCGGTCGCATGCAACGTGCCGGGATGCTCGCGCGCCAGTTCCAGCGCCCGCTCGCTGCCCGCGCGCGACGCACCGGTCACGATCATTCGTTCCACCCCGGCCTTGCGCGCGCGGTCCAGCACCGCGTCGAAGTCGTGCTGGAACGACTCGTGGGTGAGGTTGGCGCCGATGTCGATCAGGTGCATGGCTGGTTCGGGACTCGGGACCCGGGAAAGCCTAACAAACTTCATCATTCCGGGGCTGCGCCGCGCGCAGCGCGGGGCAGAACCCGGAATCGGTTTGTGATCCGCTGCACGGCCGACACCTACAATCGCGCGATGCATCTCGAAACGAATGATTTTCCCATAGCGCCGCTGCTCCCTGCGATCCGCGAAAGCCTGCGCGCGCATCCGCGCCTGGTGCTGGAGACGCCACCGGGTGCGGGCAAGACCACGCAAGTGCCGCCCGCGCTGCTCGATGAAGCTTGGCTCGCAGGCCGCAAGATCGTGATGCTGGAACCACGCCGGATCGCGGCACGCGCCGCGGCGGAATTCATGGCCGCGCAGCGCGGCGAAGCGATCGGGCAAACGATCGGCTATCGCATCCGCTTCGAGTCGCGCGCCTCGGACACAACGCGGATCGAAGTGGTCACCGAGGGCATCCTGACGCGCATGCTGCAGGACGATCCGGAGCTGCCGGGCGTCGGCGCGATCGTGTTCGACGAGTTCCACGAGCGGCACCTGGCCGGCGATCTCGGCGCGGCGCTGGCGCTGGACGTGCAGGCGGGCCTGCGTCCCGACCTTCGCATCGTGGTGATGTCGGCGACGCTGTCGGGCTCGCGTGTCGAGGCATGGATGGACGCGCCGGTGCTGCGCAGCGAAGGGCGCGCCTTTCCCGTGCGCATCGAATATCCGCCGCTGCGCCGCGGCGAAAACGAACCCGCGCAACTGCGGCGCGTCGTGCAGACGGCGTTCGCGGAAACCGACGGCGACGTGCTGGTGTTCCTGCCGGGCCGGCGCGAAATTGCGCAGGCGCAGCGTGTATTTGAGGAATTTCTCCCCTCCACACCCATCGAGGTGATTCTCCTCCACGGCGAACTCGCGCTCACCGAACAGCAGGCCGCGCTCGCGCCCGCCGACACCGGCACGCGCCGGGTGATCCTCGCCACCAACGTGGCCGAATCCTCGATCACGGTGCCGGGCGTTCGCGCGGTGGTCGACGCGGGCCTGGCGCGCGAGCCGCGCTTCGATCCGAATTCCGGCTTCACCCGCCTCGCGACCGTCAACATTTCGCAGGCATCGGCCGACCAGCGCGCCGGGCGCGCTGGACGCGTCGCGCCGGGCATGGCATACCGGTTGTGGCCGGAAAGCCGCCGCCTCGAACCGTCGCGCACGCCCGAAATCGCACAGGCCGAGTTGTCGGGTTTCGCATTGGAACTCGCCGCGTGGGGCGTCGGCGTGGACGCGGCGTCGGCGCTGCACTGGCTGGACGCACCGCCCGCGGGCGCGCTGGCCGCGGCGCGCGACTTGCTGCAGCGCCTGGGCGCTCTGGATGCCGGACTGCGGATCACGCCGCTCGGCCGCGACATGCTGCAACTCGGCGCGAATCCGCGCATGGCGGCCGCGGCGCTGCGCGCACCGGAAGCCCTGCATCCGCTGATTGCCGACCTGCTCGCATTGCTGGATGCGCGTTCGCCGCTGCGCGGCGTCTTCAACGATGACCTGCGGACGCGCGTTGATGCCCTGCACCGCTGGCGCGACGGCGGTGTGCGCGTGGTGCGCGATGCCGATGCGGGCGCGTTGTCGGTGATTGAGCAGACCGCGCGCGGCTGGCGCAAGCGCCTCGGCGTGCGCCACGGCGCCAGCGGCACGCCAGATGCGATGACGGTCGGCAACCTGCTGCTGCACGCGTTTCCGGATCGCGTCGCCAAGCAGGATGAAAAGGATCCGCGTCGCTACCGGCTCGCCAACGGCCGTGGCGCGCGCCTGCACGAAGCATCCGCGCTCTTCGGCGAACCCTGGCTGATCGTCACGGAGGCGCGCTTCGAGACACGCGACAGTTTGATCCTGGCCGCCGCGCCATTCGATGCTGCGCTGCTGGAACAGGATTACCCGCAGCGGTTCACATCGGAACGCGTGGTACGGATTAACGCGAACGACGTCGTCGAGGCCTTCGAGGAGCGCCGTTTCGATGCGATCGTTCTGCAGCGGCACGCAGTGCCCGCCGGCCCGGGCGACGCGCTGCCTGCGCTGCTGGCGGCGATCCGCGCGCGCGGTCTCGCCTCACTGCCGTGGAGCGACGCGGCGATGCGCCTGCGCGCGCGGGTCGCGTGGCTGCACCGCGCGATGCCGGACGCCGGCTTGCCCGATGTTTCCGATGCGGCACTGCTGGATTCGCTGAAAACCTGGCTGGCGCCCGCGCTGGCCGGCACGCGCAAACTGGATGCGCTGTCGGCGGAAAATCTGTCGAACGCGTTCGCCGGTTTGCTCGACTGGTCGCAGCGCAAGCTGCTGGACGACGCCGCGCCCGACGCGCTGACCGTCCCGAGCGGCATGATGCGCAAGCTCGACTATGCAGTCGAATCCGCGGGCGAAGAAATTCCGGCACCCGTGCTCGCGGTGAAGCTGCAGGAATTGTTCGGCCTCGCCGAAACACCGCGCGTTGCGCACGGCCGCGTGCCGGTCACGCTGCACCTGCTGTCGCCGGCCGGTCGGCCGATCCAGGTCACCCAGGATCTGCGCGGTTTCTGGGAACGCACCTATCCGGAGGTCAAGAAGGAATTGAAGGGTCGCTATCCGAAGCACCCCTGGCCTGACAATCCGTGGTTGGCGACGCCCACCCATCGCGCGAAAACCCGCCGCTGAGGCGCGCAGGTATGCAACGGCGCGACGCTCAATCCACCAGCGCGTAATCGAGCGTTGCCACCACGCGCACGGTCTTGTCGATCTGCTTGTCCTGCTGCAGCATCGGCGCCTTGTCGCGCGGCAGGATCTCGAATACGCCCTGGTTGGCGCGCAGGATTCCACCCAGTTTGCTGCCGGAGTCACGCGCGAACTGCTCGGCGGCCGCGCGGGCATTCTTCGTGGCTTCCGCGATCATCGAGGGCTTCAGGGCGTTGATGCCATCGAAGAGGTAATTCGGGCCTTCGTTGAAGCCGCCATCGGGATTGCCGAGCACCACGCCCTGCGCGATCAAGGTGCCGGTACCCTGCGCCGCAGCCGCGACCGCATCCACGTCCTTGGTGCGCACCATGATCGTACCGGTGACGACGAAGCGCGTCTTGTACTGGTCGTTGCCGTAGTTGCGCGCCGCGCGATCGGTCACCTGCACGCTGTGGAACGCGATCGCATCCGCGCCCAGCTTGTGCTGTCGCAGGAAGCCCGTGATCGTCGCGTCGTCATGCTGGATCGCGGCCTGCGCACCGGCCAGGTCGTTGCCGGTCTCGGCGAACTGGATTTGCCACAGCGCGATGTCGGCCTTGACGTTGCGCTCGGCCAGACCCTTGACCGTTACGAAGCGGGTCGCGTGCCGGTGCGCGAAGCCGTTGCCGATGAACCAGCCTCCCACGGCCACGCCGATGGCCAGCAGCACCGCGGCGATGAGGCGCATCATGGATGCTTCTCCAAACCCGGTTTCGTGCCCTTTCGCCAGGACGGCGGGCCGATCGCATCACCGCCGTATTTGCCGAACAGGCTGGGGTACAGCGTATCGACCGGCTCGCCGTTGCGACCGAGTTTGGGCGAACGCGCGAAGCTGCCTGCGTAACCCGGGAACTCGACCGGGCTCTCCCAGCCATCTTTGCTCACCGCCGACACTCCGAAGAAGTAATCGTCCAGGATGACGTTCTTCAGCACCACCGAATCGGCCTCGCCGGCCTTCTGCACGTGCTGCCATTGCGGCGCGGTGGTTTCGCGCCACCACGCGTTGTAGCTGGCGGCGCCCGGCGACGGCTTCCATGACAGCGTGGTGTTGTAGGCGACCGCGCCCTTCAGGGTGAGGTCGGACGGCGGCGGCGGGGCCGTCGCGAGCGAGGCCATCGTGATCGCATCGAGGCGCGTGACGTTGGCGAGGTAATCGAAGTCGACGCCGGACACCACGTCGCCGTAGTGCACGCCGTTCTCGACGCGCACGTTCTGGTGCTGGCGGTCGTAGTCCTCGTTCGACTCGGACAAGCGCACCGCGGGAAAGCCCTGCTCGAGGAACGGCACCTGGTCGCCCGAGCGGCCCCAGCGATCGGTGCGATAAACCATGCGCACATGGAAATCGTCGAGATACTGCTCGGCCAGCGCGGCCATGTAGCGCGCGATGTTGCGCGAAGGCGAATCCACCCCGCCGCCGTGGTAGCGACGGTACGCCGCCTGCTCCGGCGTCTCGTTGGTCTTGGTGCCTTCCGAGAACACGCGGATGGTGTGCGGGTCGTAGGCGCCGTTGCCGCCGTGCGAGTTGCCGACCATGTCGTTGTTGAGGTTCGCCTCGACGTTCCAGCCGTGATCGACCGCGTACTGCGCGATGATCTTGCCGCCGTACAAACCCTGTTCCTCGCCCGAGTCGGCGGAATACACCAGCGTCGCCGGGAACTTGTAATGCGAGAGCACGCGGGCGGTTTCGATCAGCGCGGCGACGCCGGCCGCGTCGTCGTTTGCGCCGGGCGAATCGCCGGTCGCGTCCATCACGTCGCTGCGGCGCGAATCGAGGTGCGCGGTCATCACGATCACGCGATCGGGATCGGACGTGCCGCGCTGGATCGCCACCACGTCCATCACCTCGGCGCCGGCTTTCGGCATGCGCTCGCCGGTGAACACCTGCGAAGGCGTGACGATTTCAAGGCAGCCATTGCAGCCTTTGGAAATGGTTTCGAACTGCGCCGCCACCCAGCGCCGCGCCGTGCCGATGCCGCGCGTTTTCGACGTGGTGGTGGAGAGCGTGTGGCGCGAGCCGAAGCCGACCAGCGCGACGTCGGCGGCGCGCAGGTTCGACGCCTTCACCGCGCCCGCGATGTCATGCAATTCGGGATGGGTGTTGACGGGCGGCGGCGCGGCAAAGGCGGCGGCGGCCAGCAGCGCCCCCGCGACCACGACGGACAGCGAACAAATGCGCGACACGGCAATCCCTCCTCGACGATCAACCGCGCGAGCGTAGTCCGTCGCGATCGCGATTGCACGTGGCGAAGGTCAGCGCGCCTCTGCAGCCAGGATTTCCGACGCCCGCCACGCGGCAATGCGATGACTGCCCGACAGCAAATACGGCCAGCTCTCGAACGGCGTGCCGCCGGTGGGTTCGTCGCTGCGATCGCTGGTGAGCAGGACGCCGTGGGGATGCGCGTGGCACCACGCCTGCACCTGGTCGTGCGGAATCCAGGGCAGCGGCCGCTGCAGCCGGCCGGTGTAACCGAACAGGCCGTTGTGCCAATCGACGTGCGCGATCGCGACGTGGTCCTCGAGCGCGCGTTTCACGAACGCGGCTTCGGGGCGCACATCCAGCGCGGGCAGGTACGCCAGCGCACCGGCCAGCATCGCGGCGGAAACCAGCGCGGTCGCGGACAGGGCCAATGCGCGCGCTTCGCGGCCCCAAAGTCGCCACACGCCCACGGCAATGATCAAGGCAACCAGCGCGAACGCGGCGATCGCGGGCTGCGCGGGGTAGCCGAAGGTCTTCGCCGCCTGCCATGGCAACACGCCGATCCCGATCGCGACCAGCAGCGCCAGCACGCGGAACAGCAGCGGACGCAGGCGCGCGCCGGATTGCTGCAACAGCCATGCGCCTGCGAGCGCCCACGCCGGCAGCAGCGGCAGCAGGTAGTGGACCTGTTTGCCGCTGATCGCGCAGAAAGCGATGAACGGCACAACCCACCAGCACCACACGAAACGCCCGAAGCGGCCGCGCCACAGATTCTTCCAGGCCACGGCCTGCGCGCGCAGCGTCAGCAGCCACGGCAACAGTAGCACCGGCACCAGCGGCAGGTACCACCACCATGGCCGGTTGTGCGCGAAGCTCTTGGCGATGCGGCCAGTGACCTTGTCCACCAGCGGTTGCCAGTAGGTCGGGCCCGCGTACCACGCGGCCGGCAACAGCCAGGCGAGCGCGATCGCCACGCCGATCAGGAACCCGGCCAGCAGCGAGAGATACCAGCGCGCCTTGTGCGCTCGCGCCGCTTCGCTCCACAGCGGCGCGAGCAGCGCGACGGCCACGACGTGCAGCAGCATCACCGGACCTTTCGCGAGAATCCCGAGTCCGATTGTGATGCCCAGCGCGATGATGCCGCGCGTCCATTTGCCTGCATCGAAGTCGAGCAGCGCGTGAAAGGCGCCGAGCACGCACAACGACAGCAGCAGGTCGAACATGATCGCGGTGCTGAACACCGTGAAGCCGAGGCAACCCGCCAGCAGCCACATCGCGGTGTCGGCACCGCGTGCATCCATGCCGAGGCGGGCGGCCAACCGGCGCAAGGTCAGCAACATGCAAGCGGCGACGATCAGCGCTTCCACGCGCGCCACCCAGGTGTGCACGCCCACGATCTTCCAGCCGCCCGCGATCAGCCAGAACAGCAGCGGCGACTTGTCGGAATACCACGCGCCGTTGACGGTCGGCACCAGCCATTGGCCGGAATTGAACATCTCCCACGCGGCCGTGAGATAGCGCGTCTCGTCGATCGGGATCGGCGGAAACAGGACGGCCAGCGGCAGCAACAGCACGAACCACAGTGCCAGCCAGCGCCACGGTGGAGCATCGTCAGCGGTGGCGGGCAGCTTCATCGACGGCGATCCCGGACAGGGGCGGACGCCGCCGGGCACAGGTCCGGCAGCGGGCGACAGTTTCGTCGATTTCGGTGCTCAGTGCTTGTGCTTTTCCGGCCGCGGCTTGGCGGGTTCGCCCTTGTGGCCGAGTTCCGCGAGCATCGTCGAAAGGTCCTCGGCGTGCTCCTCTTCCACTGCCAGGATCTCCTCCATCATCCGGCGGGTGGTCGGATCGCCGTCACCGAGGTACCGGACCATCTCGCTGTAGGTTTCGATCGCGATGCGCTCGGCGACCAGGTCTTCCTTGATCATGTCGACCAGGTCGTCGCCCTCGACGTATTCGGAATGGCTGCGGGTCAACAGGCCTTCGGGCGACAGGTTCGGCGCGCCTTCGAGCTGGGTGATGCGCTGCGAAATCTGGTCGGCGTGTCCCTGTTCCTCATTGGCGTGTTCCAGGAATTCGGCTGCGACGCTCTTGGCATTGATGCCGGACGCCATGTAGTAGTGGTACTTGTAACGCAGCACGCACACGATCTCGGTCGCGAGCGCCTCGTTCAAAAGCTTGATGACTGTCTCGCGATCGGCCTTGTAACCCTCGGTGATCGCACCCTTCTGGATATGTTCGCGCGCTCGTTTGCGGATGGTCTGGATATCTGTGAGGAACGGCTTCGTGGTGGCCATCGCGTTACTCCTTTCGCTGGATGCGCTCTATGCGGGGACGATCAGTCTAACCCCGGGTTCGCGACCGGCGCCAACAGATGGTCTCGATGGCGCCGATCGAGTGCGGCTATCACACGTTCCGATAGACCTCGCTGCCCTGCTCGCGGAACTCGGCGGCTTTCTCGGCCATGCCTTCGTCCAGCGCCACGGTTTCGTCGACGCCGTGTTCGCGCGCGTAGTCGCGAACATCTTGCGTGATCTTCATCGAGCAGAACTTCGGACCACACATCGAGCAGAAGTGCGCGGTCTTGGCGGCGTCCTTGGGCAGGGTCTCGTCGTGGAATTCCTTGGCCTTCTCGGGGTCGAGGCCGAGGTTGAACTGGTCTTCCCAGCGGAATTCGAAGCGCGCCTTCGACAGCGCGTTGTCGCGCGTCTGCGCGCCCGGGTGGCCCTTGCCGAGATCGGCCGCATGCGCGGCGATCTTGTAGGCGACGATGCCTTCGCGCACGTCGTTCTTGTCCGGAAGCCCCAGGTGTTCCTTGGGCGTGACGTAGCAAAGCATCGCGGTGCCGTACCAGCCGATCATCGCGGCGCCGATCGCCGAGGTGATGTGGTCGTAGCCCGGCGCGATGTCGGTGGTGAGCGGCCCGAGCGTGTAGAACGGCGCCTCGTGGCATTTCTCCAACTGCCGCTCCATGTTCTCCTTGATCAGGTGCATGGGCACGTGGCCGGGACCTTCGATCATCACCTGCACGTCGTGTTTCCAGGCGATATCGGTCAATTCACCCAGCGTGTCGAGTTCCGCGAACTGCGCTTCGTCATTCGCGTCGGCGATGCTGCCGGGGCGCAGGCCATCGCCCAGCGAGAAGGCGACGTCGTACGCCTTCATGATTTCGCACATTTCCTCGAAATGCGTATAGAGGAAGGATTCCTTGTGATGCGCGAGGCACCACTTGGCCATGATCGAGCCGCCGCGCGAGACGATGCCGGTGACGCGTTTCGCGGTCAGCGGCACGAAGCGCAGCAGCACGCCGGCATGGATCGTGAAGTAATCGACGCCCTGCTCGGCCTGTTCGATCAGGGTGTCGCGGAACAGTTCCCACGTCAGTTCCTCGGCCGCGCCCCCGACTTTCTCCAGCGCCTGATAGATCGGCACCGTGCCGATCGGCACCGGCGCGTTGCGCATGATCCATTCGCGCGTTTCGTGGATGTACTTGCCGGTGGAAAGATCCATCACCGTATCGCCGCCCCAGCGGATCGCCCACACCATCTTTTCGAC
>JBQCCP010000044.1:0-6748 GCA_051962095.1 Rhodanobacteraceae bacterium
CCGCGCTGAAGGGCATCGCCGAAATCCAGAGCCTGCAGGTCAAGGCGCTGGAATCGCAGGCCAAGTCGAATCTCGCGTTCGTCGCCGATTCGCTGGAGGCCCGCGAAATCCAGGACGTCACCGCGCTGTGGCCGAAGGGCCTCGATTTCGCACGTGATTCCGCGGAAGCCGCCTACGCGGCCGGCCAGGAAATCCTGGGCATCGCGCAGAAGACCGCCGAGCAGTTCGGCGACCTGACCCGCAACAGCCTCAAGGCGGCCAACGACGCCGCCGCCGCGCCCGCCAAGAAGGCGCGCTGAGCGGAACGAAGTTTCGACTTCGATCGCCCCGAAAGTACGCGCGGCAGAGATCCCCCTCCCTCCGCCAGCGCGACTCCAGCCGGACGGCGCAAGCCGTCCGGTTTTTTTGTGCCTCAGAAAAAGCGCGGCGCCACGGGCCGGTCCCCGGTACCAATGCCTGCTTCCATTTCCCGGCGCGAGAAGAACGACGGCGCAGCTCCCCGACTTCAGTCGAGTACTTCGGACAGCGATACGGAGCGCGCCAGGAACGCCATGGCGTTGGCGAGATCGACGGGCCTCGAAAAATAATAGCCCTGGCCGAATTCGCAGCCGATCGATCGCAACTGCGCGACCTGTTCCGCGTCTTCCGGCCCTTCGGCGATCACGTCCATGCCGAGGTTGTGGGCCAGGCTCATGATGGTGCGCACGATCTGGAGGCTTTCCCCGTTGCGGGCCATCGCACTGACGAACGAGCGATCGATCTTCAGCACGTCCAGCGGCAGCGAATGGAGATAGCTCAAGGACGAATAGCCCGTCCCGAAATCGTCGATGCTCACCCGCACGCCGAGGTCCTGCAGTTCCCGCAACACCGCCGCCACGCGATCCATTTCGCCGATCATTGCGCTTTCGGTGATTTCCAGGCGCAGGCAGCGCGGGTCGATGCCGGCCTCCGCGATCACGGCCCGGATCTGCGCGGCGAGATCGGGCTGCGCGAACTGGCGCGGCGACACGTTCACGCTGATCGAGCGGGGACGTTCGTCCGGGAACGCCGCCTGCAGCGCGCGTGCCGCGCGGCAGGCCTCGCGCAACACCCAGGTTCCGAGGAAGACGATCAGCCCGGTGTCTTCCATGATGTCGATGAACCCGCCGGGCGGGACCAGTTCGCCGTCCGGTTTCCGCCAGCGCACCAGCGCCTCGAATCCGGCGACCTCGCCGGTCGCCAGCGAAACGATCGGCTGGTAGTGGAGCACGAATTCCTCGTTCTGGAGCGCGCGGCGCAAATCCGTCTCCAGCGCCAATCGTTTCATCGCGGCCTGGTGCATCTCGCGGTCGAACAGTTCCCAGCGCGCCTTGCCGAGCGCCTTGGCGCGATACATCGCGAGATCGGCGTCGCGCAGGATTGCATCGGCGCTCTCGTAGCCCGAAGCACTGGAGGCGATCCCGATGCTGGCGCTGGTGTAGACCTCCTGCCCGTCGATCGCGAAGGGCAGGCGCAGCGCTTCCTCGACGCGGTTGGCCACGCGCACGGCATCGCTCGGATCATCGATGTCCGTCAGCAGGATCGTGAACTCGTCGCCGCCCAGGCGCGCCAAGGTGCTGGATTCCGGCGCCGGTGATTCGGCCCGGGCCAGCGTGTCCTCGCGCCTCAGCGCGCCCTTGAGCCGCCCGGCGACCTGGGTGATGAGGCGATCGCCGGCGAGATGACCCAGGCTGTCGTTGACGACCTTGAAGCGATCGAGATCGATGAACAGCACCGCAAACTGCGCGTCGGCCTTCCGCCGCGCGTGCGCGATCGACTGGTTGAGCCGTTCCAGGAACAGCGCGCGATTGGGCAGGCCGGTCAGCGGATCGTGCGACGCGTCGTGGATCAGGCGGTCCTCGGCACGCTGGCGCTCGATCGCACGACCGAGGTGGATCCCGACCTGCGGCAGCAGCGCGAGCAGCGACTGGTTTGGCAGCAGCGCGCGCTCGGAGAAGAATTCGAACACCGCGACTACTTCCTCCCCGACATAGATCGGAAAGGCGCAAGCCGTGCTGATCCCGCAGTCGCGGGCTTCGGATCGCCTGAGAAAATCCCCGCGATCCGGAACGCCGGTGAGCCACTTAGGTTCGCCCGACATGTAGGCCTGCCCGGGCAGCCCCTCGCCCGGGACGAACTCGCGCACCTCGGTGACGGCGCGAAACGCCAAGGCATGGACGTCTTCGCGCACATGCCACAGCGTCATGGAGCGCAGGCGGATGTGGTCGTCCTGCGAGGCGACCTCGTACGCATGCCCCAGGGGCCAAGCCAGGAAATCGCAGATCCGCGTCAGGGCGTACTGGAAGACATCGCGCACCGATTGCGAAAGGTTCGCGGCGGTGGCGATGTCCTGCAGCAGCAGCAGTTCCTGTTCGCGCGCGTAGAGCCGGCGCAGGCCGCGTTCGGAAACCGTCTCCGCCTCGCGTCGCGCTGCCCGCTCGCGTTCCAGGCGACGCTTGACGCGCGCGAGCTCATCCGGGTCGCAATGTTCGACGGGCTCGGACATGCGGAGGCCCGGGCGCTCAGTGGATCGTCATGCGCATGAGGCACCGCGGATCGCCGCGATGCATGCATTCCACATGCTCCACCTCGGCGTGCTCCCGGTAGTAATCGGCGGCGCCTTCGATGAAGCCGTGCGCCAGCGCGCAAAGCTTGCGCGGGGACCGATAGCCGATCAGCAGCGCGCCGTCCTCGTCGTCTTCGAAATCGAAATTGGGGCAGAGCGCGCCGGTATAGAGCTTGCGTACTTCCGGATGGATGATGGTGTTGAGCGCCAGCACGAATGGCCGGGTCGAGGTGTACGCGGTGAAGAACTCGGGATAGCGCTCCGCAAAGCGCGGCATCGCCTGGCGTCCGAACCATCGCACCACGTCCGCGGGCGGCATGCCCAACGCATCCGAAGCCGCCTTCACGAGCCGCATCATGTGTTCGTCGGGATAGCTGCCGAGCGAGGTGTAGACGCCGTTGGACCCTGCCGCCTCCAGCAGGTCGTCCCAGACCGCCTCGCCATGATTGGCGACGACGACTTCTTCGAGTACGTTGAAGACGATGCCTTTCACGGATTTTCCCCTGTATTGCCGCAGGCGCATGGCCGTGCGATCGCGCCGAGCCGATTCACGCGTGATCACCGGAACCAAGCACCAACCGTGCCAAGCGCGGCACGGCGGCAGGCCCGGCCGGCGCTGCGCTGGCCGGACCATGGGATCATCCCTCGATGTCGAGCACCTTCAGAACCGTCCGGCCTGGTAATCCTGCATCGCCTGCACGATCTGATCGGGCGTGTTCATCACGAACGGGCCGTAGCGTGCGACGGGTTCGTTGAGCGGGCGCCCCGCGACCAGCAGCACGCGCGCCGCGTTCGCATCCGCCGCAACGGACAACTCGACGCTGTCGCCCTTGCCCAATACGGCGAGTTCGCGCAAGCCCAGCGTGTCCGCGCCGACCTGCACCGCGTCGCCCTCGAACACGTACGCGAAGGCGCTGTGTGCTTCGGGCAGCGGCACCGACAGCCTGGCGCCGGGTTCCAGTGCAATGTCGAGGTACACCGGCTCGATCGCGATGCCGTCCACCGGCCCGCGCACGCCGAACATGTCGCCCGCCACCACGCGCGCCTTCACACCCGACGCCGGTTCGGCGGTCGGAATCCTGTCCGGCGCAATGTCCTGGTAGCGCGGCTGCATCATCTTGTCCTTGGCCGCGAGGTTCACCCACAACTGGAACCCGCGCATCAGCCCATGCTCCTGTTCGGGCATTTCCGAATGCACGATGCCGCGGCCGGCGGTCATCCACTGCACGCTGCCGGATTCCAGCAGCCCGGAATTGCCGTGGTTGTCGCGATGGCGCATCCGGCCGTCAAGCATGTAGGTGACGGTCTCGAAGCCGCGGTGCGGGTGATCGGGGAAGCCGGCGACGTAGTCGGTGGCCGCCTCCGAACCGAACTCGTCCAGCAGCAGGAACGGATCCAGCGAATCCAGCATGGGCTGGCCGATCACACGGGTCAGCTTGACGCCGGCGCCGTCGCTGGTCGGAATGCCGCGCACGCGGCGGGTGATGACACGGGAAGTCACGGAATACCTCCTGGGCGGGCTGTTGTGAAGGTCAGGCCATGGATGGCCGTTCTGGTGCATGCGGCTGCGCAGGCTTTTCAGGTCGCTGGCGCGATCCGGGAAGCCGCGATCACGGACGACCGCAACGCCATGCCACCAAGATGCGTCTTTCCGATCGCGAACCAATGCCGGGGGCGCGAACACAGTGTTCACGAATGGCACCTTGGCTGAATGCTTTTCGAGGTCTTCGCGGCGCACCGTTCGGAGCCGCTTTTGGTGAGAAGTCAGGGCATGGATGCCCGTGGTGGTCTTGGCGAAACCTGACGCGTTTGTACTCGCGAGCGCCTCCAACGACACCGCGATCACGGACGATCGCACAACTAGTGCACCCAGCGACCACCGCGCCGGGCCGGCGCACTCGCAAACGAGCTGGAGGATGCGCCGCCGCCCGCGGTGCGTTCACGTTCGGTCGGCGGGCGCACGCGCCAGTAATGCGCGACCGCTTCCACCGCTTCCGGGATTTGTGCGAGACAAGCTTCGTATTCGTTGTCGTCGAGCTTGGCGATCGGCACGTCGGCCGCCAGCACGCCCTCGTCCACCGCGAGCGCCATGATGGGCGAAAGCATTTCCAGCAGTTCGCCATCTTCGGCCAGGCGCGCTTCCCAGATCGACGCGCGCAGATCGATCCCGCGGCTGAAACCCTCGCACCAGCCGGCCGCGCTCAGGTCGCTGTGGGTGGCCTGTTCCGGCGCGACTTCGCCCAGCACCGGCTCGTACATCTCGCTTTCGAGTTCGGCCGGTATCGAATCGTTGAGCTTGGCGAGCAGGCCCAGCACCGCCGCGCCCTGCTCCGGATCCTCGAACGGCGCGTGCAGGATCTCCGGCAGCCATTCCTCGGGCAACGCCGGATCGGGGCCGATCGCCAACGCGGTCAGCATGCCGTGCACGCCGTCCAGCAGCATCGTCTCGTCCGAATCGCGCGCATGGCCGCGCAGATAACGATCGAGCACTTCCAGCTCGGCGTCATCGATGATTTCGCGATGGGCAGGCGCTTCGTCCATGGCTTGATGATCGGGGCGCCTGCTTCAGTTCGCAAGCTCCAGCACCACCGGCGCGTGGTCGGACGGGCGCTCCCAGGTGCGCGGCGTGCGGTCGATCGATGCCGCCGCCATCCGTTCACGCAGGGCTTCGCTGGCCAGAATCAGATCGATGCGCAAACCGAGGTTGCGCCGGAACGCGGCTTGGCGGTAATCCCACCAACTGAAATGACCGGCATCGTCCACGAACGCGCGGAACGAATCGACGAAGCCCAGATCCAGGATGCCGCGCAACGCTTCGCGTTCGGGTTCCGAACACAGCACCTGCCCGCGCCAGGCTTCCGGATCGTGCACGTCACGGTCATCCGGTGCGATGTTGAAATCGCCCAGCACGGCCACCTGGCCGTAGCGCTGCAGCTCGATGCGGAGATGGTCGGTGATCGCCGCGAGCCACTTCAGTTTCCACGCGTATTTCTCGCTGCCGACGCTCTGGCCGTTCACCACGTACAGGTTCACGACGCGCACGCCGCCGACCGTGGCGGCCAGCACGCGCCGATGCGGATCCTCGAAGCCATCGACGCCCGCGACCACGTCCTCCAGCGGCTCGCGGGACAGCAGCGCAACGCCGTTGTAAGTCTTCTGCCCGGAGAACACGCAGCGGTAGCCGAGTTTTTCCACGGCCTCGCAGGGAAACTTTTCGTCCTCGGTCTTGGTCTCCTGCAGCGCGAGCACGTCCGGCTGCGCCTCGCGGCACCACTGTTCGAGGTGCGGCAGCCGCACCTTGAGCGAATTGACATTCCAGGAGGCGATGCGCATGGCAGGATTGTAGTCAGGGCTGGTGGCCCCAATCATTCCATACCCACGCCCGGAGTTGCGCCATGCTTGCCACCGACCTCCTGCTGCTGGCCCTCGACGATGAACGCGGCACGGTATTGCCGCAAGCCGCGGTTGGCCTGGATTACGGACTTGCAGGCGCGATCGTGATGGAACTGGCGCTGCGCGGTCGCCTCGACGTGAACGATGACAAGGTCTCGACCGTCGGCCCGGTCATCGATGACGCGTTACTGGACGATGCGCTCCGCGCGATCGCGGCGACACCCGGCAGAAATCTTTCGCACTGGGTGTGGCACCTCTCGCGCGATCTCGGAGGATTGCGGCAACGCCTGCTGGATCGGCTGGTCGCGCAAGGCACGCTGGAAAAGCACGAGCGGCGCGTGCTGCTGCTGTTCCACCAGAACGTCTATCCCGAGCGCGATGCGCGCGTCGAACACGACATCCGCCGACGCGTGGACGACGCCTTGTTGCACGGCCAGTCACCGGATGCGCAAACCGCCTGCCTGATCCATCTCGCCGCGGCCTGCCGCGTAACCGACGCGATCTATCCGCGCGATCAGCACAAGATGATCGAAGCGCACATCGCCGCGCTGGGCGACGCAGGCAACGCGGGCGCGGGCGCGGACGCGGTGGCCGGATTGGTGGCGCAGGCCGAGACGCAAGCCGCCACCGCCGCGACGATGGCCGCGATTACCGCATCGACGGTGGCGGCAACCAGCGCCGCGACCACCGCGGCGTGCTCGGCCAGTTCGGTGGCGTGCACCTAGCGTAATCTCCATCCGCCGTTGCAGACGCGGCGCAGCAGCGACCCGG
>JBQCCP010000045.1:0-19293 GCA_051962095.1 Rhodanobacteraceae bacterium
GCAGCGGGTAAGGCGCCGTGACGACTCGGGCCGCCAAGACAAGAGCGTGCCGAATGCATGCACCGCACGTTGCGATCAGCCGCCCGGGTGCATACAGTTCCGCCGGTGATCGCCACCTCCGCCGCTGCATTCCGCTCTGCCCTCGCCGGGCTTCCACACTCGCCGAATGCGCGTGCGACGGCGCAGGCGGCGTTCCTGGTCGCGCCGGCGGCGAACGAACTGGCGTCCGAATCAGCGCGCGACAATCGCTACATGCAGATGGAGGCATCGTTCGACGCGCAGCGCGCGCTCGCGCAACACGCGGCGCTGGCGCAAGCGCTGCGCGGAGACGTTCCGACAATCGTGTTTCCGGGCGACGCGGCCACGCCCGACGCGATGTTTCCCAACAACGTGTTCGCGACCGCGCCGGGCAAGTTGATCGTTGGCCGGATGCGGCATGCGGTGCGGCAACGCGAAGCGGCGCGCGCGGACATCCGCGGGTTTTTCCGCGACGTGATGGGCTGCGAAGAAATCGATTTGTCGCGCGGCGACCATGGCGTTGCGGAGTTGACCGGTTCGCTGGTGATCGACCACGCGCGCGGGATAGGCTATTGCGGGCTTTCGGAACGCTGCGACATGGCCGGTGCGCGTGCGATGTGCGAGGCGTTCGGCGTGCGTCTGTTGTTCTGCTTCGAACTGGCGGAAGGCGAATACCACACCAACGTGGTGATGACGTCGCTGGCCGGCCGCGCCGTGATCCTGGCGCCCGACGGCTTCGCCGACCCGGAAGTGCCGCACGCGATCGCTCGCGCATTCGAGGATCGGGTGATCTGGCTGACCCCGGAACAGAAGCGCGCCTACGCCGGCAACGCGATCACTCTCTCACCGGACCGAGTGTGGATGAGCAAGCGCGCCGCATCGTCGCTGACCGAAGCGCAACGCGCTTCGCTCGCGGAGTGGGGTTTCGCGATCGGCAGCGTGCCACTGGATGAAATCGAGAAGGCCGGCGGCAGCCTGCGCTGCTGCGTCGCCGAGATCTTCTGACACGAGGCTGATAGCAGCAGATTCCGGGTTCATCGCCGATGAAGCTGGCGATGGCCGGAATGACGAAGATTCTTGCGAGACAGCACGCTAGCGCTCCAGCACCGCGACATTCACGTCGCTGCGCCAGCGGAAGCCGAGCTTTTCGTACAGCGCAATCGCAGTGTGATTGTTTTTCCACGCGTGCAGGAACGGAGTTTCGCCGCGCGCTTCGATGCCTGCGCAGACGGTGGCCGACAGGCGGCGCGCGAAGCCGCGTCCGCGGAAATCGGGGTGGGTGCATACGCCGCTCAATTCGGTGTGGCCGGGCACGTGCATGCGTTCGCCCGCCATCGCGGCCAGCCGGCCGTCGATGCGGATGCCGATGAAGCGGCCCATCACGTGGGTGCGCGCGAGGAATGGTCCCGGCTGGGTGAGCCGGGCCAGCGCCAGCATCTCGGGTGCGTCGGCGTCACCGAGTGGCAGGATGGCTTCGCTGCCGGATTCCGCCAGTATCGGACGCGTCGCGACCATCTGCACGCCCAGCGCGGTTTTGGCGGCGCGCAATTCCGACGGTATCGCGATCTCGGGCACCTGCAGCACGTATACGTGTTCGCCGGGATTCACCAGCTCCGCCAGTGCACCCAGTGCCTCGGTGCTGTCATCGCGTGCCGACGCGAACAGGTTCACGTCGCGCAGATAGCGCTTCGCCAATGATCCGCCTTCGGACAGTGCGGCGTGGCGGGTGGCGAGGCTTTCCCAGACGGGGCGATCGAGCACGTGCATCGTAATTCCCATGAAAAGGCGGCGGCATTCGCGCGGATGCCGCCGGCATTTTCGAAACGCCGGCTCGATGCCGCAAGCGCCGTCTGGCATCTGCGATCTTTTCGTCGTCGCCCGAAGACACTGGTCCCGGCCTGTGCCGGGATGACGAAGCAGGCCGATGCGTCCTGCTGCGATATCCGGAAATGGATTCGTCATTTCGGACGAACCCACGAAGTAGGGGTACCCGGAATCTGCTTTTTTAAGCAAAAAAGCGACCACCCGCACGGCTTCGGCAGGTTGGGTTGATCCCGGAACGTGTTCCGGGGTCAGCGCCAACCTACAGCGGCAGATCGACTCGCGGCATTCTTGGCGCTCGCGCTTTGCGCCGCCTGCGGCGTTCGCGTTTGCAGTTCCCGGATCAAGTCCGGGACAGGCTCTGCAAACGCAGTCGGGTTCCCGCGCCGGCAAGCCAATGCGGGCCCCGGAATGACAAACGGGTCTAGGCCGCGACCTCCAATGGAATCGCGTGATCCGGCTCGGCGTCCGGTGCGAAGCGGCCCTGCTGCGCGAGCCGTGCGAACATCCCGCCGCGGCGGAGCAGCTCGTCGTAGCGGCCCTGTTCGACCAAACGGCCCTGGTCCAGCACCAGGATGCGGTCGGCATTGCGCACGGTGGAGAGCCGGTGGGCGATGATGAACGTGGTGCGCCCGCGGCTGAGGCGATCCAGCGCGCGCTGGATGCGCGCCTCGGTGATGCTGTCGAGTGCGCTGGTGGCTTCGTCGAGGATCAGGATCGGCGCATCCTTCAGCATCGCGCGCGCGATCGCGAGGCGCTGGCGCTCGCCGCCCGACAGCGAGCGGCCGCGCTCGGCGACCTGCGTCGCGTAACCGTCCGGCTTGGCGCTGATGAAATCGTGCGCTTCGGCCGCGCGCGCCGCGGCTTCGATGTCGGCCGCGCTCACCGCGGGATGGCCGACCTTCAGGTTCTCCGCGATGCTGCGCTGGAACAGCCCGGCTTCCTGGAACACCACCGCGATGTTGCGGCGCAGGGAATCGATGTCCACGTCGCGGATGTCGTGGCCGTCGATCGTGATGCGGCCGTGGTCGGGATCGTGCGCGCGATACAGCAGGCTGAGCGTGGTGGACTTGCCCGCGCCGGTCGGGCCGACCAGCGCGATGCGGCTGCCGGGCGCGGCGCAGAAGCTCAGGTCGTGCACCGACGATTGCCGGCCGTCGTAGCTGAAATCGACCTGCTCGAATTTCACCTCGCCGCGCACCGGCGGCAGGGCCGGCGCATCGGGCGTGGAGGCCATCGTGGGCTTCACGTCCATCACTTCGAAGAAGTCGCGCAGCGACTGCGACTGAAAGAACAGGTTGGAGAGGAAGCTCGCGAACTGCTCCAGCCGTCCGATCAGCATCAGCGAGAAACCGACGAAGCTGACGATGCCGCCGATCGAGATCTGGCCCTTGGCATGCAGCGCGGCGCCCAGCGCGAAGATCGCGACCACGGTGAGCGTGCTCGCCGCGCGGGTGGCGACCGACAGCGCGGCCCAGCCGTTCAGCACCGGGTATTGCGCGGCCAGCGCGCGCGCGGTCAGGTGTTCGAGGTCGTTCACCTCGTCGTCGGCGCGGGTGAAGCTCTGCACCACCGCGACATTGCCCAGCACGTCGCTGGCACGCGTCGAGATCGCGTGGAAATGTTCCTGCACCTCGGCCTGCGCCTTGCGGCTGCGGCGGATCGCGAGCACGTTGAACAGCGCGAAGCCGATCAGCAGCCCGATCATCAGCAGCGCGAGCCGCCAGTTGAGATGGAACGCGACCGGGATCATCACCACGATCGCGAGCAGCGTGGTCAGGTGCTCGCGGAAGAAGCTGAGCCACAGCGTGAACAGGTTGTCGGTGCCCGAGTGCATGATGCGCTGCAGCCGGCCGGAATGGTGGTCGCGGTGGAACGACAGCGGCAGCGAAATCGCGTGCCGGAAGAACATCCGGATCGCGGCGAGCCGGCGGCGATGCGCCATCCGGTCGGCGTGCAGCGACACCAGCACGCCGGTCGCGACGCCGCCGAAGCCGACCACCGCCCAGCCGCCGATCAGCAGCGCAAGATTGTGTTTCGAAGGTACGGCCAGCGCGTCGACCACGCGGCCGAACAGGATGGGTTCGATGAACAACACGCAGGCGAGCGCGAGGTTGGCCAGCGCGAGGACGATCGCAAGCTTCCGCTCGGGTGCAAGCAGACCCAGCACCCGCAGGTAAATTCGCCAGAGATACACGATGGACTCCTGGTCCAAAAGTTGCGCACTACTAAACCAAACATGCGCTGGCGTGGCACTGAACAAAACCCTCCCCCCACATTGACTGTTCAGCCGTGAGTGGGCATTGGCCGCGAGACGCGTCACGCTTGGTTTTGCCGCTAACGGAAACGTAACCAGCGCGCGCCGGATCGCTGCGATCGCGGCGCCCCAAACCCTGGTGCCCGTCGCCGTCCTTTGCTTCGTCATTCGGCGAAAGCCGGGACCCAGTGACTTTTGCGCAACGCGCTGAAATGCAAAGTCGCTGGGTCCCGGATATCGCTTCGCGATTCCGGGATGACGGCAAAATCTGGGTTTCCCGAGCAAGTTTCCACGAACGCCCTGCCCTGGGGTCGGCGCCGAAAGGTCAGTAGGCGAATTCGCGGAACACCGGATCGACGCTGCCCTGCCACTCGCCGTGGAACAACTCCAGCTTGCGTTCGGCCGGGGTCTGGTTGGCTTCGGCCAATTCGACCAGGGGCTGCAGGAACATCGTTTCGTCCACGCCGTTGCGATTCAGCTTGGCGCGGCGCTTCAGGCCCGCGCCCGCGATTTCCAGCGCGCGCAGGGAACGTTCGCGCACCGTTTCGCCACGGAACGGCAACTTCAGGGCGTGCCTGGGCACGCCGTCGCGCAGCGCGTGGCGTTCGGCCATCGAGAAATCCTTGACCAGATCCCACGCCGCATCCAGCGCGGTGGCGTCGTACAGCAGCCCGACCCAGAACGCCGGCAGCGCGCACAGGCGGTTCCACGGACCGCCGTCGGCGCCGCGCATTTCGAGGTACTGCTTCAGGCGCACTTCCGGAAACGCGGTGGTCATGTGGTCCGACCAGTCGCGCAAGGTCGGCTTCTCGCCCGGCAGCGCGGGCAGCTTGCCTTCGAGGAACGCGCGGAAGGATTGTCCCGCACAGTCGATGTACTTGTCATGGCGGTGCACGAAATACATCGGCACGTCGAGCAGGTAATCGGTGTAGCGTTCGAAGCCGAAGCCGTCGTCGAAGACGAAGTCCAGCATCCCGGTGCGATCGGGATCGGTATCGGTCCAGATGTGCGAGCGGTAACTCTGGAACCCGTTCGGCCGGCCTTCGGTGAACGGCGAATCGGCGAACAGCGCGGTCGCAACCGGCTGCAGCGCCAGCGACACCCGGAACTTCTTCACCATGTCGGCTTCGTCGGCGAAGTCGAGGTTCACCTGCACGGTGCAGGTGCGGGTCATCATGTCGAGGCCGAGCGAACCGACGGTCGGCATGTAGCGGCGCATGATCGCGTAGCGGCCCTTGGGCATCCACGGCATCTCGTTGCGCTTCCATTTCGGCTGGAAGCCCATGCCGAGGATGCCGAGCCGCAGCGGTTCGGCCGCGCGGCGCACGCAGTCGAGGTGTTCCTGCACTTCGCAGCAGGTCTGGTGGATGGTTTCGAGCGGCGCGCCGGAAAGTTCGAGCTGGCCCGCGGGTTCCAGCGTCACCGAGGCCGCGCCGCGCGTGAGCGCGATCACGTTGCCGTCTTCCTCGACCGGATCCCAGCCGCAGCCCTCGATGCCGCGCAGCAACGCGCCGATGCCGCGCTCGCCCTCGTACGGTGGCGGACGCAGGTCGTCGGTGCGGAACACGAACTTCTCGTGCTCGGTGCCGATCTTCCAGTCCGCCGCCGGCCGGCTACCGGCGGCGAGGTAATCGACGAGTTGCGCGCGATGCCCGATGGGTTGCTCGGCAACGTGGCTGGGACCGGACATGCGCGCGCCTTCATGTGGACGAGGCGATCAAGATGGGGTGGCGTGACGCGCAGTGCAAGTGGCTGGCGGCGCATGATCTTCAGGCCAAAGGAATCTCTGATCCATCCAATACTCATCATCCCGGCGACGTGGCGCGCAGGAGCGCGCCCAAACAGCGAAGCTGGCTCGAAGGGCGAGCACCATGGATGGCGCGAGTAGAGCCGGGACCCAGTGACTTTCGTTCGTGCACTGAAATGCAAAGTCGCTGGATCTCGGATATCGCTTCGCGACTGCGTTTGCAGGATTGCAAACGCGAACGCCGAAGGCGGCGCGTAGCGCGAGCGCCATGGATGGCGCGAGTATTCCGGGATGACGAGCAAAGCCGAGCTTTTGACGCGGATCGGAGCGGATGGACGCGGATGGAGCCAAAGCCGGCAAGCCGCTTCAAATGATCCGCTTCGATCCGTTCCGATCCGCGTCCAAAAAGTTCTTCGCGTTTTTCACGCCCCGCCGAGCAACCCCGCCGCCGCAACACGCGCTTCGTCGAGCCCCGTGCCGGCCGGCGCCGAGAACGCAATGGTCCGCGCGTGCCAATGCGCCTTCGCGATTTCCGCGTCGATCTCGCGCTGGCGGGTGCGCACCTGGGCGCGCGAAAGCTTGTCGGCCTTGCTGAGCAGCACCACGCAGGACAATTCGATGTCCGCGCAGAACGCGAGCATCTGCCGGTCGAACGCGGTCAGCGCGTGGCGGATGTCGGCGATCAGCACCAGCCCGCGCAGCGACTGGCGCGTGCGCAGGTAGTGATCGATCGCCTGCCGCCAGTGATCGCGCAGGCTGGGCGGCACCTTGGCGTAGCCGTAACCCGGCAGGTCGACGAGACGCCGGCCATCGGGCAACGCGAACACCACCAGTTGCTGGGTTCGGCCCGGCGTCTTGCTGGTGCGCGCGAGCGACGCGTGCCCGGTCAGCGCGTTGAGCGCCGAGGACTTGCCCGCGTTGGACCGTCCCGCGAACGCGATTTCCGCGCCTGCGTCCGGCGGCAACTGGTCGGGCCGGTGCGCGGCCAGCACGAACGCGGCGCCGCGGAGCGGATTGCCGGAGGAGGCTTGCGGACGGCGATCTGCCGGGCTCGCGGTCGTTGCATCACCGGGATGACGTGTTTGACGCATGTTTGTACTCGCGGCGATAATCCCGCGGTTCGCGCCGGCGCCCAGCGCCGGTGCTCACGTCTTCGGGAGAGAGGATTCTATGGGTTTCCGGCGCTCTGCTGCTGTCGTTGTCATGCTCGTCGCTTCGGCGCCGATCGCGGTGGCGTTGTCCGCGCAGGCCCGGCAGACCAGGACCGAATCGAAACCGGCCGCGTCCGCACCGGCAGCCAGCGCGCCCGCCAGCGCTGCGAGCGCCGCCGCGCCGGCCAGCGCGGAAAGCACGTCCAAGGCCGCGGAAGCCGCGCTCGCGCAACTCGAAGCGGCGAAGACGCAACCGGGTGACGCCAAGGCCGGCCAGACCAAGGCCGCCGCCTGTGGCGCCTGCCACGGCATGGACGGCAACTCCACCGATGCGCAGTATCCCAAGCTCGCCGGCCAGAGCGAGCAGTACATCGTCAGCCAGTTGATGCGCTTCAAGAGCGGCACGCGCCAGAACGCGATCATGCAGGGCATGGCCTCCACGCTCTCGCCGCAGGACATGCACGACGTCGGCGCCTATTTCGCGGAACAGAAACGCCTGCCGGGCGTCGCCGACGAGAAGCTGGCCAGCGACGGCGGGAAGCTTTACCGTGAGGGCGATCCGAGCCGCGGCATCCCGGCCTGCATGGCCTGCCACGGTCCCGACGGCGCCGGCAATCCGGGCTGGCGCGTGCCGAACATCGGCGGCCAGCACGCGGATTACCTGCAGACGCAGTTGAAGGCCTGGCACGACGGCACGACCTGGGGCAGCGACACGCATGCCAGGATCATGCCGTCGATCGCGCAGCACCTGACCGAACAGGATATTTCCGCGGTGTCGAGCTACATCGAAGGCCTGCACGCGGCGCCGGAAACCGAGGCGACGAGCAAGCCCAACGCCATCGATTGAACCCGCCGCGCCTGCGCGCGGTCGAATCCAGGAATCGTCTGGCACACTCGCCCGCCGTTTTCCGAAACCTGGGGATCCGATCATGATCAAACGTACCGTCGTGCTCCTTGTGCTGGCCGCCGTCGCCGCGATTGCGTTCGCGCAGACGCCGCAGCAGTGGGCCGAAGGCAAGCAGTACTTCGCGATCCAGAATCCGCAGCCGACCGGCCAGCCCGACAAGGTCGTCGTGACCGAAGTGTTCTCGTTCGGCTGCCCCGCGTGCAACCAGTTCGAGCCGTACCTCGACAAGCTGCGCGCCGAACTGCCCGCGGGCACGGTGCTGGAATTCGTGCCGGCGAGCTGGCATCCGAACGAAGACTGGCCGGTGTTCCAGCGCGCCTATTTCACGGCCAAGGCGCTGGGGCTGGACAACAAGCAATCGCACGACGCCGTATTCAAGGCGATCTGGGGACCCAACGGTCCGCTGGCCACCTACGATCCGGCCACCCAGCGTCCCAAGGCCGAAGCCAACCTGCCGAAGATCGAGGACGTCGCGAAGTTCTACGGCAAGTTCGGCGCCAAGCCGGACGAGTTCGTCGCGACCGCCAATTCGTTCGCGGTCAACCTGGAGATGAAGCGCGCCGACCAGCAGATCATGGCGTGGGGCGTGGACAGCACGCCGACCCTCGTGATCGACGGCAAGTGGCGGCTGACGCCGGCCTCGGCGCAGGGCGCGCAGCAGGCGGTGGACCTGACGCTGTATCTGGTCAACAAGGAACTGGCCGCGAAGAAGGCCAAATGAGATGAGCACCGCGCGCGCGATCCGTGGTGTCCTGCTCGCCTTCGGCCTGCTGCTGACGGCGGCGTGCTCGGCGCACAACGACGGCGGCAGCAGTGGCGCCGCGCCCGGATCGGCCAGCGTCGTGGCCAGCGCGGTGAGCGCGAGCGCCCCGGCGCGCGTCTCTTCGACGCAATTCACCGAAGGCCAGCAGTACGTGAAGCTGCAGCTTCCGGCCGGGCAGGCCGCGCCCACCGGCCCGATCGAAATGGTCGAGGTGTTTTCCTACGGCTGTCCGCACTGCGCGGAATTCGCGCCCTACATGGACAAGCTGCGCGCCGAACTGCCGAAGGGCGTCGAGGTGCGCTACATGCCGGCGGTGTTCAGCCCGGCCTGGGCGCCCTACGCGCAGGCGTTCTACGCGGCGAAGCAGCTCGGGGTGCTGGAGCAGACCCACGACGCGATGTTCAAGGCCATGCTGGAACACTATCCGCTCAATTCATTGCAGGACATGGCCGCGTGGTACGGCCGCCACGGCGTGGACCCGCAGAAATTCCTGGCCGCGGCGACCAGCGCCGAAACCGCGAAGCAGATGACCGACGACCAGCGCACCGAAATGGGCTGGGGCATCGACGCCACGCCGATGCTGGTAGTCGGGCGCCGGGCCAGCGACGCGAAGGACGCGCCGTTCGTCGCGCTGATGCGCAGCGCCGAAGTCACGAGCTACGGCGAGTTGCAGCAGCTCGGACTTTGGATGGCGGAAAACGTCGGCCAACGCTGAGACGCGTCTCACGCTTCGCCCCGCACGCCCCCTGCCTCCCGGCATGCGCACGGGCGCGGCAAAATGTTAGTCTGATCGAGTCATGAAACCCGAGCCCGCCGTTCCGCCGGCCGACAACGTCCTGCGCATCCTGAGCTGCAACATCCTCGCCGGCGCGAGCGTGAAGCGTTACCACGAATACTTCACGCGGAGCTGGGGCGCGGTGCTGCCCGGCAAATACAAACTGGGCAATCTCGACACGCTCGCGCGCTCGATCGCGGATTTCGACGTGGTCGGCTTGCAGGAGGCCGACGCCGGCAGCGTGCGTTCCGGCTTCCTCAACCAGACGCGCTACCTCGCGGAAACTTCGGGGATGCCGTACTGGAGCCACCAGCCCAACCGCAATCTCTCCAATCTTTCGCACACCGCCAACGGGCTTATCAGCCGCGCCCAGCCGGTCGAGGTACTCGATTACCCGCTGCCCGGCCGCCTGGGCGGACGCGGCGTGCTGCTGGCCCGGTACGGTGCGGGCCGCGAAGCGTTGACGGTCGCGGTCGCGCACCTGTCGCTGGGCGTGCAGTCGCGCCAGCGCCAGATCGACTTCATCGCCGAGTTGCTGCACGACCGTCCCTATGCGGTGCTGATGGGCGACCTGAATTGCCCGCCCGACTGCCCGGAATTGCGCAGCCTGTTCGCGCACACCTCGCTGGCGCCGCCGGCCGATCCGCAACCGACTTTTCCGAGTTGGCGGCCCCAACGCGCGATCGACCACATCCTGGTCACCTCGGATCTGGAGGTCCAGCGCATGTGGACGCTGCCCGCCGCGTTTTCCGACCACCTGCCGCTGGCCGCCGAGATACGCGTGCCGGCGACCGCCCTGCAAGCCGCCGCCTGATCCGGCTGTCGGATACCTGAATGTGCGCGGCCGGGCGTCAACCGCGGCCGGCGCCTCGCGTTCCTTCCCCTGCGGGCCGCACCCACACACCCACGCAGAGGAAACCGTCATGCAACGCACCCTCGTATTGGCCGCGGCCATCGCCGTGAGCCTTGGTTTCGCCCTCGGCGCGCAGGCACAGAGCGCGCCTTCCAGCACCACGACCACCACACCCGCGCACCGTCCGCACAACACCGCCACCGAAACCGGCCGCAACGTCGACCAGCAGAAGCGCATCGAGCAGGGGCTGCAGTCAGGGCAGCTCTCGACCGGCGAAGCGCGCAAGCTGGAAGCCGGTCAGGCGCGCATCGACAAGACCGAGCAACGCGATCTGCGCAACGGCACGCTTTCCGCTTCCGAGCGCGCGCAGATCCAGCGTCAGCAGAACCGCGAGAGCCACGCGATCTACGCGGACAAGCACAATGCGACCAAGGGCAACCCGGATTCCCTGAAGTCGAATCTCGAACAGGCCGACATACAACGCAACATCAACCAGCAGCAACGCATCCACAACGGGGTCGCCAACGGCTCGTTGACCAACCGCGAAACCAGTCATCTCGAAGGCAGCGAAGCGCACGTATCCCGCATGGAAGCGCGCCGCGACACGCTGCGCCAGACCGGCCGCATCCAGCGCGCCGACAATCGCGACAGCCGCCGCATCCATCGCGCGAAACACAACGCACGCGATCGGCATTGAAGAGGCTTCTCTCCCTCTCCCCCAATCGGCTCCATCGATAGGGGGAGAGGGTTGAGGTCAGGGGTGAACACCTCACGACCGGATCGGGCAGCAAAAACCCCACGCCTCGCGCGGCGCACGCCGGCGGCGCGCGAACATTCACCAAACGATTGATCGAGCCGGTTCGACTAGAATCGTTTGCATGCAAAAGGTCGTATCGAAGTACCCCCGGCGGCATCCATGGACGCGCCGGGTCGTCGTTCTGGCGTTGGCGATCATCGCCGCCGCGGGCAGCGCGCAAGCACCGGCGCCCGCGCCTTCCCTGCAGCAGCAACGCGACGCGTTCCGCGCCGCCTATGGCGCCGCGCAGAACGGGCAGGACTGGCGCACGCTCGCGAAGGGACTTCAGGACTATCCGCTGTATCCGTATCTCGAAGCCGCGGCGCTGCAGCACGACATCAAGACCGCGACGCCGGCGCAAATCGATGCCTACCTGCAGCGATATCCCGGCATGATTCCGGCCGGCGACCTGCGCAATGCCGAATTGCGCTGGTCGGCACAGCAGAAGGATTGGGCGACCTTCCGGCATTTCTATCAGCCGGGCCTCGGCGACACCTTCACCTGCGATGCGCTGCAGGCGAACCTCGCCGACGGCAAGCGGCTCGACTTCGATCGCGACCTCGCGGATTTGTGGCAGAAGACCAGCCTGCCATCGGCGTGCACGCCGGTGCTGCAGGCCGCGGCCGCGCAAGGCCTGCTGACGCCGCAGCGCGTCTGGGATCGCATCGAACGCGCGGCCGAGGCCGGCAATGCTTCGACGATCGACCAGTCGGCGAGCTGGTTGCCGGACAACCAGGGCGCGGTCGCGATGCGTCTCGCCGACGCGCTGCGCTCGCCCGCGACGCTGCTGAAAAAGGCCTCGACCTTCGCCGACACCAAACATGATCGCGAAGCGGTGGCGCGCGCGCTGATGCGTCTGGCGCGGCGCGACAGCACGCAGGCGCAAACGTACTGGGATACGTTGTCGCTGCGCTTCGCGTTCGATACCGACCAGCGCAACCGCATACGCGCGGCGCTGGCGCTGTACAACGCGGTCGATGCCGGGCCCGATGCGATCACGCGCCTCGCCTCGCTGCCGGCCGCCGCGCAAACCGATGCGACGCGCGAGTGGCGCGTGCGCGCCGCGGTCGCGCAGGGCGACTGGAAGGCCGCGCAGGCCGCGATCGAGGCGCTGACGCCGGAACAGATGCAGCGCGACGAATGGCGCTACTGGAAGGCGCGTGTCGCGCAGAAGCTCGACCACGCCGCCGCCGCGCTGGACGATTACACCGCACTGGCGCAGCAGGCCACGTTCTACGGCTTCCTCGCCGCGGACCAGGCCAACCTGCCGTATTCGATCTGCCCCGCCACGCTGCCGATCGACCCGGCCGCCGACCGGCAACTCGAAGCGGTGCCGGGGCTCGCGCGCGCCTTCGAGTTCTTCGCGCTGGACATGCTGAAACCGGCGCGGCGCGAATGGAACACGGCGTTCGCGAACCTCACGCCCGACCAGCAGCAGCAGGCCGCGGCACTGGCGTCGAGCAAGGGCTGGTATGACCGCGCGGTGTTCGCGTTCGGCAAGTCGGGCGACCTGGATTACTACGCGCTGCGCTTTCCGCTGGCCGACCAGCAACGCGTGGTTGAATCCGCGAAACGCGCGGGCATCGACCCGGCTTGGGCGTTCGCGATCATCCGCGCCGAAACCGCGTGGCAGACCGATGCGCGGTCGGGCGCCGATGCGCGCGGCCTGATGCAGTTGCTGCCGGGCACCGCACAACTGGTCGCGCGCCGGAGCGGGCTGCCGTACGACGGCGGCGAGAGTTTGTACGACCCGGCGATCAACATCCCGCTGGGCACGCAGTACCTCGCGAATCTCGCGACGCGTTTCAACGGCAGCCCGTGGCTGGCGTCGGCCGCGTACAATGCCGGTCCGGGCAACGCGCAGCGCTGGGTGGACGCGCGCGGCAACCTCGATCCGGAACGCTTCATCCTCACGATTCCGTTCAACGAGACGCGCGACTACGTGACCCGCGTGATGTCATTCGCGACGATCTACGGCTGGCGGCTCAACGGCGATCCGCTGCCGATCTCGTCGCGGCTGCCCGCGATCGGGACGCCGTATGATCCGGCGGTCGATCCCCCGCGCAAACAGGTGGTGTGCCACGCACCGGCGCCCGCCACGGCGCCGGGTTCCACCGCCCCCGCAGGGAGTGTTTCCCCATGATTTCGAAACGCTACGTGGTGCTCGGCGGCACAGGTTTCATCGGCGGTCATCTGCTCGCGGCACTGGCCGACACCGGTTGCAAGGTGACGGTACTCAGCCGCAATCGCGAGCAGGGACGCGCGATCAGCGTGCTGCCGTACGTGCGCACCGTCAGCACCGATGTCTACGATCGTGCGTCGCTGGAAAGACACCTCGCCGGCCACGACGCGGTGATCAACCTGGTCGGGATCCTCAACGAAACCGGCCGCGACAGTTTCACGCATGCGCACGTGGACCTGACCGCCACGCTGATCGCGGCCTGCCGGCAGGTGGGCATCCGCCGCATCCACCAGATGAGTTCGGTGAACGCGGGCGAGCGCGCGTCGAAGTACCTGAAGACCCGCGGCGAAGCCGAGGCGCAGGTGCGCAATTCCGGGATGGAATGGACGATCTACCGGCCGAGCGTGGTGTACGGCGCGGGCGACGGGCTGGTGTTCCGGTTCCTGAAACTGCTGCAGCTGGGTCCGGTGCTGCCGCTGGCGCAACCGCGCGCGAAGTTCGCGCCCGCTCATGTCGGCGATGTCGCCGAAGCAATCAAGCGCTGCCTCGCCGACCGCAGCCGCATCGGCAAGATCTTCGAACTGTACGGCCCCGACACGCTGGAACTGGTGCAGATGGTGCGGATGATCCGCGACGCGGCCGGCCTGCGCCGCGCGGTGCTGCCGCTGCCGGGCGGACTCGGCTGGCTGCAGGCGATGGTCGCGGAGATGATTCCCGGCAAACCGTTCTCGCGCGACAACTTCAATTCGCTGAAACTGGATTCGGTGGGCACGCGCGACGGCTTCGCCGAGCTCGGCATCGTGCCGCGGCGGTTCGCCGCGATGCTGCCGGTGCTGCTGGGCAGCTACTCGCGGGAGCGCCGGTTCGACGTGGCGCGTTCGACGCTGGACGCGTGACCGTGCCGATCGCCGGCCATCGGATCTACCTGGTTGGCGGCGCGGTGCGCGACCAACTGCTGGGCCGCGCGCATTTCGATCGCGACTACGTGGTGGTGGGCACGACGCCCGCGGACATGCTGGCCCAGGGCTATCGCCCGGTGGGCAAGGATTTCCCGGTGTTCCTGCACCCCGACACCGGCGAGGAATACGCGCTGGCGCGCACCGAGCGCAAGACCGGTCCGGGCTACCACGGCTTCGCGTTCCACGCCGCGCCGGACGTGACGCTGGAAGACGACCTGGTACGCCGCGACCTCACCATCAACGCGATGGCGCGCGACGAAGCGGGCGCGCTGGTCGATCCGTATCGCGGTGCGGACGATCTACGCAACAAGATCTTGCGGCACGTGTCGCCCGCGTTTGCCGAAGACCCGGTGCGAATCCTGCGCGTCGCGCGTTTTCTCGCGCGCTATGCGCCGCTCGGTTTCCGGATTGCCGACGAAACCCTGACGCTGATGCGCGCGATGGTCCAGGACGGCGAAGCCGCGCACCTGGTGCCCGAGCGCGTGTGGGCGGAAACCCGCAAGGCGCTCACCGAACCCGAACCGTCCGCCTTTGTGCGCGCGCTGCGCGCATGCGGCGCGCTGAAAGTCCTGTTTCCGGAAATCGACGCGCTGTACGGCGTGCCGCAGCCACCGCAGCACCACCCGGAAGTCGATTGCGGCGCGCACCTGGAACTGGTGCTCGACCAGTGCGCGAAACTTGCGCCGGGCGACGATCTCGCGGGGTTCTGTGCGCTCACTCATGATCTCGGCAAGGCGCTGACGCCCGGCGACGTGCTGCCGCGCCACATCGCGCACGAGCACCGCGGACTCGCGCCATTGCGCGCGTTGTGCGAACGCCTGAAGGTGCCGGCCGAACACACGCAACTCGCCGCGCTCACCTGCCGGCATCACCTCGATGCGCACCGCGCGCTGGAACTGAAACCCGCCACCGTGCTGGCGCTGCTGGAAGCCTTCGATGCGTTCCGGCGTCCCGAGCGGCTGGAACCGTTCCTGATCACCTGCACCGCCGACAAGCGGGGACGGCTGCGGCACGAACACGACCCCTATCCGCAGGCCGATTTCCTGCGCGCCGCGCGCGAGGCCGCGCGCGCTGTGACCGCGCAGCCTTTCATCGAAAGGGGGCTCAGCGGCCCCGCGGTCGGCGAGGCGATCCGGCGCGCGCGCGTCGACGCGATCGCGGCCATCAACCGCGCGGCGGTTCAGGCACGCGAATAACGTTTCTGCAGGAACGCGTGGAACGCGCGCAGCGACTGCGCGTCGCCGCCGCGCGGGCGGCCCGGCCGGTCGGCATCGTTCCATGCATACACGTCGACGTGCAGCCACGGCACCGTGGCCGGCACGAAGTGCTGCAGGTACAGCGCGGCGGTGATCGCGCCGGCGTGGCGCGACGCGCCGGTGTTGCAGGTGTCTGCGAACGCCGATACAAGCATCGCGCGGTACGGCTGCCACAGCGGCAGCCGCCACAACGGATCGTGCTGCGCGCGTGCCGCATAGAGCACCGCATCGGCAACATCGTCGCGGTTGGCGAACAGCGCCGGCAGGTCGGGGCCCAACGCCACGCGCGCAGCACCGGTGAGCGTCGCGAAATCGATCATCAAATCGGGCTTGTGTTCGACCGCCAGCGCCAGCGCGTCGCACAGGATCAGGCGCCCTTCGGCGTCGGTGTTGTCGACTTCCACCGTGATGCCGGCGCGGGTGCGGATCACGTCGCCCGGGCGCAGCGCGTCGCCCGCCACCGCGTTGTCCACGGTCGGAATCACCAGCACCAGCCGCACCGGCAGGTTCGACGCCATCACCAGTTGCGCCAGCGACAACGCATGCGCGGCGCCGCCCATGTCCTTCTTCATCCAGCGCATGCCGTCGGCCGTCTTCAGATCCAGCCCGCCGGTGTCGAAGCACACGCCCTTGCCCACCAGCGCCAGCAGCGGATGTTCCGGATCGCCCCAGCTCAATTCGATCACGCGAGGCGCGCGCGGGCTGGCACGGCCTACCGCGTGCACGGTCGGGAAACCGGCTTTCAGCAAACCCTCGCCGCTCCACTCGCGGCACTTGGCGCCGAAGCGGTCGGCGACTTCGCGCACCGCGGCGCATACTTCCGCAGGCCCCAGATCCTGTGCGGGCGTGTTGACGAGATCGCGCACGCGCGTGATGGCTTCCAGGGTCGGCGCGAGTTCGTCCAGCAGCGCGCGCGGCAGCAGCAGGCGCGCGGGTTCTGCGTGGGGCTCGCGATAGCGGGAGAAACGGTAACTGCCCAGCGCCCAGCCGAGCGCCGCGTCGTGCGCGGACAACGCGTCGCCGTCGAGGCGGTAATCGCCCGCGGGCAGGTGATACGGAAGCGGGCCCAGCGCGAACGGCGGCGAGGCGGCGTCAATGCCGCACAGCACCCGCGCGGTGCCGCCCTGCGGGTCGGGCAGCAGGCAGAACGCGCCGGGCTGGCCCGAGAAGCCGTTGGCTTCGGCCCAGCGCCGCTGGCGCGCACCCAAATCCTTCGCGCATTCGTTCCAGCCGGCGCGCGTCACCGGCGTCAGCGGCAACGCCCGGCGGCCGCGGCGGTCGGCGCTCAGACCGAGCACGCGTGGCCCTTGGCTGCGGCCTTCGGCGCCGGTGCCACCAACGTGCGCGCGTTCAACACGCGGTGGCGGCACTGCAACTGACGTGTGCGGCGCTGGCGTTCGAGGGCGCCAGCCTCAGCACCTGCCCGACCTTCAGCATGTTGCCGTGCAGGTCGTTCCACTTGCGCAGGTCTTCGACGCTCACCGAGTGATTGCGCGCGATCTTCGACAGCGTGTCGCCGCTGACCACGGTATAGTCGGCGGCCTGCGGCGCCGCATTCGATGCATCGCCCGCTGCCGGCGAAGGATCGACCCCGGCCGCCGTGGCCAGCGCGATGCGTTCCTTGTTGGCCTGGGCGACCTGGTCGGCTGCGGCCTGCTGCAGATGGATCGCATGGGCCAGATCGGCGGACTGGCTGGACAGGCGCTCGAATTCGGCGCCCGGCGCATATTCGGCCGGCAGGCCCTCCGCCACCATCTGCGCGCCGAGCAGGTTGATGCGATCCTTTTCGCTCTTGGAGTTCAGTACCACCGCCTGCGCGTACGGCAGCAGGTCGTGGCTGCGCAGGATCTCGCCGGCCCTGGCGCCGCCGAGGAACGCGAGGAACTTCTGGATCGTGTCGGCCTTGGGGCTGTCCGCCTTGTAGGCGAGGTAGATCGTCAGCGGCAGCGGATAGGTCGCGTTTTCCAGCGTGGCCAGTGTCGGCGTCACGCCTTCGATCGGGATGATCTTGATGCCCTTCTCGCGGCGCGCGTGCACCAGCGTCGACAGCGCCAGCGCCTTGGTGTCCAGCGAGACTTCCTGCTGCAGCGAGTCGATGTTGATGAACAGGCGTGGCACCGCGACCGGATTGTCGCCGTTGCCGAACATCAGGCGGCGGAAGCTGAACTGCACCCCGTCGAGCGGCGAAGCCACGCCATCCAGGTCGATCGGCTCGTCGCGGCCGCCGACCTGCGACCAATTGGTGATCTTGCCGTAGTAGATGTCGTGCAATTGTTTCAGCGTGAGGTTGTTCACCGGGTTCGCGACGTTGGTGATCATCACCAGCGCATCCCACGCGACCGGCGTGAACACCAGGCCTGCTTCCTGGACGCGCTTGAAATAACCCGGCCGCGCGCTGGCCGCGAGGTCGACAGTGCCGGCCAGTGCCTGGTCGATTCCGTCGACGGTGTTGAACGGCTGCACTTCGAGGTGGCCTTCGCCGGTGTCGGCGAACGCGCTTGCGACCGCGTCCACCAAGCCTTCGGTGCTGACCTGGTCACCGCGCACGACCAGCGCGGGACCGGAAGTCTTGTGCCGGGATTGGGAATGACGGCTGGAGTGTTTGGCGGGGGCCGCGGTGGCGGCGAGGACGAAGACGAGCAAGAACGAAGCGGCAAGCAGGCTCAACGAACGTGCGGACATGAACGAAATACCGTGTGGCGGTGCGGAAAAGACCGCACGATTATGGCGGAATCGCCCGCGATTGCGAGCGCGCCGTTCAGGTTTTCGCGCGGTCTTTTATCGACACCGCTCACGTTTCATCGTTCACCCTCCGATCTGCATTTGCAGCAATTGCCCGTCGCGCACCAGCGACAGCAGCAGCACGCGGGGATGCAGCGCGAACACGCGACGCAGTTGCGCCAGGTCGGGCGTCGCCACGTTGTTCACGCCGACCAGGACGTCGCCCGCGGCCAAGCCGTTGCGCGCCGCGCGGCTGCCCGGCACCACGTTCGCGACGCTCACGCCTTCCACGCCGTTGTCCGATGGCGCATCGGTGAAGCTGGCGCCGGCGAGCCGCGGGTCCAGCGACGCGCCGTCGGCCTGGTTGCTGACGGCGGTGAGCTTCGCGTCGATCGTGAGGCGCTTGCCGCTGCGGTCGACGCCCAGCGCGAGCGTGCTGCCCACCGTCGCGAGGCCCTGCGCGTTGCGCAGATCCTGCGCATCGGCGACGGGTTTTCCGTTCACGCTGGTGACGAGGTCGCCCGGCTTCAGTCCCGCCTTGGCGGCCGGCGAATCGGGCATCACGTTGGTGATCAGCGCGCCGCTGGACGCCTTGATCCCGAGCGCCTGCGCCACCCGCGGCGACAGATCCTGCGCATCCACGCCCAACGTGCCGCGCTCCACCTTGCCGTGCGCGATCAGTTGCTTCATCACCTCGGCGGCGAGATCGGACGGAATCGCGAAACCCAGCCCCGCGCTCGCGCCAGACGGCGAATAGATCATCGAGTTGATGCCGACCAGTTCGCCGGCGAGATTCACCAGCGCGCCGCCGGAATTGCCGGGATTGATCGAGGCGTCGGTCTGGATGTAGTTCTGCACGCCGTTCTGGCGCAGGTCCTGGCGCTGCAAGCCCGAGACGATGCCCGAAGTCGCCGACTGGCCCAGCCCGAACGGATCGCCGATCGCGACCACGAAATCGCCCACCCGCAGTTTCGTCGAATCGGCCATCGGCAACGCCACCAGGTTGGGCGCGTGGATCTGGATCACCGCGAGGTCGGTGGTGGGATCGGCGCCGATCACCTTGGCCTTGTACGACTTGCCGTCGGTA
>JBQCCP010000046.1:0-10770 GCA_051962095.1 Rhodanobacteraceae bacterium
CAAACCGCCCTGGGGCAACCTGATGCCCTACACCGACGCGATGAACCTGTTGCAGGCGCACCGGGCCGAGCGCCAGGCGGTGATGGCGCTGACGCAGGCCAAGGTGACGCCCGCGCGCAGGGGTGAGCATCCTTTCTTCAGCGATGCCGTGATGACCACTACGGATTTCTTCGCGATGTTCGATGCGCCGTTCGAATACGGCGGCGGCTGGAGCGAGCAGGACGACGACGATCGCGCGCGCGTCGCGGTGATCGCGGATTTCCTCAACGACAAGCTGTTCGGCGGCAAGGACAGCGTCGGGCAGGTAATCCGCATCAACGACCACGACTACCGCGTGGCCGGCGTGCTGAAGGACTGGGCGCCGCAGCCGCGGTTCTACGCGGTGGACCTGGGCGGACGCAGCTACGGCAACGGTGACGGGGTGTTCCTGCCGCTGAAGTCGGCGCGCACCGATGGCATGGACCCGCAGAACGTGAGCTGCTGGGAAACCGCGGACATCGCCCACCTCGAAACTTCGCCGTGCGTATTCGTGAGCTTCTGGGCGGAACTGAAGCACGCCTCCGACGCGGCTGCCTACAAGACTTTTCTTTCGAATTACGTGCAGCAGCAGATCAGTCTTGGCCGCTTCCATCGGCCCGAGGTGGTGTTTGCGGACCTGATGAAATTCCTCGCGCTGGAACAGGTGGTGCCCGACGATGCACGCCTGCAGACCAATCTCGCGTTCGGGTTCCTGTTGATCTGCATCGTCAACACGGTGGGCCTGCTCTTGGCGAAATGCCTGCGCCGTTCGCGCGAAATTGGGGTGCGTCGCGCGCTGGGCGCGACGCGGGCGGCGGTGTTCGCGCAGTTCATGGTGGAGTCCGGGATGGTCGGCCTGGCCGGAGGCGTGCTGGGACTCGTCTTCGCCGAACTCGGGTTATGGGCGATCCGTCACCAGCCGGCGCAGTACGCCAGCCTCGCCCGCCTCGATGTTTCGATGTTCATCGCGACCTTCGTGATCGCGCTGGTCGCCAGCCTGATCGCGGGCCTGTTGCCCGCGTGGCGCGCCTGCGTGGTGGCGCCGGCGCCGCAGTTGAAAGCCGTTTGAGGAACGACCATGGACATCCAACCCATTTTCGCCGCGTTGCGCAAGCACAAGATCCCGGCCATCCTGATCGTGCTGGAAATCGCCCTGGCCTGCGCGGTGCTGTGCAACGCGGTTTTCATGATCGGCCAGCGCATCGGCGAAATAAACCTGCCGAATGCGATCGACGAGCAGGGCATTTCCGACATTCGCGTGCTGGGCACCGATCCGAAGCTCGCGACCGATGACGTGCCGCGCAATATCGCAGCGCTTCGGCAGATTCCCGGCGTCACTGGCGCGGCGGTGATCAACACCATGCCGCTGACCAACAACGGCTGGAACAGCAACGTCGCCACCAAGCCACAAGAGGTGATGGACAGGGACAGCCCGAACGTCGCGACGTACCTCTTCACGTCGGGCGGCGAGCAGGCGCTCGGGTTGCGGCTGCTCCGCGGGCGGTTCTTCAACGCGGAGGAATTCGCCGACAGCAAGCTCGGCGACAACTACATCCCGACCGCACACGTCACACTGGTGACGCAAAGCCTGGCCGATCGCCTGTGGCCGGGCGAAGATGCGCTCGGCAAGCAGGTCTGGGTCGGCAAGGAGTACCACTTCACCGTGGTCGGCGTGATCGCCGATGTGCTGCGGCCGAACCAGAACGGGGAGGGGCTCGCGGCCTTCCACTGGTCGATGTTCCTGCCGCTCAGCCCGGGGCCCGGCGGCTTTTTGAATGACTACATCGTACGGAGTGCGCCGCAGGATCGCGCCCGGGTGCTCGACGCGGCGAAGCAGAAGCTGGCCGCGTTGTCGCCAAACGCGGTGGTCAGGGCCATTTCGTTCACCGATGTTCGCGGCAAGTTTTTTGCGAACACGCGCAGCATGGTGTGGATGCTGGCGCTGGTGTGCGTGGTGATGCTGGCGGTGACCGCATTCGGGATCGTGGGGCTCACCAGTTTCTGGGTCGGCCAGCGGCGCCGCCAGATCGGGATCCGCCGCGCGGTGGGCGCCACGCGCGGGCACATCATGCAGTATTTCCAGACCGAGAATTTCCTGCTGAGCAGCGCGGGCGTCGCGGCGGGAATGATTCTGGCGTTCGGCATCAATCTCTATCTGATGCAGCACTACCAGTTGAACCGGATGCCCTGGTACTACCTGCCCGCCAGCGCGATCGCACTGTGGTTGCTGGGGCAACTCGCCGTGCTCGGACCGGCATTGCGCGCGGCCAACGTGCCGCCGGTGGTGGCGACGAGGGGTGTGTGATGTGACCGGGATTCGGGAATGCAAAACGAACCTCGTCATTCCGGGGCTGCCGCGGTTTTATCGCGGCAGAACCCGACTGCGTTTGCAGGACTGCAAACGTGAACGCGATAAGCGGCCCGTAGGGCGAGCGCCATGGACGGCGCGAGTCAATCGGTTTACGAGTCGATCGTGACCGATCCCGGGTTCCGCGCTGCGCGCGGCCCCGGAATGACGATACGAGGGGAATAGGAGGGTGCAATGTTCGGCTACTACATCGACCTCGCACTGCGCAGCCTGAAACGCACCCCGGTACTCACGGCATTGATGGTGCTGGCGATCGGGCTCGGCATCGGCGCCAGCATGACCATGGTCACCGTGCTGCACGTGATGACCGAGGATCCGCTGCCGGGGCGCAGCGCGCATCTGTACAAGCCGTATCTGGATCCGCTGCCGCTCAAATTCTCCACCGTGCCGATCGCAGCCGATCCGAGAAACAACCTGACATGGCCCGACGCGATGGCCCTGCTGCGCGCGCATCGCGCGGTGCGGCAGGCAGCCATGGCCGGAGGATCCTTGCTGGTGTGGCCACAGCGCGCCGATCTCCAACCGTTCTACGTCGACGGACGCTACGCCACTTCCGATTTCTTCACGATGTTCGGGGTGCCATTCGCGGCGGGAAGCGGATGGGGTGCCGCGGAAGACAACGCCAGTGCGCATGTGATCGTTCTGGACGAAACGCTGGCGCAGAAATTATTCGGCGATACGAACGCCGTGGGGAAAACGGTGCACCTTGGCGACATCGATTATCGGGTGGTCGGCGTCACCCGGGGCTGGGCACCAAAGCCATTGTTTTATTCCGACGCCTCCGCCAATCGATTCAGCGATTCCGACCAGTTCTTCCTTCCGCTGTCTGTGGCGGTGGACCACAAACTGCAGATCAACGGCAACATTTCCGGCTGGGGCAAGACGTACGACGGCAACCTGCGGGACCCGGAGGCGACCTGGGTGCAGTTCTGGGTGCAGCTCGATACGCCCGCGCAGTTGACGTCGTATCGCCAGTTCCTGGTCCACTACTCCGCCGAGCAGAAGGCGTTGGGTCGCTTCGAACGTCCGCCGACCCATGCGCGCTTGTTCACCCTGATGGGTTGGCTCCGCTACCAGAACCTCGTGCCCGATGACGTGCGCCTGCAGTTCTGGCTGGCGATGGGTTTTCTCGGGGTCGCCATGCTCAACATCGTGGCGCTGTTGCTGGCCAAATTCCTGCGCCGCAGCGGCGAAATCAGCGTGCGGCGCGCGATGGGCGCGCGCAAACGCGACATCTTCGTGCAATTCGGCATCGAATCGGCGTTGGTTGGTGTGGCGGGCGGATTGCTCGGTCTCGGCATTGCGCAGGTCGGACTGTGGAGCATTCGCCAGCGGCCCGACGACTATGCGCATCTCGCCAAGATGGATCCGTCGGTGCTGGTCGTCACGGTGGTGGCGGCCATTCTCGCCACCTTCGTGGCAGGGTTGCTGCCGGCGTGGCGTGCGTGCCGGGTGCCCCCGGCCTTGCAACTGAAGACCCAGTGAGGACGTAACCATGGAAATCCGGCCGATCCTCGCCACCCTGCGCAAGCACAAACTTACCGCGATCCTGTTGACGCTGCAGGTCGCCTTGACCTGCGCGATTGTGTGCAACGTCGCGTTCATGATCGCGAACCGCGCGCACCGGACCCTGTTGCCCACCGGCATTGCCGAAAACAATCTGTCAGCCATTTCCGTCCGGTGCATCGGCAAGGACGAAAACCCATGGGCGCGCCACCAGGAGGACTTGACCGCCCTGCGTGCGGTTCCCCGTGTCCAGTCAGCGGTGGCGGTGAGTTTTTCGCTGCCGCTCAACCGCAACGAAGCCGATTACGGCACCTGTCCGACGCAGGCGGCGCTGGATCGGGCCATGCAGGCGATGTCGATCGAAGGGACGGGTTGCGTGTCGCCGAGCGTGTATGACGGATCACCGGGCCTGCTCCGCACGCTTGGTCTGGATCTGATTGCAGGGCGGGATTTCCGGCCCGACGATTACGTGAAAAACCAGAAGGACGTGGCAGTGGCGATCATCAGCCACGAACTCGCGCAACAGTTGTACCCGGGGCAGAACGCGTTGGGAAAGGACATGCATGTGGGTCCGCATGTCGTCAGGGTCGTTGGCGTCGTGAGGACACTTCTGGCCCCGAATCTGCGCCAGCCGGCTACCCGTTACTACACGATGATCTGGCCGCAGTTGCCGAACGATGCCGGCGTGACTTACGTGCTGCGCAGCGCGCCGGCCGATCGCACGAGGGTGCTCGAGGCGGCACGCGTGGCTCTGCTCAAGGCTGATCCCAGCCGCATCATCAATCCAAAGAGGATGCAGACGTACTCGCAAATCCGCTCGGAATATTTCCAGCGTGACACCACGATGATCGGCCTGCTGATCGCATCCGCGCTCGGCCTGCTTTTCGTCACCGCGCTCGGCATTACCGGGCTCGCCAATTTCTGGGTGCAGCAGCGCACGCGCACGATCGGCATCCGTCGCGCGATCGGAGCCACGCGCGGCGACATCCTGCGCTATTTCCAGACCGAGAACTTCCTGATCGTGACGTTTGGCGTGGCGCTGGGTGTGCTGCTGGCGGTCGCGCTGAACCTTTTGCTGATGCAGCACTACGAATTGCCGCGCCTGCCGCTGTGGTATCTGCCGGTCGGTGCGGCGGTTCTGTGGCTGCTGGGGCAACTCGCGGTGCTGGCGCCCGCGCTGCGCGCGTCCCGGGTGCCGCCGGTGGTGGCGACGCGCAGTGTGTGAGACGAACCTGTTTTCCCGCCGTGATAGCCTGCCCCATGATTAGCCGACCCTTGCCCGACGCATGCGCACCGTACTGATCATCGACGACCAAGCCGCGGTGCGCGACGCGCTGTCGCTGCTGCTTTCGCTCAACGACGTCCACCCGCTGACGGCGACGATGCCGGACGAGGGCCTCGCGCTGCTGGCCCGCGAGCGGGTCGACGTGGTGATCGCGGACATGAACTTCAGCGCCGACACCACCTCGGGCGAAGAAGGCGTGGCACTGTTCCACGCGATCCGTGCGCGTCACCCGGATCTCCCGGTAATCCTGCTCACCGGCTGGTCGCATCTCGAAACCGCGGTGCGACTGGTGAAGGCGGGCGCCGCGGACTACATGTCCAAACCCTGGGATGACGCCAAGCTGCTCGCGACCGTCGAGAACCTGCTGGAGCTTTCCGAGAACGCGCGCGCCGCCGCGAATAGCCGTATGACGCGCCGGCGCCGGCGCGAGGCGCTGGAACGCGATTACGACCTGCGCGGCATCGTGTTCGCGTCCGACGAGATGCTGCGGGTGCTGGAACTGGCCTGCCGCGTCGCGCGCGCCGACGTGCCGGTGCTGGTCACCGGGCCCAACGGCGCCGGCAAGGAACGCATCGCCGAGATCGTGCACGCGAATTCGGCGGTGCGCGACAAGCCGCTGGTGACGGTGAATTGCGGCGCGCTGCCCAGTGAATTGATCGAAGCCGAACTGTTTGGTGCGGAGGCGGGTGCGTTCACGGGCGCGACCCGCGCGCGCGAGGGTCGCTTCGAAGCGGCCGACGGCGGCACGCTGTTCCTGGACGAGATCGGCAACCTGCCGGCGGCCGGGCAGATGAAACTGCTGCGGGCGCTGGAATCGGGCGAGTTCGAGCGGCTGGGTTCCACGCGCACCCGCAAGGTCAAGGTGCGCGTGATCAGCGCCACCAACGCCGACATTTCCGTGATGATCCGCGACGGCAAGTTTCGCCAGGATTTGTTCTATCGCCTCAACACCATCGAGATTCCCTTGCCACCGCTGGCCGAGCGGCCCGACGACATCCTGCCGCTGGCCGAACATTTTCTCGACGACGACGCGGTATTGTCGGATCAGGCCCGCGATGCGCTGCTGGAGTATCCGTGGCCCGGCAACGTTCGCGAACTCAAGAACACCATCGACCGTGCAAAGCTGTTGTGCGGCCGCGACGAAATCTCGGTGAAGCACCTGGGGCTTGTGGTGTCGCCGGCGGTGCCTGCTCGCAGCCTGGACGATCCGCCGCGTGAAGCCGTCGAGGAAGCCCTGCGCAAAGCCGGTGGCGTGATCAGCCGCGCCGCGCGGACGCTCGGGCTGTCGCGGCAGGCGTTGTATCGGCGCATGCAGCGCTATGGGATTGCGACGGAGGGGTGATGGGCTTTGGTACGGAGTAGATGGGTGCCACCTTGCCGTGCTTCCGGGGGCGTTCGCATCTCTTCGCGGACGCAACCCGGAAATCCATCTTGAAGTTGCATAAAGCAAAATGGATTCCGGGTTGCATCGCCGATGGAGCTGGCGCTGGTCCCGGAATGACGAAGTGTTGGTAGGCTTCCCGAGTCCGAGTCCGAGTCCCACCTGATCCGGTGTTGTCGAATCCATGCGCGTCTCCTCCCTCGAAGGCAAACTCGCGCTGTTGCTGATCGGCGCTGCGGTGATCGCGGCGGCACTGGCGGCGGCGATCACCGACTGGACCCACAGCGCCTGGCTGGGCGGTGTGATCGCGATCGCGGTGTGCCTGGCGCCGGTGGCGTGGCTGGCGCATTCGGCGATGCAGCCGGTGCGGCGCCTGCTGCGCGCGCTGTCGGGCAGCGTCGCGAGTTACCGCGACGGCGATTTCAGCATTTCGCTGCGCACCCGCCGCCGCGATGAACTCGGCGCATTGATCGAGGCGCATAACGAACTCGGCCATGCCCTGCGCGAGCAACGCCAGAACCTGGTGCAGCGCGAACTGCTGCTGGACACCGTGGTGCAGCATTCGCCGACCGCGCTGATCCTGACTGATGCGGGCGACCGCGTCGTCTACGCGAACCTCGCCGCCCGGCATCTCTTCAACGAAGGCAAGAGTCCGGCGGGCCTGCGCTTCGATGATTTGCTGGACGCCTGTCCCGAGGCGATGCGCCAGGCGCTGACCGCCAGCGAGGACAGCCTGTTCGGCGTCGAGATGGGCAACGACGAGGAATATTTTCATCTCTCGCGCCGCGATTTCCGCCTGCAGGGCCGGCCGCACCAGTTGTACCTGGTGCAACGGATGACGCGCGAACTGTCGCGGCAGGAAGTGGCGGTGTGGAAACGCGTGATCCGGGTGATCAGCCACGAACTCAACAACTCGCTGGCGCCGATTTCTTCGCTGGCGCATTCGGGCGCGGAACTGGCGCGGCGCAACGACCTCGCGCGCTTGCCGAGAGTGTTCGAGGGCATCGGCGATCGGGTTCGCCACCTGCATTCGTTCACCGCCGGCTACGCGAGTTTCGCCAAGCTGCCGCAGCCGAACCAGTCACCGGTCGAATGGGCGGCGTTCCTGGAATCGTTGAAGCTGCATTGCGAATTCCGGCTGGTCGGAGACGTGCCGGAGGAACCGGCGACGTTCGACGCCGCGCAGATCGAGCAGGTGCTGATCAACCTGGTGAAGAACGCCGCGGAAGCGGGCGGGGATCCGGGAGAGGTCACGCTTGCCATCAAGCGCACCGTGCAGAACTGGCGCATCGAAGTGTGCGATCGCGGCCCCGGCATGAGCGACACCGTGCTGGCGCAGGCGCTGCTGCCGTTCTACTCCACCAAGCGTTCCGGCACCGGTCTGGGCCTCGCGCTGGCGCGCGAAATCGTCGAAGCGCACGGCGGGCGCATCAGCCTCGCCAATCGCGAGAATGGCGGACTGCGGGTGACGGTGTCGCTGCCGGCGCCGCGCGTCTGAAAGCCGAACACGCCGGCGCGCCCGCTGGCTATACTGCGCCGACCTACAGAGGGGAACGGGCTCATGGGAATCGTGCTTGCGATCGTCATCGTCGTGGTGGCGATCATCGTGCTGGCGAAGTGGGTGCGGATCGTGCCGCAAGGCTACGAATGAACGGTGGAACGCTTCGGCAAATATACCCGCACGCTGCCGCCGGGCCTGCACTTCCTGATGCCTTTCATCTACGCGATCGGCCGCAGGATGAACATGATGGAGCAGGTGCTGGCGGTGCCCTCGCAGGACGTGATAACCAAGGACAACGCGGTGGTGCGCGTGGACGGCGTGGTGTTCTACCAGGTGCTGGATGCCGCCAAGGCCGCGTACGAAGTTGCGAACCTGGAGCAGGCGACGCTGGCGCTGGTGATGACCAATATCCGCACCGTGCTGGGGTCGATGGACCTCGACGAATCGCTGTCCAAGCGCGACGAGATCAACGCGCGACTGTTGAAGGTCGTCGACGAAGCGACCCATCCGTGGGGCGTAAAGGTCAACCGCATCGAGATCAAGGACATCAGCCCGCCCAAGGACCTGGTCGACGCGATGGCGCGCCAGATGAAGGCGGAGCGCGAGAAGCGCGCGCAGATCCTGGAAGCGGAAGGTTTGAAGCAGAGCGCGATCCTGAAGGCCGACGGCGAAAAACAATCGACCATCCTGCAAGCCGAGGGCCAGAAGGAAGCGGCATACCGCGAAGCCGAAGCGCGTGAGCGGCTGGCCGCGGCCGAAGCCAAGGCCACGCAACTGGTGTCCGACGCGATTTCGGCCGGCAACTTGAACGCCATCAATTATTTCGTTGCCACAAAATATGTCGAGGCGCTCAAGGCCATGGCCGATTCGCCCAACCAGAAAATGTTGATGCTGCCGTTCGAGGCTTCGGGCATCCTTTCATCGATGGCCGGCATCGCGGAAATCGGGAAGGAAGTGCTGGCGAAGAATTCGATGACGGCACGCTGATGACGCTGTTGATGCCTTCTTGAGTCAAGAGGCGGCCGCGACGGTTGTATGGTCCGACAGGGGCTGTGGAAGTACGGGAGCCGTGGCGTACTTGATGGCAGCCAAGTGAATCGAACATCCACGCGCGGAGTCGTCACGATGTGGGGCGTACCATTGCATTACTGGTGGTGGGTGCTGGCCTTGCTGCTGATCGCGGGCGAAGTGTTGGCGCCGGGCTTCTTCCTGCTGTGGATCGGCATCGCGGCCGCGGCGATGGGCATCATTACCTGGGTGGTGCCGGGACTCGGCGTGATCGCGCAGGCGGTGCTGTTCGTGATCCTCGCCTTCGCATCCTGCGTGTTCTACTGGAGGTTCATCCGCATGCGCCTGTCGCGCGGCGACGATCCGGCGGCGCGCACGCTCAGCCGGCGCGGCGAGCAGATGATCGGCCAGCGCTACGTGCTGATCGAGGCAATCGTGAACGGCCGCGGCAAGGCGCGCGTCGGCGATGGCCAGTGGCTGGTTGCGGGACCGGACCTGCCGGTCGGCGCGGAAGTCGAAGTGGTCGGCGTCGATGGCGCGCTGTTGAAGGTGCGCGCGGCGGCGGCATGACGGCCTTGGCGGGACAGCGCGCGTGACGGAGCTTGCCGCCGAAGGGCAGGCGCGCAACGGCTTGATGTCGGATGAGCACGTGCGCGCCCGCGTGGGTTTCGTGATCGAGCTGGCGCGTCGCCTGCACCAGTACGGTGCGGCGGCGCCGCGCCTGGAGCAGGCGATCGGGAACGCCGCGCAGCGGCTCGGGCTGGGCTGCGAGGTGCTGTCGACGCCGACCTCGATCGTGCTTTCCTTCAGCGCGCCCGACGGCGATGGCATCGCGGACGTGACGCAGGTGGTGCGGGTCGCGCCCGGCGACGTGAACCTGACGCGCTTGTGTCGCGCCGACGAAATCGCCGATCGCGTGGCCGATGGCACGTTGGACCCCCGGCGTGGCCTGGCGCAACTACGTGCGCTGGGGCAGCCGTTGTCGCGCGCCGCGTTGTGCGCCACGGTCGTGAGTTACGGCCTCTCGGCCGGCGCGATCGCGGTGCTGTTCCGCAATGCGTGGCAGGACGCCGCGGTCGCTGGCGTGATCGGCGTCCTGATCGGCGCGATCGTGGTCGCGGGCTATGGGCGTCCGCGCCTGGCGGTCGCGAGCGATGCGATTGCCGCGCTGGTCGCGACGTTCATCGCGACCATGGTCAGCGCCTGGCTGGTGCCGCTGTCGCTGAAGCTGGTGGTGCTGTCCGCGTTGATCGTGCTGGTGCCCGGCATGTCGCTGACCAACGCGGTGCGCGAGCTTACGAGCCAGCACCTGGCCTCGGGCGTCGCGCGCTTCGCGGGCGCGGCGGCGACGATCCTGAAACTGACCTTCGGCACCATCGCTGCCGCGCAGTTGTGCTCGGTGGCGCGGATCGTGCCCGCAGACCACTCGTTGCCGCCACTGCCTCTATGGGCGCAATGGCCGGCGCTGGCGGTAGCGGCCGTGGCGTTCGCGATGCTGTTCCAGACCGCGCGCCGCGATTATCCGCTGGTGTTGACCGCGGTGATCATCGGTTATCTCGTGACCTATTGGTGCGGCAATGCGCTGGGCGCGCCGTTCGGGGTTTTCGTCGGCGGCCTGGTGTTGAGTGCGGGCAGCAATCTGTATGCGCGATTGAAACATCGTCCCGGCGCGCTGGTGCGCGAACCGGGCGTGCTGCTGCTGG
>JBQCCP010000047.1:0-2667 GCA_051962095.1 Rhodanobacteraceae bacterium
GCGCGCGGCTTCCTGCTCGGCCTCGCTCTTGGCGGCGACCTGGTCCTGGGTCATCACCTTGAGATCCCAGCCGGTCAGCTTGCTCGCAAGGCGCACGTTCTGGCCTCCGCGGCCGATCGCTTGGCTCAGCTTGTCCTCGGCGACCGCGATGTCCATCGAATGCTTGTCTTCGTCGACGATGATCGATTGCACTTCGGCCGGCGCCATCGCGTTGATCACGAACTGCGCGGGCGCGTCGTTCCACAACACGATGTCGATCCGCTCGCCATTCAGTTCATTGGACACTGCCTGCACGCGCGAACCGCGCATGCCGATGCAGGCGCCGATCGGATCGGTACGCTTGTCGTGCGCCTCCACCGCGATCTTGGCGCGGTCGCCGGCGTCGCGCGCGCAGGCGCGGATCTCGACGATGCCCTGGCCCACTTCCGGCACTTCCAGCTTGAACAGCTCCATCATGAATTCCGGCGCGGTGCGCGACACGAACAATTGCGGGCCACGCGGCTCGGAACGCACCTCGAACAGGTAACCGCGCACGCGGTCGCCCACGCGCACCGCTTCGCGCGGAATCGCCTTGTCGCGCGGGATGAAGGCCTCGGCGTTGCCGCCGAGGTCGAGATAGATGTTGCCGCGTTCGACCCGCTTGGCGACGCCGTTGATCAATTCGCCCACGCGATCCTTGTAGGCGTCGACCACCTGCGCGCGCTCGGCCTCGCGGATGCGCTGCACGATCACTTGCTTGGCGGCCTGTGCCGTGATGCGGCCGAATTCCGGATTCTCGATCTGCTGCTCGATGTATTCGCCGACCTCGGCACCCGGGCGCTCGTCGACGGCGTCCATCAGGCGCAACTGCCAGTCGGGCGATTCCATCTCGCCGTCGTCGGCGATCACTTCCCAGCGGCGGAAGGTTTCGTAGTCGCCGGATTCCTGATCGATGCTGACGCGGATATCCGGTTCTTCTTCGGGATAGCGCTTCTTCGCGGCGGTCGCCAGCGCGGCTTCCAGCGCACCGAAAATCACGTCGCGCGGCACCGCTTTCTCGGCGGCCACGGTATCCACGATCATCAACAAGTCGCGATTCATCTGTTTTGCTCCATCGAGGTCGCGTTCTTTCGCACCTCGTTGCCCTGTCCCGTCGTCATTACGGATCACATCCTGTGAATCCGCCCTTGGCCGCCTTCCGCGTTCGCTTTGGCATCCTGCCTCCGCAGTCCCGCGAAAGCGGGAATCCAGTGTCTTTCAGCCAAGCGCAGGCTAGCGTCTGGCTTTCTTGTCCTTCGCCGCATTCGCACCCTTTCCGGGTTTCGGCTTGGGCGTATAACCGAGCGCATCCCAATCCGGTACCAGGTGCGCGCTTTCAACTTCATCCTCGACGATCTCGATGCGGTTTCCATCCACGTCCATGCCGATGCGATTGCCTTCCACCGCGGCGATCTTGCCGCGCATCCGCCGGCGGCCTTCGCGCGGCAGCTTCAAGGTCACCTTGGCTTCTTCGCCAAGGAAACGCGCGAACTGCGCAGCGTTGAACAGCGGCCGTTCGATGCCCGGCGAGGAAACCTCCAGCACGTAATGCCCGGGAATCGGATCTTCCACGTCCAGCAACGCGGAAATCTCGCGGCTGGCGGCCTCGCAATCGTCGACGCTTACCGCGTTGGCCGCGTCGGCGTCGTGCTGCAGCGAATCGATATACACACGCAGCAAACCGCCACCATGACCGGCATTCCATTCCACGCCAAGGCACTCCAGGCCCAGCTCCGCCAGGGCCGGCGCCACGCGCGCCGCAATCGCTTGGGTCTCCATGTCGGCTAGCTCCGGAAACAAAAAATGGGCGCAAGGCCCATTCCTTAAGTTCGCCGGTTTTGGTCCTGAACCCGGCGTCCCGCATCCATGCGGTAGACCACCTGCGCATCATCCGTGATGACAACCCGAAAGGATCCTTCCTTTCGACTGGAGTCGATGTTGCCATCCCGACTCCATGCAAGCCGCGCAGTATAGACGGTTTATGTCCCCCGTTCAAGGACTTGTGAAGCTCTCCAACCGGGGCGCCTGGTGCCGGGCAAACCCATGCGCAGTGGTGCTTCCGAAGGCTCCGGTTCCGCCGCGATTCACGTTGCGCGCTCCCGATTCGATGCGCATTCATTGGCAGCGGCTCAAGATGGAACGTGACAGGTACGTCCGGCACAGGGGCGTGCGCACCGCGTCGAAATCCCAGACAAGGAGTCACACCATGAAAACCCCGATCGCAGCCGCCATTGCCTCCCTGCTCCTCGCTTCCCTGGGCAGCGTGGCGTATGCCCAGGCGCCGCAACAGCAGATGCCCCAGCAAACCCCGCAGCAGACCATGCCCCAGCAGCAGCCGGCTCCGCCGATGACAGCCGGGGACAACGCGCAGGCGAACCAGAACGGCACGTCCTCCAATAGCCAGATCGAAAACAAGGTGAAGCACGAGCTGACCTCGCACGGCGTCACCGCCACCGACGTCAATGTCTCGTTCGACAACGGCACCGCGACACTCAGCGGCACCGTCTACACCCAGCGCGACATCGCCAAGGCCAAGAAAGCCGCGATGCGCGTCCACGGCGTGAAACAGGTCGACACCTCCAACCTGCACGCCCGCAAGAGCGGCAGCAGCAAGCACCATCAGAGCTGATCCACCGCAAGGGACGATGA
>JBQCCP010000048.1:0-20647 GCA_051962095.1 Rhodanobacteraceae bacterium
ACGCGCGCCCAGCAGGGGACTCAACAGGCGCTTGTACGCGGCGATCAGGAACAACAGGAAGCGTGTCACGGGCGGATGCCGTCCGCATGGCAGGAAAGGGCGCGTGGCGGGCTTTTGAAACTGGTTGCCCGGCCGCATTGACTACGCTATAACACGCGGTCGCATCTCCACAACTTCGAGTGCACAGGACATGGCAAAACCGAAGCATGGCGCAGCCAAGCGCAGCGGCAAGCAAGCCAAGCCCGCGGCCAAGCAGGCCAAGGCCCGACCCGCGAAGAAGGCCGCCGTGAAACCGGCGCGCAAACCCGCGGGCAAGGCCGTGCACAAGCCGGCGAAAGCCGCCAAGGCGGTGAAGAAGCCGGCCAAGGCTGCCAAGTCCGTGAAGAAGGCGCCCGCCAGGAAAGCCGCCCCCAAGTCCACCATCAAGAACAAATCCAAGATCCCCGTGAAAAAAGCTGCTTCTGCAAGAAAACCGAAGGACGCGCCGGCGCCGCACAAATCGGCACCCGCCAAGCAAACCGCAACCATCGAGCACGACGCACCGCGCGCGGCGCCCCAGCCGGCCCGCAAGCAACACGCGAAGCCCACCGGCGGCGTCGCCGCCCGCCTGAGCGTCGGCGCCGTGGCCGCCGAACAGACCATCACCCGTGAAGACGGGCGCTACGCGCTGCCGGCCACCGTCAACATCGATCTGCCCAAGGGTTACCACCCCTCGTCCAAAGAGGAATACATGAACCCGAAGCAACTGGCGTATTTCCGCCAGAAGCTGAAGGACTGGCGCGACCAGTTGGTCGAGGAATCGCGCCAGACCATGGAAAACCTTCGCGAGGAGGTGCGCGACGTGGGCGACGATGCCGAGCGCGCCACCCGCGAAACCGAGAACTCGCTGGAGCTTCGCACCCGCGATCGCTACCGCAAGCTGATTTCCAAGATCGAGAAGGCGCTGCGCAAGATCGAGGAAGGCCGCTACGGCTACTGCGAGGAAACCGACGAGGAAATCGGCCTGGAGCGGCTCGAAGCGCGTCCCATCGCGACCCTCTCGCTGGATGCGCAGGAACGCCGCGAGCATCTGCAGAAGCAGATGGGCGACTGACGAACCCGCTGTGCAGGTTGGGCCGACCGCGACTCCATCGCGGGAAGCCCACGTGCATGTGTTCTTGTGGATTGTTGGCTTCTTCCGGCGGCGCCGGAGTCAACCAACCCATGGGTCTTGTTCGATTGGCATGCCAGGTCGGGCTGAACGGAGTGAAGCCCGATGTCAGCCGTCGCGCTGGGCGACCGCATCCCCTCCCGCCGCGCAGAACTGCGCACCCGGTGCTTGATCGAGCGCCGCGCCGCCTCCATTCTCATTCCAACGCCCGCGTTCGCGGGTTTGAAGCATTACGACCCGACTGACATGGCCAACGAAACCAAAGAATCCACCGTGACCGCGACCATCGAGTTGCCTGTGCTGCCGCTGCGCGATGTGGTGGTGTATCCGCACATGGTGATTCCGCTTTTCGTCGGGCGCGAAAAATCGATGAAGGCGCTGGAAGCCGCGATGGAAGGCGATCGCCGCATCCTGCTGCTGGCGCAGAAGCAACCCGAAACCGACGATCCCTCCGAAGCCGACCTGCACACGATCGGCACGATCGGCAATCTGCTGCAACTCGTGAAGCTGCCGGATGGCACCGTGAAGGTGCTGGTCGAAGGGCAGTCGCGCGCGCAACTGCAAAGCTGCTTCGAAGCCGAGGGCATGCTGCGTGCGCACGCGGTGGCGCTGCAGCCGCTGTTCGACCGCCCGGCGGTTGAACTCGAAACCGCCGCACGGATGCTGGTGAGCCTGTTCGAGCAACTGGTGCGCCAGAGCCGGAAGCTGCCGCCCGAAGTCCTGACTGGCTTGTCCGGCATCGATGACTTGTCGCGGCTCGCCGATTCGATCGCCGCACATCTTTCCGTGCGCCTCGCCGACAAGCAGAAGGTGCTGGACACGCTGCCGGTCGGCGCGCGCACCGAAATGCTGATTGGCCTGGTCGAAAGCGAGCTGGACCTGCAGCAGGTCGAGAAGCGCATCCGCGGGCGCATCAAGACCCAGATGGAGAAGAGCCAGCGCGAGTATTACCTCAACGAACAGATGAAGGCGATCCAGAAGGAACTGGGTGACATCGAGGAAGGCGGCAACGAAATCGACGCGCTGGCCAAGAAGATCGACGCGGCCGGCATGCCCAAGCAGGTGCTGGCCAAGGCCAGGGCCGAGTTCAACAAGCTGAAGCAGATGCCGCCGATGTCGGCCGAGGCCACGGTGGTGCGCAATTACCTGGACTGGCTCACGTCCGTGCCGTGGAAGAAGCACAGCAAGGTGCGCAAGGACCTGCGGATCGCCGAACAGGTGCTGGACGAGGACCACTATGGCCTCGAGAAGGTCAAGGAACGCATCCTCGAATACCTCGCCGTGCAGCAGCGCGTGAACAAGATCAAGGGTCCGATCCTGTGCCTGGTCGGGCCGCCCGGCGTCGGCAAGACCTCGCTGGGACACTCGATCGCGCGCGCGACCAATCGCAAGTTCGTGCGCCAGAGCCTCGGCGGCGTGCGCGACGAGGCGGAAATCCGCGGCCACCGCCGCACCTACATCGCTTCGCTGCCGGGCCGCATCATCCAGAACATGGCCAAGGTAGGGACCAAGAACCCGATGTTCATGCTGGACGAAATCGACAAGATGGCGATGGACTTCCGCGGCGATCCGTCGGCGGCGCTGCTGGAGGTACTGGACCCAGAACAGAACCACGCCTTCAACGACCATTACCTCGAAGTCGACTTCGACCTGTCCGAGGTGATGTGGATCGCGACCGCCAACTCCATGAACATCCCGGCGCCGCTGCTGGACCGCATGGAAGTGATCCGGATTCCCGGCTACACCGAAGACGAGAAGGTCGCGATCGCCACCAAATACCTGCTGCCCAAGCAGAAGAAGGCGGCCGGTTTGAAGGACGAAGAACTTGCGGTCACCGAGGGCGCGCTTCGCGACATCATCCGCTACTACACGCGCGAATCGGGCGTGCGCAATCTCGAGCGTGAGCTGGCAAAGATCTGCCGCAAGGTGGTCAAGGAGCTGACGCTGAAGGAAGGCGGCAAGCCTGCGACGAAGGAAAAGGACGCCGCGCCCGCCAAGGCAAAGCCTGCCGCGAAGAAGCGTGCACCGTCCGCGATCAAGGTCGAATCGAAGAACCTCGACACCTACCTCGGCGTGCGCCGCCACGACTTCGGCCGCAAGGAGCAGCAGAACGAAATCGGCCTGGTGACCGGGCTCGCGTGGACATCGGTGGGCGGCGATCTCCTCAGCATCGAAGCCACCGTGGTGCCGGGCAAGGGCAAGCTGATCCTCACCGGACAACTGGGTGACGTGATGAAGGAATCGATCCAGGCCGCGCAGTCGGTGGTGCGTGCGCGCAGCCAGCGGCTCGGCATCGAGCAGGACTTCCACGACAAGTACGATATCCACGTGCACGTGCCGGAAGGTGCGACGCCCAAGGATGGCCCGAGCGCGGGTATCGCGATGTGCACGGCGCTGGTATCGGCGCTGACCAGGAATCCGGTGCATGCGGAAATCGCGATGACCGGTGAAATCACCCTGCGTGGCCGGGTGCTGCCGATCGGTGGCTTGAAAGAGAAGCTGTTGGCGGCGCACCGCGGCGGCATCACCACGGTGATCATCCCGGAAGAGAACAAGAAGGATCTTGCCGAGATCCCGAAGAACATCACCGATGCGCTGACCATCCATCCGGTACGCTGGATCGACCAGGTGCTGGACCTGGCGCTGGAGCATCCGCTGGCGCCCGTGGCTTCGCAGCCCGAGGTGTCCACGCCGGAAGTGGGCGAACTGCCGGTCGAAACATCGCGCGAACAGGCCGACGACAACGCGGCGAAGCGCACCCACTGACGCCCATGCAGGTGACCGACGGCACGCGCGATGCATGGCGCGTCGCCGTCGGCACTTGCGTTTTCGCGCGTTCCATGATCGCGCCGCCGCCGGTTGCATCCGAAAGGCCGACACGCTGAAATTCAAGCCCTGCCTTTATTGCGGGCCTTGTGGGGCACTGGTATAAAGGCCGGGCCGTGCGACGCAGACGCTTCATGTCGCGCATCGATACGGGAATCGCAACACGACCGGACAGACGTGATCCGGCCACATCGGAAAACGTCCTTCCACCGAACAATCCACGGGCTGCTCGAATTCCAAGAGGGAGTCTCCATGAACAAAGCTGAATTGATCAACGCAATCGCCGATCATGCCGATCTGTCCAAGGCCGATGCCGGCCGCGCGCTCGACGCCGTCACCGACCAGATCAAGCGTGCGCTGAAGAAGGGCGACGATGTTTCGCTGGTCGGCTTCGGAACCTTCGTGGTGCGCAAGCGTGCCGCGCGTTCCGGCCGCAATCCGCGTACCGGCCAGACCATCAAGATCAAGGCGTCGAAGGTACCGGCGTTCAAGGCTGGCAAGGCGCTGAAGGATGCGCTGAACTGAGGCTCCTGGGCGACCGGCGCTGCCGGTCGCGCGGTTTTGGCGGCCGACGCAACTCGCGTCGGCCGCAGCGTTTCGGGGGTGCAATCGTTTGTTTTTCTCCCTCTCCCCCGAGAGCTCTTGGCTCGGAGGAGGGTTGGGGTGAGGGGGAGTTGGTTCGCGAACGCGGGTATTTCGGTCGCGGTTGCCCCCTCACCCTTTGCCCTCTCCCCCAAATGATGAAACCATTTGGGGGAGAGGGGAACGGTTCGTGTCGCGCTGCGCGCGATGCATTGTTGATTGGATATGCGGCAGATGGATGTGCCGCGCGCGGAAGCCGCTCTTCGGCTGACGCGGAAAACGTGGCGCGGCTTTGCCGTGACCGTTTTCGTGAGGGCCGTGGCAGGATGCCCGGTCCCGACATGCGACATTCCAATCTTGCGGGATTTGCGGTACATGGATGTACCGCGCGCGGAAGCCGCTCTTCGGCTGACGCGGAAAACGTGGCGCGGCTGGGCCGCGACCGTTTTCGTGAGGGCCGTGGCGGGATGCCCGGTCCCGAACAACAATGCGGGCGCTTAGCTCAGCGGTAGAGCGTCTCCTTTACACGGAGAGGGTCGGGGGTTCGAAACCCTCAGCGCCCACCATCATGGCGGCGGCGCGGCGGGCGCCGCCTTGCCCTACAATACCCGGCTGATTTGGCCATCGCCACGGCGGAAACCATGCTGCAAGCCATTCGCAACCTGTTCAAGAGCTGGATTGTCATCGCGATATTCGGCGTGCTGGTGGTGGTCGCGTTCCTGTTCTTCGGCATCGAAGGCTATTTCAGCCAGAGCAACGCGACCTGGGTGGCCAAGGTCGATGGCCACGAGATCTCGCAGCAGGATTTCACCACGGCATTAAACAACGCGCGCCAGCAGCAGTTGAACCAGCCCGGCAACACCATGGACCCGGCCGATTTCGAGAAGCCGGCGTTCAAGGAGGAAGTGCTGAAACGGGTGATCAACCGCCAGTTGCTGATCAACGCGAACGACAAGTACGGCATCAAGGTGCCCGATGCGGTGGTGCGCGACCAGATCGCGTCGTACCCGGTCTTCCAGGTTAACGGCAAGTTCGATTCCTCGACGTATCTCGCGTGGCTCGCCCAGCAGGGCAAGACCGCGCAGCAGTTCCAGGATGAAATCCGCTCCGACCTCGCGACCCAGCAGGTGCCGCAGGCGATCGTCGCCACTGCTTTCAGTACCAGGGCCGAGGCGGAAAATTTCCTGCGCCTGCAGTTGCAGGAACGCGATTTCAGCTATGTCGAGCTGCCGCCGCCGGCACCGACCGCGGCGGAACAGCAGGTCAGCGACGCCGAGATCGCCGCCTACTACAAACAGCACCAGCAGGACTTCATGACGCCGGAAGAAGTGTCGGTGAACTACATCGACCTCGATGCGGCGACCATGAAGGTCACGCCGGACTTGAGCGACAAGGCCCTGCAGGCGCGCTACGAAAAGGAGAAGGCGCGCTTCGTCAGTCCGCCGCAGTGGGAGGTCGCGCACATCCTGATCAAACTGCCGGCCAAACCGACCGAGGCCGAGAAGCAGGGCGCGCTGGCCAAGGCGCAGAAGGTCGATGCGCTGGCCAAGGCGCCTGGCGCGGATTTCGCCAAGCTCGCCGAGGAGTATTCCGACGACCTGGGTTCCAAGCGCCAGGGCGGCGATCTGGGTTGGCTGTCGAAGGGCGATGCTGGTCCCGAATTCCAGGCCGCGCTGGACAAGCTGAAGAAGGGCGAGGTTTCCGGTCCGGTGTTGACCTCGGATGGTTACCACATCATCGACCTGCGCGACGTGCGCGAGGGCCATGCCGAAAGTTTCGCGCAGGTGCGCGACCAATTGGTGCAGGAAGCCACCAGGGACGCGCGCCAAGACAACTATCGTGATGTCGGCAACAAGCTCACCGACATGATCTACAACGATCCGACGTCATTGAAGCCGGCCGCCGAGAAGCTCGGATTGACGATCCAGACCACGCCGCTGTTCGGGCGCGAGGGAGCCAAGACCGGACTGGCCGCCGATCCCAAGGTGGTGAAGGCCGCGTTTTCGGACCTGGTACTGGTGCAGGGCAACACGTCGGATCCGATCGACCTCGGTGACAACCACATGGTGGTGATCCATGTCGCCAAGCACGTGCCGGCCGCGACCAAGCCGCTCAATGAAGTGAGTGACCAGATCAAGCAGGACATCGTCCAGCAGCGCGTGGACGCGTCGGCCAAGAAGATCGCCGACGCGGCGTTCGCCAAACTGCAGGGGGGCGAAAAGCTCGACGCGCTGGCGCAGGCCGCGGGCCAGACCGTGCAGCAGAAGACCGGCGTGCTGCGCAACACCACCGACCTCGACCCGGATTTGCTGAAGGCCGTGTTCGAGATGGCGCAGCCGGCCAAGGATGCCGCTACGCGCGCGCTGGTGCCGATGCCGAAGGGCCGTTACGCGCTGGTGGTGCTGAGCGCCGTCAAGCCGGGCGATCCCTCCAAGGTGCCCGCCGAGGCGCAGGGTTTCCTGCGCGAGCAGATGGCACGCGCCTACGGTGCCGCCGACATCGAGGGATTCCTGGATGTGCTGCGCAGCCAGGCCAAGATCGAGACGGCGCCGCAGCGCCTGTGACGAGGATCGAATGCCCGCCCCGGACGGTCATGCGACCGTCCGGGGCGAGTGCCGAGGACTGGATTCACGTTCGTGGTGGGTAATGCGCGAGCGATCCGTTGCGGCCGCTCTTCAGAGATACGTCACCACGAGTTCACTGCGGCCTTCGGCGGAATCCCGCTGGAGGCTGACCACGCGCGGCGGGCCATTGAAGCGTCCGAGCTGGGTAGCGAAGGGCGCCGTGGCGCGGACTGTTGCACCGGCAACGTCCGGCACGCTCGCGGCCGTCGGCGTTGCGACGGCGCCCGCAAAGGTGACGGTGCCACCAGTTACTGCGAAAGCGATCAGAAACGGCAGGGATGCCATTTGCTGCTCCCTCCTTGGGGTTCAGGCAATGGTTCCCTCCCACACGGGCACTTTTTACAAGGCGTGGCATGCTGCAGTCTGGACGCCCGTCACACTCCTGGCAGTGCAATCTTTCTTCACATTCGAAGGTGCGCGCAGCGAACCGCGCGATGGCACAGGCCATTCGGTCGCAGTCCACCCATCCATCACAATCACCCGCGGCCTCACCAGCCCATGTAATGCCCGCCGTTGATCGCGAGATTCGCGCCGGTGATCCACGCCGCCTTGTCGTCGAGGAAGAATGCGACGGCGTAGGCGATTTCATCCGGCTCGCCCAGTCGGCCGACCGGGATCTGCGCCACGATCTTGGCGCGCACGTCCTCGGGCACCGCCATCACCATGTCGGTGCCGATGTAGCCGGGTGAAACCGTGTTCACGGTGATGCCGAACTTCGCGTTTTCCTGCGCCAGCGAAATCGTGAAGCCGTGCATGCCGGCTTTCGATGCGGCGTAGTTGGCCTGGCCATATTGGCCCTTCTGGCCGTTGATCGAGCTGATCTGCACGATCCGGCCCCATTTGCGCGCACGCATCCCTTCGATCACCGGGCGTGTCACGTTGAAACAGGCGTTCAAATTGGTGTTCACCACGTCGACCCATTGCTGATAGGACATCTTGTGGAATGTGGTGTCGCGGGTGATGCCGGCGTTGTTGACCAGGATATCGATCGGGCCGGCCTGTTCCTCGATCGCGCGCACCATCTGCTCGCACGATTGCGGATCGGAAACATCGCCCTTCACAGTGAGCACGTCGATGCCTTCGCCGGCCAGCTTGTCGCGCCAGGCCCTGGTTTTTTCCTCGTTGCGATAGTTGGTCGCGACCCGGTGTCCCATCTTCACCAGCTGATGGACGATCGCGGTACCGATGCCGCCGGTACCCCCCGTAACCAGTGCCACGCGTGCGCTCATGACGGCTCCTTTCGGGTGATGGTGCAGGCATCCTAGCGCTTTGCGAACGGACCCGGGGAGCCTTCGGCCACGCGCGCACTCACGCCGCGCAACGGCGCAAGGTCGAAACGCGCCGCGGCCGCGTGCAGCATCGCTGCGGGGTCGGTGCTTTCCGGAACGTCCTGATCGAGGAAACGCAATGCGTGCGCAAGCGCCATGTGCGGCGCGTTTATGTCGACCGGCGGCGCGTCGCTGGACTTCGAGAGCTTGCGGCCTTCGGCGTCCGTTGCGAGCGGCAAATGGACGTACGCGGGCGTCGGCAGTCCGAGCAGTCGCTGCAGCAGGATCTGGCGCGGCGTCGAATCCAGCAGATCGCAGCCGCGCACGATTTCGGTGATGCCCTGGAAGGCATCGTCGACCACGCAGGCGAGCTGATAACTCCACAGTCCGTCAGCGCGCTTCAACACGAAATCGCCCACCGCCTCGCGCACGTTCTGGCGCTGCGGCCCCTGCAAGCCGTCGTCGAAGGCGATCTCGAGATCGGCTACACGCAATCGCCAGGCGGGTTCGCGATCACCGCGCGCCGGGCTGATGCAGCGCCCGTCGCGGTGCAGCGCGCCCGCGGCTTCGAGCTCCGTGCGGCTGCACCAGCACGGAAACGCGTGGCCGGCGTCGCGCAACCGTTGCAGTGCGGCGGCGTAAGCGTCGCCGCGTCGGGACTGGAACAGCGGCGGCGCATCCGCCTGCAGTCCAAGCCGTTCCAGCGCGGCGAGGATAGCTTCGGTCGAGCCGGCAACCTCGCGCGGCGGGTCGATGTCTTCCACGCGAAGCAGCCATTGCCCCTGCCGCTGCCGCGTGCGCAGCCAGCCCGCCAGCGCCGCGATGAGCGAGCCGAAATGCAGCTCGCCGGTGGGCGAGGGCGCGAAGCGTCCGCGGTAGCTCAAACCGGCTCCTTTGACTCCCGGTGCGCGGCGGCTAGTATGCGGCAGCAGCCTGACCGAAGATGGGGAAATCGATGAGCGCAATCACGGGAACAGCATCGCGTCGGGAGTTGACGATCCGGGGGGTCATCATCGGCATCGTGATCACCGTCGTGTTCACCGCCGCCAATGTCTATTTCGGGTTGAAGGCGGGCCTGACGTTCTCGACGTCGATTCCCGCCGCGGTGATCTCGATGGCGATCCTGAAGGCGCTGCGCGATGCGACCATCCAGGAAAACAACATCGTGCAGACGGTCGCTTCGGCGGCGGGCACGTTGTCGTCGATCATCTTCGTGCTGCCCGGGCTCATCATCGTCGGCTACTGGAGCGGTTTCCCGTTCTGGATCTCGGCGGGCATCTGCGCGACCGGGGGTATCCTCGGCGTGATGTACACCATCCCGCTGCGGCGTGCGCTGGTCACCGATTCCGACCTGCCGTATCCCGAAGGCGTGGCCTGCGCCGAAGTGCTGAAGGTCGGCAGCGGCTCGGACGAACAGATCGGCCGCATCGCCGAAGTGGAATCGGTGCCCGCCCCGGGCGGTGCCCGCGGCACCGGTGCGCCCGATTCGGCCGCCGCGGCCCAGGCCGGCGCCGCGGGCCTGAAGGCGGTGCTGTGGGGCGCGATCGTTTCCGCAGCGTTCTACGTGATCGTGCAGACGAAAGTCTTCGCCGCCGCCGTTACCGACTATTTCCGGGTCGGCGGTGACCGCGCCGGTGCGACCGGTTTCGACTTCGGCCTGTCGTTCGCGCTGTTCGCGATCGGGCACCTCGTCGGGTTGTGGGTCGGCGTCGCGATGCTGGTCGGCGCCGCGATCGGCTGGGTCTGGGCGGTGCCGTATTTCACGCACCTGCATTGGACGGCGGGGCCGGCGGCCGAGGTCGCGCAGGCCGGCTGGAGCCATTACGTCCGTTTCATCGGCGCGGGCGCGATCGGCGTGGCCGCGATCTGGACCCTGGCCAAACTGGTGAAGCCGCTCGCGAGCGGCCTGGCGGGCGCGTTCCGAGCCTCGCGCGCGCGCAAGGCAGGCACCTTGAACGAACTGCCGCGCACCGAACACGACATGCCGATCGGGATGGTCGGGCTGATCTCCGTGATCTGCTTCATCCCGATCGCGTACCTGCTGTGGCACTTCGCGGTCAACAATGGGCTGGGTGGTGCGACCTGGGCGCTGGTGATCGGCGGCGTGGTGTTCGTGGTGCTGCTGAGTTTCCTGGTGTCGGCGGTGTGCGGCTACATGGCCGGCCTGATCGGATCCTCCAACAGTCCGCTGTCGGGCGTCGGCATCCTGGTGGTGGTGATCGCGGCGCTGCTGCTGGTGGTCGGCATCAAACCGTTCCTGCCGGCGGGTGCAGACAACGCGCTGGTCGGCTTCGCGTTGTTCATTACCGCGATCGTGTTCGCGGTGGCGTCGATCGCCAACAACAACCTGCAGGATCTCAAGACCGGCCAACTGGTGGACGCCACGCCGGCGTTGCAGCAGTGGGCGCTGGTGATCGGAGTGCTGGCCGGCGCGGTGGTGATCCCGCCGGTGCTGGACCTTTTGCAGAACACCTACGGTTTTCTCGGCGCGCCGGGCGTGAATCCCGCGCACGCGCTGCCCGCGCCGCAGGCCGGCTTGATTTCGGCGCTGGCCAAGGGCGTGATCACCGGCGAAGTGCCGTGGGACATGATCGGGCTCGGCGCCGCGATCGGTGTCGCGATCATCATCGTCGATGAGTTGCTGGGCGTTGCAAAAAAGGGCCCGCGGCTGCCACCGCTGGCGGTGGGCCTCGGCATTTACCTGCCGACTTCCACCACGCTGATGGTGGTGGTGGGCGCGCTGGTCGGCGCCTGGTTCGATCGCCGCGCGGACCGCAAGCCGGGCGCCGAGGTGACCAAGCAGTTGGGCGTGCTGCTGGCGTCGGGCCTGATCGTGGGCGAGAGCCTCCTGGCGGTGATCTTCGCCGGGATCGTCGGGTTCAGCGGCAAACAGAATCCCGTCGCGCTGGTGGGCGCCGGTTTCGAGACGCCCTCGATCATCATTGGCGGGGTGGTGTTCGCCGCCCTCGTGATCATCCTGTACCGCTGGATCATCGGGATGGGCCGCGCCACGGCTTGAGAAAGCGCCGCCGCGCCACCAATCATGAAGCTTGCCGCGCGCCCCTGACGGGACGCGTGGCCCTGTCCTGTTCATCCTTCCGACCTGAATCGATAGCCATGAACAACACCACCGAAATCCGTCCCTTCGAAGCCGAGGTCGCGCAGGTCCTGCGCCTGGTCACGCACTCGCTGTATTCGCACAAGGAAATCTTCCTGCGCGAACTGGTCTCCAATGCGTCCGATGCCTGCGACAAGCTGCGTTTCGAGTCGATCGGGAAACCGGACTTGCTGGGGAATGACAGCGAGCTTCACATCGACGTCGAATACGACAAGGACGCGAAGACGGTCACGGTGCGCGACAACGGCATCGGGATGAGCCGCGACGAAGTCGTGGCCAACCTGGGCTCGATCGCGAGTTCGGGCACGCGCCGGTTCCTCGAATCGCTGAGCGGCGAACAGCAGGCCGACGCGCGCCTGATCGGGCAGTTCGGCGTCGGCTTTTATTCGGCATTCGTGGTGGCCGACAAGGTGACGGTGCTGACGCGCCGCGCCGGTGCCGCGGAAAGCGAAGGCGTGCGCTGGGAAAGCGATGGCCAGGGCGAGTATTCGCTGGCCGCGGAAACGATCGCCGGGCGCGGCACTTCGGTGATCCTGCACCTGAAGGACGACGACAGCGAATTCCTCGACCACTGGAAGCTGCGGGAACTGATCCGGAAGTATTCCGACCACGTCGCGTTCCCGATCCGGATGCAGAAGGTCAAGGACGGCAAACCGACCGACGAGTGGGAAACCGTCAACGACGCCTCGGCCCTGTGGACCAAACCCAAGTCGGAAATCAGCGACGACGACTACAAGGCTTTCTACAAATCGCTCGGCCACGACTTCAGCGATCCGCTGGCTTGGACGCATAACCGCGTCGAAGGCAGCCAGCGCTTCACCACGCTGCTGTACATTCCCGCGCAGCCGCCGTTCGATCTTCTGATGGGCGCACGCGACGAACGCCGCGGCGTGAAGCTCTACATCAAGCGCGTCTTCATCATGGACGCGGCCGAAGAGTTGCTGCCGAACTATCTGCGCTTCGTGCGCGGCGTCGTCGATGCGGACGACCTGCCGCTCAACGTCAGCCGCGAAATCCTGCAGCACAACCGCCAGATCGACCGGATCAAGGCCTCCTGCGTCAAGCGCGTGCTGGACCTGATCGAGAAGCTGGCATCGAGCGACCCGGAAAAGTTCAAGACCTTCCGCCAGGCCTTCGGCAACACGCTGAAGGAAGGCATCGCCGAGGATCCTTCCAATCGCGAGCGCATCGCCAAGTTGCTGCGCTTCGCGTCGACCAAAGGCGAGGGCGCCGAACAGGACGTCTCGCTGGACGATTACATCGCGCGGATGCAGCCCGGCCAGGACGCGATCTGGTACGTCACCGCGGACAGCTACAGGGCCGCGGCCGGCAGCCCGCAGCTCGAAGCCTTCCGGGCCAGGGACATCGAGGTGCTGCTGATGTTCGACCGCGTGGACGAATGGATCCTCGGCCAGTTCACCGAATACGAAGGCAAGCCGCTGAAGAACGTCGCGAAGAGCGAGCTGCCGCTGGACGAAGCCGACAAGAAGAAGCAGGAGGAAGTCGCGAAGGAAGCCGAACCGCTGGTGAAGAAGCTCAAGGACTTGCTGGGCGATCGCGTGGGCGACGTGCGGGTTTCCGCTCGGCTCACCGATTCGCCCTCCTGCCTCGCGCTCTCCGATTACGAACTGGCGCCGCACCTGGCACGGCTGCTGCGCGAAGCCGGGCAGCAGGTGCCGGATTCCAAGCCCACGCTGGAGATCAATCCCGCCCACGCGCTGGTGAAACGCGTGGAATCGGAAGCCGACGAGGCCAAGGCGAAGGACCTGGCGCTGTTGCTGCTGGAGCAGGCCGAGATCACCGCGGGCGCGCAGTTGCCCGATCCGGCCGCGTTCGTGCAGCGGATGAACCGGGCGCTGCTCGGTGCGTGATCGGCGTCAGGAGCGAAGCCCCAGTTTCGCCGCCCTCGCGTTGATTTCATCCACGGCGGTTTTCAGGTCGTAGCCGTATTTCTGGCGGCACAGCTTGATGGCTTCGACCTTTTGGCCCATGCGCAACTCGGCTTCGATTTCCGCGTCGCTGATGTCCTCCGGGCGGATCCGCGTTGCGTCGTCGGCGCGGCGCCGGTAGAGGATTCGCGCGAACAGAAAGCCCATGATGAAGCACAGGGCACCCACTTGCCAGGCATGCGAAAAAAAGTCCATTGCGGCTCTCCCTCCCAGCCGGCCATGATTCTAGCCATGCGGGAGGCAAACGGATGACCGTGAACAATCAGGTCCGCGTGGACGCCTGGCTGTGGGCCGCGCGTTTCTTCAAGACCCGCGCGCTGGCCAAGCAGGCGGTCGAGCGGGGGCGGGTGACGATCAATGGCGCGGCCTGCAAGCCTTCGCACACCGTCAAGGTCGGCGAGGCGCTTCGCATCGTGCGCGGCGAGGAAACGTTCGAGGTCGAAGTGACCGGGCTCGCGCACAAGCGCGGCTCGGCCGCGGTTGCGCAGGCGCTGTACCGCGAGTCCGAGGCATCGCTGAAGGCGCGCGAAGCCGCGCGCGAACAGCGCCGCGCCGAGCGCGCCGGCTACCAGCCGCCGCCGAAAAGGCCGGACAAGCGCGCGCGACGGCTGATCCGCGCGCTGGGCGACTTCGATTCGCTTTAAGCGATCAAGCGGCTTCGCGCGCGGCGCCGCCGCCCGCGACGCGACGCACCTGCCATACATACAGCGGGATGCCGACGATCAGCAGCGCGAAATTCCAGTACACGGCCTCCTGGCCCGCGCCCAGCGCAGCCCACACCGCGAAGGCGAACGCGGCGCAGGCAAGAGCCGTATCGCGCAGCGGTACGGGCCTGCCGCCCCGGTGCGCGAGCACGATGTCCGCCATCGCGCAGAAGAGATACGCGACCACGGTGCTGAGGGTGGTCAGCAGCACCATGAAGGTGAACAGCGCCACCATGCCGTGGCTGTAGTTGGCCAGCACGAACACGCTGTTGATGACAGCCGAAGTGACCAGTGCCGGCGCCGGCGTGCCGAAACGCGAATCGCGTGCGAACAGGCGCGGGAACAAGCCGTCCTTCGCCACCGCCTGCGGGAACTGGCCCGCGATCAGCGTCCAGCCATTCACTGCGCCGAAGCAGGAGATCGCCGCCACCAGCGCGATCAGCCAGCCGGCCCAGCCGCCCCACAGCAGCCGTCCCGCATCCGCGAAGGGCGCATGCGATTTTGCAAGCACGGCTTCGGGCATCAGGCCCATCACCGCGGTGGTGCAGGCGATGTACACGATGGCCGCGATGACGGTGCCGAGCAGCGTGGCGCGCGGAATGGTCCGTTCGGGGTCGCGCACGTGCCCGGCCGGAATCGTCGCGCATTCGACGCCGACGAACGCGAACAGCGTCGCCGCGACGCTCAGGCTGATCGCCTGCATCGGCGCGCCCGCCTGTGGCCCGGGCGCCAGCAGGTGCGGGTCGAAACGCGCGAAGCCGAAGATCGCCAGCGCCAGCAGCGGCAGCAGTTTCAGGATAGTCGTCACCACCTGCACGTTGCCCGCGCTGCGCACCCCGGCGATGTTGACGAAGGTCAAGCCCCAGATCGCCGCCAGCGCGGTCAGCGCGCCGAACACCGGCCGCGAGCCGATCACCGGGAACAGCGCCGACAGGTAACTGGCGAAGGCGACCGCGATGGCGGCGATGCCGCCGACCAGCGCGACCCAGTACATCCATGCCACCAGGAATCCGACGCAGTCGCCGAACGCCTCTCGGGTATAGGCATACGGCCCGCCTGCGCGGGGCGATCGCCGTGCGAGACGATAGAACACGCCCGCCAGCAGCAGCGCGCCGAGCGCGCTGACGACCCAGCCGGCCAGGCTGTAGCCGCCGTAGGGCGCGAGTGTTGCGGGCAGCAGGAATACGCCCGAGCCGATCATGTTGCCCAGCACCAGCGTGGTGACGGTGACCAGACCGATCTGTCGCTTCGACACTTGCATACGCAACCTCTGCGGTGCCAGCCGGCGGTCGGGCGATTGTAGGGGCGTCGGGGCGCGGCTGCGCATGCCCGTGGTTGCCGGTATGCTGGCGGACGGATCACGGGGAGGACACCGCCATCGCCCGCATCGCCATCACCCGCGCGGTGAGCCGCGCGCTGCAACGTTGCGAACTCAGCCATTTGCCGCGGCGGCCGATTGACCTTGCACTGGCCCGGCGGCAGCACGCGGCCTACGAACAGGCGTTGCGCGACGCCGGTTGCGAGGTGCGGCAACTGGCTGAGCAGCTTGATCTGCCCGACTCGGTGTTCGTGGAGGACACGGTCGTCCCACTCGACGAGGTCGCGGTGCTCACCCGGCCGGGCGCGGCGTCGCGACGGGCGGAGGTGGCGTCCATGGCCGCGGCCCTTGCGGGGCTGCGCGAATTGCAGCACATCGAGGCGCCGGCCACGCTGGATGGCGGCGACGTGTTGCGGCTCGATCGCGTGCTGTACGTGGGCGCCTCCGCGCGCAGCAATGCCGAGGGCATCGCGCAGCTGGCGGAACGGGTCGAGCCGTTCGGCTATCGCGTCGAATCCGTGGCCCTGCGCGGTTGCCTGCACCTCAAGAGCGCGGTCACCCGGATTGCGTCGGATCGCGTGGTGCTGAACCCGGCGTGGGTGGATGCCGAATCCTTCCCCGGTTTTCATGCCACGGCGGTCGACCCATCGGAACCGCACGCCGCCAACGCGGTGCTGGTCGGCGGCGTGGTGATCCATCCGGCTTCGTGCCCGCGCACGGCCGACGCGTTGCGCGGCGCGGGCATCGATGTGCGCAACGTGGACATGTCGGAAACCGAGAAGGCCGAGGGCGGCGTAACCTGCTGCAGCGTGATCCTCGACGCCTGACCGCAGCCACGGTGCTTGCGCCGACGGCGCACGGCGCCGACACTATGGCGTGCCAGCCCGGGGAACACGATGGCGGTATTCGACATCTTCAAACGGTTCAAGGCTCCGGCGGCCAAGCCGGCCGAGCCGGTCGAGCGCCGCGCGGACGAGCGGCTGCGCGCGTCGGTCGGTGCACGGGTGCTGGTGGTGGACGACTCCGCCACCATCCGCGCGGTGCTCGGCAAGATGCTGATGCAGGATGGTTACGAGGTGCTCAAGGCCGCCGATGGCGAAAGCGCGATCGACATGGCGCGGGAGCAGCTTCCGGACCTGATCTTCCTCGACATCGTGCTGCCCGGCATTTCCGGCTTCGCGGTGCTGCGGACGCTGCGCCGCGACAGCCGCACCCGCACCACGCCGATCATCATGATGAGCGGCAACCAGCAGGCCACCGAACAGTTCTACGTGCAGCGTTTCGGCGCCGACGGGTTCGTCAAGAAACCGTTCGGGCGTGCGGACGTGTTCCACGCAATTCGTGCGCTGGTACAGGCCGGGCGTGTCTCTGCGCGCGTCGAGGCGATGCCGGTGAACAGGATTCCCGAGGGCATCTCGCTGGAAGAATGGAATGCGATTCCCGACGTCGCGTTGCCCGACCCGGCGCACATGGCTCCGTCCGCGGCCGCACCCGTGCCCCGGATTTCCGCGGCCATCGCACCGCCGGCGCCGCGCCCGCCGGCAGCGGGCCACAGCTGGTCCATACACGCGGTCAGTGGCGCGATGCGACCGTCGATCGGCCGCGGCATGCAGGCGGCGATGGGAAGTGCATCGGCATCGCTGGTGGTGCACGTCGATCCGCCAAGGATCGAATCGGCTCCAGCAGCCGTTCCGGATGAAGCCGTCGGCAGCGCGCCTTCGCAAGAATCGAAGGACTGAAGCGCGGCGAACACGTGGTATCCGCCGCGGATCGCCATCCTCCGGACGCGGTCAGTCAGGAATCCTTGGCGCAGGTCGGGCCGAGCCACTTGCCGGACGACTGGCCTTCCATCACGAAATGGCCGCCCATGTGCGGGTCGTCGCCCTCCATCCGGAACGTGCCGGCGTAGCTCTTGCCGCCGCTGCCGATGCTGCCATCGATCACGCCGTGGCGTGGACCATCGCTGCCGCTGCAGGTAATGTCGGCGTGGAAGTGATTGCCCGACCACTTCGCGTTCTGCGAGGTGCAGCGTTGGTTCTGGCTGAAGTCGGGGTGCTCGTCCCTGGCGGCTTCCTCGGGCGTGAGGCAATTCCTGAACGTGTGTGGCGCAGCGAAGTCGGGCAGCTTGATGCCGCGCGCCTTCATCTGCGCCATCGCCTCGGGCGGGATCTGGATGCCACCTTGCACGAAATGCATCTGGGTGGTGATTTCCCATTGACCGGGAACGCGGTGCGCGGCCTGCGCGACGCACGGCAGTGCGGCGATCGCGATGATGGCCGCCGGCAGAATGGAACGACGCATGGTGAATCCCTCCTCTGGAATCGCGCGCCGAGCATAGGCCCGCGGGAATGCGGTTGCCAGTGCCGGCGGTGGATGCGCAGCTAAGGGCTGGATTGCTTCAGCCGGTACAGGGCTTCCATTGCTTCTCGCGGTCGAAGCCGTTGCGTTTACGCGATGCCAGTGGCATCGCGTGCAACGGCTGAGGGTGAGGCAGGGATGCCGATCGGAGGGAGCACCAAGGATGGTTATTTGATAAGCAACTTCAACTGATAGAGCGCTTCCAGTGCTTCGCGTGGACTCATCGCATCCGGATCGAGCGCGCGCACTGCGTCCGCGAGTTGCGTAAGGCCCGGGTCGGCCGGTGGCGCGGCGAACAGGTCGGATTGCGGGGAAGCAGTGCTTTGCGTGGACGGTTTTCCGGCCTCGCCATGTACGCCACGTTCGAGTTCGGCGAGCGTCTGCTTCGCATCCGCGATCACGGCTTTGGGCAAACCGGCCAGTGCGGCCACCTGCAGGCCGAAGCTGCGGTTGGCCGGGCCTTCCTTCACCGCGTGCATGAAGACCAGTTGGTCGCCTTGCCTGGCGTCGTGGTATTCGACGGCGTCGAGGTGCACATTCGCGATGGCGTCGAATTGCGATGCAAGTGCGGTCAGCTCGAAATAGTGCGTCGCGAACAGGGTGAAGGCGCGGTTCGCCGTGGCGAGGTGCACGGCCGCCGCGCGCGCCAATGCCAAGCCGTCATAGGTCGAGGTGCCGCGCCCGACCTCGTCCATCAGCACCAATGACTGGGCGGTCGCGTTGTGCAGGATGTTGGCGGTCTCGCTCATCTCGACCATGAAGGTCGATTGCCCGCGCGCAAGATCGTCGCCCGCACCGATGCGGGTGAAAATGCGGTCGATCGCGCCGATCGTCGCGCTGGCTGCGGGCACGTAGCTGCCGATGTGCGCCAGCAGCACGATCAGCGCGTTCTGGCGCATGTAGGTGCTCTTGCCGCCCATGTTGGGGCCGGTGATCACCAGCATGCGGCGTGCGTCGTCCAATGCAAGGTCGTTGGGTTCGAAGGGCTCCGTGCGCACGGCTTCCACCACGGGATGGCGGCCGCGCTCGATCGCGATGCAGGCATCGCCCACCAGTTGCGGGCGCGACCAGTTCAGCGCATCCGCGCGTTCGGCGAGCGCAGCCAACACGTCGAGTTCCGCGAGTGATTGCGCGGCTTGTTTCAGAGGCGCGAGTTTTTCGATCAGCGCATCCAGCACGCCGTCGTACAACGCGCGCTCGCGCATCAGCGAGCGTTCCTTGGCCGACAGCACCTTGTCCTCGAACGCCTTCAGTTCTTCGGTGATGTAGCGCTCGGCGTTCTTGGTGGTCTGGCGGCGGGTGTAGTGCGCGGGTGCCTTGTCGGCCTGGGCCTTGCCGAATTCGATGTAGTAGCCGTGCACGCGGTTGTAGCCGACCTTGAGCGTCGCGATGCCGGTTGCGGCGCGCTCGCGCGTTTCGAGTTCGATGAGGTACTGGTCGGCGTGCGTGGAAAGCTGGCGCAATTCGTCGAGTTCGGCATCGTAGTCGTCCGCCATCGTGCCGCCTTCGCGGAGCAGCGCGGGCGGGCGTTCCACGATGGCAGCTTGCAGCAGTTGAACCGTGTCGTGGTGCTCTCCGAGGCGCTCCAGCAGTCCATGCAGCAGCGGCGAATCGAGCTTCGCGATGGTTTCACGCAATCTTGGCGCCGCGGCCAACCCGTCGCGCAGCGTGGCGAGGTCGCGCGGACGCGCCGAGCGCAGCGCGACGCGGGAAAGAATGCGTTCGAGATCCCCGATTGCGCGCAATTGCTCGCGCAGCGCGTCCAGCACCCCGGATTCGATCAGCGCCGCGAGCGACTGATGGCGCCGCCGCAGCATCGCCTGGTCCCGCAAGGGCCGGTGCAGCCAGCGCCGCAATGCGCGCGCGCCCATCGGCGTGATCGTGGAATCCAGCACGCCGAGCAAGGTGTAGCGCGTGTCGCCCGACGGATGCGTGTCGAGTTCCAGGTTGCGCCGGGTGGCCGCATCCATCGCCACGGTTTCCTCCGCCGATTCGACCGCGAGCCCGGTCAGGTGCGGCAATGCGGCTTTCTGGGTTTCCTGCAGATAGCCGAGCAGGCAGCCTGCCGCGGCGATGGCCAGCGGCACGCCATCGGCGCCAAAGCCGGACAGGTCGCGCGTGCCGAAGAAGCGCGTCAATTCGCGCCGCGCGCTGGTCTCGTCGAAGTGCCACGGCGGACGTTTGCGCAGGCCGTTCAAGGTCGCCACCGGCTGCGGCCACGCCACGTCTTCGCAGACCAGCGTTTCCGCAGGCGTGAGCCGCGCGAGTTCCGCCGCAAGCGCGTCGGCGCCGGCAACTTCGCACAGCAGGAAACGTCCGCCGGCCAGGTCGACCCACGCGAGTCCGAACCCGGATTGACCCGCCGCGATCGCCAGCAACAGGTTGTCGTGCCGCTCCGGCAGCAACGCCTCGTCGGTGAGCGTGCCTGGCGTCACCACGCGCACCACCTTGCGCTCCATCGGACCCTTGCCATTCGGGTCACCGATCTGCTCGCAGATAGCCACCGATTCACCCGCGCGCACCAGCTTGGCGAGATACGCCTCCATCGCATGGTGGGGCACGCCCGCCATCGGGATCGGCGCGCCGGCCGATTCGCCGCGCTGGGTCAGGGTGATGTCCAGCAACCGCGCGGCCTTGCGGGCGTCGTCGTAGAACAGTTCGTAGAAATCGCCCATCCGGAAGAACAGCAGCGTGTCCGGGTACTCGGCCTTGGCGGCGAAGTACTGGCGCATCAGCGGCGTGTGGCGGGT
>JBQCCP010000049.1:0-12577 GCA_051962095.1 Rhodanobacteraceae bacterium
GCGAGCAGGAAGAACACCAGCGCCAGCGCGAACACCTGCGGGTAGCGCTTCAGCAGCAACACCGAGCCGAGCGGGTTGGCGTGGCGCCAGTCGAACTTCGGCGTGCGGCGTTCCTTCGGCAGCGATTCCGGCAGCACGAAAAAACCGTAGCAGAAGTTGATCAGGCTCAGGACCGCTGCGGCCCAGAACGGCAGGCGAATCCACAAGTGTCCCAGGAAGCCGCCCAGCGCCGGCCCCACAATGAATCCGATCGCGAATGCGCCGCCCAGCATTCCGAACGCGGCGGCGCGCTTTTCGCGCGGCGTGATGTCGGCGATGTAGGCATTCGCGGTCGAGAAGCTGGCCGCACACATGCCGGACACGGCGCGGCCGATGAACAGCAGCCACAGGAACGGCGCCAGCGCCATCACGATGAAATCGACCCCGAGACCGAAGCTCGAGATCAGGATCACGGTGCGCCGGCCGAAGCGGTCCGACAGCGCGCCCTGGATCGGCGAGCACACGAACTGCATCAGCATGAACAGCGTGCTGAAGGCGCTGGACCACACCGCGGCCTTGGCGATGCTGCCGCCGATCAACTCCACGATCAGGTGCGGCAGAACCGGGATGATGATCCCGAACGCCAGCATGTCGATGGTCACGGTGACGAAGATGAAGATCACCGCCGCGCGGCGGCGCGGGTGTTCGAAATGCTGGGGTTCCGTCATTGAACGTGCCGAGGGATCGCAAACAAGAGATCGATTTTAGCGCCGGCGCGCCCTGCACCCCAATCGAAGCGACTTTGTGGAAAGTCAGGGCAGAAAGCCCGTTCTGGTCTGCCGAAGCAAGGCGGATTCAATATTCCTGATGGTTCGTTGTGCAGCGATCATGGACGACCGCAAAAATCACTTCCCGCCGTCGATATCGATGAAATTCAGGAACTCGGCGCGGGTGCGCGCGTCTTCGCGGAACACGCCCAGCATCTGGCTGGTGATCATCGACACCCCGCGCTTGTGCACGCCGCGCGTGGTCATGCATTGGTGGGTCGCGTCGATCACCACGCCGACGCCGCGCGGCTGCAGCACTTCGCTGATGCAGGTCGCGATCTGCGCGGTGAGTTTCTCCTGCACCTGGAACCGGTGGGCGAAGGCATCCACCACGCGCGCGAGCTTGGAGATGCCGACGACTTTCCCGTCCGGCAGATAGCCCACGTGCGCGCGGCCGATGATGGGCGCCATGTGGTGCTCGCAGAACGATTCGAACTGGATGCCGCGCAGCACGATCATTTCGTCGTAGCCCGCCACTTCCTCGAAGGTGCGCGCGAGGTATTCCTGCGGATCTTCGCGATAGCCGGAGAACCACTCCTCGTAGGCGCCGACCACGCGCTTGGGCGTGTCGAGCAGGCCTTCGCGGGTCGGCTCGTCGCCGGCCCAGCGCAACAGTGTGCGCACCGCGTCCATGGCCTGTTCGCGCGTGACTTCCGGGGTGGTCGGCCGGGCGGCGGCGCACAGCGAAGGTTTGCGGGGCTCGGTCATCGATCTGCCTTGGTGGATGTCGAACGGCGCAGTTTAGCGCCGTCGGCGCGGCGCATCAGGAGTCGCTGTGTCAAGGCCGGTCCGGGTCGGCTTTGGCCGGTTCCGGGGCGTCGTCGTCATCGAAGTCGTGCAGCGCCGCATCCTGCAGCAGCGATTGCACTTCCGCGGCCGGCAGCGACTCCACGTCGCGCAACGCGCGGCTGATCGTGCGGGTCTTGCGGCCGGCTTCGCCGAGGCTGCGGCTGACGGTGTTCAACTGCTTTTCGGCTTTTTCCAGGATGCCGCCGAACTTGCCGAATTCCGTTTTGACCTCGCCGAGCAGCCGCCACACTTCGCTGCTGCGCTGTTCGATCGCGAGCGTGCGGAAACCCATCTGCAGCGCGTTGAGGATCGCGGTCAGCGTGGTCGGCCCCGCCACGGTGACCCGGTGATCGCGCTGCAGCACCTCGAACAAGCCGGGGCGCCGGATCACTTCCGCGTACAGGCCTTCGGCCGGCAGGAACAGGATCGCGAAATCCGTGGTGTGCGGCGGCGCGACGTATTTGCCGTGGATCGTTTTCGCCTCGTCGCGCACGCGCCGCTCCAGCGCCTGCGCGGCAGCGGATGCGGCTTCCGCGTCCGCGCGTTCCTGCGCGTCCAGCAGGCGCTGGTAATCCTCGATCGGAAACTTGCAGTCGATGGGCAGCCAGACCGGCGCACCGCCATCCTGCCCGGGCAAACGGATCGCGTATTCGACGCGCTCGTTCGAATGCGGGACCACGGCTACATTGGAATCGTACTGCTCGGCGGTGAGCACCTGTTCCAGCAGTGCGCCCAGTTGCACTTCGCCGAAGGTGCCGCGGGTCTTCACATTCGAGAGCACGCGCTTCAGGTCGCCGACGCCCACCGCCAGCGTCTGCATTTCGCCGAGGCCGCGCTGCACGGCCTCCAGTTGCTTGGCGATCACGCCGAACGATTGGCCGAGCCGCGTTTCCAGCGTCTTCTGCAATTTCTCGTCGACCACTTCGCGCATCTTGTCGAGTTGCGCCGCGTTGTCCGTTTGCAGCGCCTTCAGTTGTGCGTCGAGGGTGCCACGCACTTCCGCGAGGCGTTTCTCGTTGTCAGCGGTCAGGGATTTCAGCGAGGCCTGCAGTTGTTCGCTGAATTGCTTCAGCGATGCCTGGCTCTCGGCGCGCGTGTTGCGGGCATCGTCGATCAACTGGTTGCGCAGCGCTTCGCCGCCGCGGTCGGTGCGCTCGATCAGTTGCGAAAGCCGCGTCGAGAATTCCTCGATGCGCTGGCGCTGCCGGGTGCCGGCGGTTTCCAGTTGCGCCTGCACCTGGCCGCGGAACTGCTCGAACGATTGCGCGAGTTCCGTGCGTCCGGCGCGCTGCTCGTCGCGCAGCACGCGTTCGACGCGTTCGCTGTCGCCGCGCAAGGCATCGAGTTTTCCGCGCAGCGCGGCATCGCCGCGGGGGCGCACCAGCAGGGCTGCGAGCAGGATGACCGTCAGTGCGGCCAGCGCGACGAGCACGTAGAGCAGGGTGGTTTCCATGGCGCAATTGTAGGAGCGGGATGCGGCCCAGGTTAGGCCGGCGCTGTCGCAGCAGCCGAGATGGCGCTACTTCCGCAGCGCGAACGCGCTGCCCGGTACCACGGCCATCGTGAGGCGGGCGATGCAGGTCAATTTCCCGGCTTCGTTCTCGATGCGGATTTCCCAGACCTGCGTGCTGCGCCCGACGTGGATCGGCCGCGCGGTGCCGGTGACGAGGCCCTCGCGCACCGCGCGCAGATGATTGGCGTTGATGTCGAGGCCTACCGCGGCGCGGCCGTCCTCGCAGCACAGCATCGCCGCGGTCGAGCCCAGCGTTTCGGCGAGGGCGACCGAGGCGCCGCCATGCAGGATGCCGTACGGCTGCCGGGTGCGATCGTCCACGGGCATCGTCCCGCGCAGGAAGTCATCGCCGATTTCGGTGATGCGGATGTCGAGCGCCTGCATCAGGGTGCGGCGGCTCCACGCGTTCACGGTTTCGAGATCGACGCGTTGCTTCCAGATCGGCACGGTACTCACCGCACGGGCGACGACTGCTCGCCTGGCAGGCGCGGCATGCCGTGTTCGTCGCGCTCTTCCAGCGTGACGTGTGCGGCATCGATGCCCGCTTCGTGCGGCCCCGGGGCGATGGTCTCGCCCTGCCCGCACTTCCACGCGTTGGCATAACAACGGGTGGCGTCGCCGGGTTCGCCGGACGCGGATTGCACGTCGCCCAAGGCCGCCCAGCTCGCGGCGGTGGGTTTCAGTGCGAGCGCACGCACCAGGTATTCGCGGGCGTCGCGCGGATCGGATGCGCGCATCGACAGCACGCCCAGCGTGCGCAGCAGCGCGTCGTCACCGGGATGGACATCCAGCCAGCGCTGCGCGACGCGCAGGCGCGCGGCGGCTTCGGCGGGCGGCGTGGCATCGCCATAGGCGGCGACGAGTTCGGGGTTCCATTCGCGCTTCAGCGAATCCTCGATCGCGTCGAGCGCATCGTGCGAAACGTTCAGCGCGTGGGCGCGGCGCACATACGCGCCCAGCAGGGCCGGCATCTGGCGTTGCTGGCGGGTGGCGCGTTTCCAGAGTCCCTGCAGCGCCGCGGCATCGGCCGCCTTGCGCAACGAAGCGCCGAGCACGTCGTCCACCAGTTCCGCATGGCCAACCGCGCCCAGCATGTCGGATTTGCGCAGCGGTTCCAGCGCCGCGCGCGCCTTGTCGGGCTGACCGGTGGCGAGCGCCGCCAGCGCGTATTCGTGCCACCCGGCCGGCGGCAGCTTGCCGGCTTCCGCGCCGGGGGCGAGCAGTTGCAGGGCCTCCTCGGGGCGACCGCTTTCGCGCAGGATCCGCGCACGCACGATGCGTGCGGCTTCGGGGGCATGCTGCGCGGCCTCGTCCAGCGCTTCCAGCGCGCGCTGGGTGTCGCCGTGGCGGTGCGCGGCGTCGGCCGCCGACAGCAGCGCGGGCGAGCGCAGCGAGGAATATTGCGCGGCACGCTGCAGGGTCCGGTTGGCCTCGACATTGCGGCCTTCGGCCATCGCGACCAGCCCGTCGCGCAAGCGTTCCTGGCTGATGCGGCGATGCCGCCGCGACAGCGCGCCGAACGGCCAGCGCAGCAACCACCACGCGATGCCGATCGCGATCCACGCGGCGATCAGGATCGCCAGCGCGCCGACGACGGTGGCTTCGATGCGCCAACCGCGGAAACGGATCAGCACGTAGCCGGGGTCGGAAGCCAGCCACACGAAGAGAAGCGCCAGCAGGGCGATGATGATCAGGATCAGGATGAGCCAGCGCTTGCCTTTCATGGCCTGGCTCCGCTGCTGGCCGCCGGTGCGGGCGCGGCCGGTGCCTGGCTGCCGCGCAGGCTTTGCAGTTGCGCCAGTGCGCCGCCGAGCTGCGGCGCCGGACCCGACGCGCGCTGCGCCAGCAGGTTGGCGATCTGCGCGCGGGCGTCCTTCACGCCGGCATCGTGCGGGTCGTACTGTGCGGCCAGCAAGTCATTCGCGCGCTGCAGCGCATCGCGGTAATCGGCGTCGTCGAACGCCAGCAGCGCCTCCTGCGCTTGCGCGAGGTCCAGCGCCAGCGCCTGAGACGCGAACCGTGGATCGACGAGCGGTGCCGCGCTGTCGTTGTCGTGCGTGACCTTGACGATGCCGCCGAAGGCGCGCCCGACCCGCGACCAGAATCCCGGCTTCGCGGCCGACGACGCGGCGGCGGGTTCGCCCGTTGCCAGCGGCAGCGTCGCGGTCTTGCTACGGAGGCGCGAAAGCGTGTCCAGCGCTGCCTGCCGCGAAGGCGGCGCGGCGGCCGCCAGCGCGTCGCGCTCGGTGGTGGCGCTGGCGCGCACCGGCGCATACGCCGGATTCTGCACCTGCGCCAGTACTTCGATCGCTTGCGAGTAGGCCTTCAACGCGCCGGCGCTGTCGTGGAACAGGTCGTAACGTTGCTGGCCAGTGCGAAGCAGCATCTCCGCGTCGTTGAGCAGCAGCGTGTCGCGGCCCGATTGCTGCTGGCCGCTCAGGTTGGTGAACGCGGTTTCCAGGTTCGCGATGCGGCGGTTGAGACCCTGGGCTGTGTTGCGCAGATCGTCCACCCCCGTTTCCAGGTTTGCGATGCGATGGGTGCCCGCCTGCGCCTGCTGGTTGCCCGCCGCGAGCTGGTTTTGCAGATCGGCGATGGTGGCGGCGTCCTGCCTGCGCGCGGCCGCTTCTGCTTGTGCGAAACGTTGCACGCGCCAGACGCTCCAGGCGGCCAGGACCAGCGCCACGATCGCGACGACCACCGCCAGCGCGGCAACACCCGGTGCGCGTCCGCGCGGCTTGCGCGGCTTGGATTCGGTGATGGTTTCTTCGGCGGGCTCTTCGATCATGGGGGCATGCTAGCAGCGCCCGGCGCGGCGTCGCCGGTGACTGCAGCAAGCATTGCGTCGGCGCGCGCGGATTCTGCGCGCAGCACGCGCGTGAAACCCGCATCGCGTGCCGTGGCTGCCAGTCGCGCACTGCTGACAATGGCGGTGCCAGCGGACAGCGCGCGCCTTGCGTCGTCGGGCAACGCGGCGCCGATGTTGGCGAGTGCTTCCGCGCTGGACAGCAGCACGTACAGCGGCTTTTGCGTGTCGCGCGACAGCGCCTCGACGTGACGACGATCGAGGCGCGCCGGCAGGCGCCGATAGACGTGGGCGCGCAGCACCGTCGCGCCGCGGACGCCGAGTTCGCGGTCCAGCAAGCCGCGTCCGCCCGCCGCGCCAATGATGCCGATGCGCACATCGCGCACGCGCTGCAGCATCGGCAGCGCCAGAATGCCTTCGCTGTCTTCGCGCGCGGGCGCCTGCGCCCTGGTGAACCCGGCCCGACGCAGCGCGCGCAGCGTGCCCGCGCCGGGCGCCAGCATCCGGGCACGGCCACGCAGCGCGCCAAGGCCGCGCGCGAACCGTACCGCCGCGGGACTGGTGAAGATCGCGATGTCGCAGGCCAGCGCTTCACGCAAAGCCTTGCGTGCGGCGGCCGCGTCGGGTGCCTCGCGCAGGCTGGAACCTGGCAGCAGCAGCGGCGTTCCGCCCAATGCGCGCACGCGCTGCACCAGCGCGCTGCCGGTACCGGCTGGCCGGGTGATCGCGATGCGGGTGCCGGCGAGGGGGCGATGGCCAGTCATGCGCCGCATCATAAGCGCGGGACGCGCAAGTCTTGTCGTGTCCGCCGCGCCACGACAAACTTGCGCGATGAACGCGAACGACTCCGCCGCCGCGGCACTCGAATCCCACATCCGCGAAACCATCCCGCTGGCCGACGCGATGGACCTGAAGGTGCGGCGCTATGCCGGCGACCTGCTGGAAATGACCGCGCCGCTCGCCCCCAACGTCAACGACAAGGGCTGCGTGTTCGGCGGCAGCATGGCCTCGTTGCTGACACTGGCCGGTTGGGGCCTGATCGAACTGGGCCTGCGCGCACGCAAGCTCGAGTGCGACATCTACGTGGGCGATTCGCATCTGCGCTACCGCGAACCCGTGTGGAGCGAATTGCGCGGCACCGCGCGTTTTGCCGAGCCCGAAGCGCTGGACAAATTGCAGCGTGCGCTGAAGACGCGGGGCAAGGGGCGCGTGGACGTGGTCTGCGAGCTGGCGGGCGCGGAGGGCGCGGCCGCGGTGCTGACCGCGCGTTTCGTGGCCATGCTGCGCCCGTAGCGATTGTCTGCCGTCTGCCGCGACGGACCCGTGTTCCGGCACAATCGGCGCCGGACCGTTGCCGGAGTCCGGGCTTGCCAACGCCATGCCAACCGACCGCGCCGGCGGCTGTTTGTCTGCAGGGCAAGAAAGAGTGAGGAAGATGTATGTCGATACATAGACGAGCGATGGCGCCGCCATGCGGGCAAAGGGCCCCGGCCAGGAGGGTTGCTCCGCAGCGGCCGCCATCCTTTGGTGCGCGCCTTGACGAGAGAACCACTCTGGCGCTGCGGCGCGCGCCTCGTCTGGCGACCGCTGCGGAAGCAACGCGGTTCGTTTCGGCGACCGGCAACAGGCCCTGATACATGCGCGTCACGGTCGGGATGTCGGGCGGCGTCGACTCCTCGGTCGCCGCTCTGCTGCTGAAGCGCGCGGGGCACGACCTTTCCGGGTTCTTCATGCTGAACTGGGAGGACGACGACCCGGAATCCGGCTGCCATGCCGATACCGACCGCAAGGATGCGCTGGCGGTCTGCGCCCGGCTGGGCATCCCCTTCCGCAGCGCCAACTTCGCGGCCGAATACCGGGAACGGGTATTCGCATACTTCCTGGATGAATATCGTGCCGGCCGCACCCCGAACCCGGACGTGCTGTGCAACCGCGAGATCAAGTTCGGCACGTTCCTGGCCGCCGCGCGCGCGGAAGGCGCGGAGAAGATCGCGACCGGCCATTACGCCAGGAATGAATGCGTCGACGGCCGCTGGCGGCTGCTGCGCGCCCGCGATCGCGGCAAGGACCAGACCTATTTCCTGCACATGCTGGATGAGGAGCAACTCGGCGCAGCGCTGTTTCCATTGGGGGACCTGCACAAGGACAAAGTGCGCAGGATCGCGGCCGAAGCGGGCCTGCCCGTCGCCGCGAAAAAGGATTCCACCGGCATCTGCTTCATCGGCGAGCGCGATTTCCGCGCCTTCCTGTCGACCTACCTGCCCGCGCAGCCCGGCGAACTGCGCCGGCCGGACGGCCGTGCGTTGGGCGAGCACCAGGGCGCGATGTTCTACACGCCCGGCCAGCGTTCCGGGCTGAACCTCGGCGGCCGCGCGGGCGGCAGCGGCGAAGCCTGGTACGTCGTCGGCAAGGACGTCGCCGCCAACGTGGTGTACGTCGACCAGGGCCACGACAGCCCGTGGCTGCAGTCGCGCTCGCTCGCCGGCAGCGGCACGCACTGGATCGCCGGCGCCGCCCCTTCGGCCTCGTTCGGCTGCACCGCGATGACGCGTTACCGCCAGCCGCCGCAACCGTGCCGTGTCGAGGTGGACGGCGATCGCTGCGAAGTGCGTTTCGACCTGCCGCAACGCGCGGTCGCCCCCGGGCAGTCCGTGGTTTTCTACGCCGACGAGGAATGCCTGGGCGGCGCAGTGATCGACAGCACCGACGCGCCGCGCATCGGAGCCCCGGCATGAAGGAATCGCGCGTGCTGGCGCTCGCGGGGGTGTTCCAGGCGTTGTCGCTGGTGCGCGAACTGGCCCGCGAGGGCGATTGCGACAGCGAAGCCCTGGAAGCGAGCCTCGCCAGCGTGTTCAAGCTGGAATCCGACAGCGCCGCCGACGTGTTCGGCGGCAACCGCGGGGTGCGCCGGGGCCTGCGCGTGCTGATCGAACAGGTGGAAGGCGACGACCGCGACCTACCGCTGTTCCACATGCTGATCAACGTGATGAAGCTGGAACGCAGCTTGGCCCGGCACCCGGCCATCAACCAACGCCTCGGCGAAAGCCTGGCCGGGATGCAGCGGCAGTTGCAGCACTTCCCCGTCAGTCATCCGACCATCATCGCCCGGCTGGCGGACATCTATTCCGCCAACCTGTCCGGATTGAAGCCGCGCGTCACCGTGGTCGGCAATCCGCTGTACCTGCAGCAACCCGCCAAGGCACAGCGCGTGCGCGCCCTGCTGCTGGCCGCGGTGCGGGCGGCGGTACTGTGGCGCCAGCTCGGTGGGCGGCGTCGGCACCTGCTGCTGCGGCCCAAGCGCGAGGTGATGATCGCGCGCGGGATGCTCACCGGTGTCGCGCTGCGTGGATGAGAAGCAGCATTCGTAGGTTTGGCTGACGCCGGCTCCATCGGCGGAAGCCCAACATCGTCGCACGTCGCGTTGAGCTTCTCCCGGCTGAGCCGGGATCAGCGCAACCTACGGAGCAGCAGCGCAACTCACGGCCGCCCGCCCGCGCGAAACACCCGCTCGCGCAGCAGTTCCTCGTCGTGGGTGTGCGTGTACGGCGTCAGCAGGTCATAGCGGGTGACGATACCCAGGAACTGGCGATTGTCTCGGTTGACCACCGGGATGCGGTCGCGTTTTTCCACCGCCATGCGGATCGCGATGCTCTGGCAGCTTTCCTCGGGAAACGCGACTACCGGATCCCCGCTCATGAGCTCGGCAAGGCGCGCCGCCCCGGAACCGTCGCTTTCCAGCCATTCGCGCAAACGCGCGCGATCGACGATGCCCAGCAAGATGCCTTCCGCATCCACCACCGGATAGGCACGATACTGTTGCTCGCTCCCGAAATACCGGTCGCGCAGGTCCCTCACGGTCATGTCGGCCGGAACACTCACTACCTCGCGCGTCATCACTTCCCTCACCGACATGTATTCGAGACGATTGAGCGTGTACGGACGGAAGATGTTCAGGCCGCGCCGCGCGATCTTCTCGGTGAGAATGGATCGCTTCATCAGGAACACACTCGCCCCGTAAGCCGTCGTGCAGGTGATCAACAGCGCGGGCAACATGCTGGCGTTGCCGGTCAGTTCCAGCGCGAACAGGATCGACGTGAACGGCATCCGCATCACCGCGGCCAGCATCGCGCCCATCCCGAGCAATGGCCACAACAGCGGATAGGGGCCGGGGAAAAACATGGCTTCCAGTCCGCCCAGTCCAGCCCCCAACGCGAGCAGCGGCGCCAGCGTGCCGCCCGAAGTGCCGGAACTCAGGTACACGATCCAGATCACCGCTTTCACGATCATGAAGGTGACGATCGCCGCGCCGATCAGCTTGCCGGTCAGCAGTTGGTAAATGACGTTGTAGCCGACGCCCAGCGTTTGCGGATCGATCACGCCGCCGATGCCGACCACCAGCGCACCGATCGCGGGCCACCACATCCAGTGGATCGGCAGCTTGCGGTAGCCGTCCTCGACCTTGTAGACGAGGAACGTCACCGCCGTGGCCAGCAAGCCGGCCATCAGGCCGCTGACCGCAGCCATCCCGAACTCCGCGATGTGCAGATGGAACTGGACCGTGATCGGAAACAGCGGCCCGTGTCCGATCAGGAACGGCCGCAGCACCGCCGCCACGAAGCAGGCGATCGCGACCGGGATCGTGCTGCGCGGACGCATCTCGAACAGCAGCAGTTCCACACCCACCAGCGTGGCCGCGATGGGCGTCGCGAAGGTCGCGGACATGCCCGCGCAGGCGCCGGCCACCAGCAGCGTGCGCCGTTCGATCGAGGTGAGCGAGAACGCTTGCCCGATCAACGAACCGACCGCGCCGCCGGTCATGATGATCGGACCTTCGGCGCCGAACGGACCTCCGGTACCGATCGCGATCGCCGACGACAGCGGCTTCAGGATGGCGACCTTCGCCATCATCTTGCTGCGGCGGAACAGGATCGCCTCGAGCGCTTCGGGAATACCGTGGCCGCGGATGCGTTCGGTGCCGTAGCGCGCCATGAAGCCGATGATCACGCCTCCGACGACGGGCGCCAGGATGATCACCCACCATGGTGCATGCAAGGCGGCCGGCTGGACGAAGCCGAAATTCCATTGCCCGGCGAACGCGATGTGCGTCACCAGGCCGATCAACCGGTACAGCATCCACGCGATGACCGCCGCCGCGCCGCCGATGAAGAGCGCGATGAAGGAAAGCTTGAGAATGCTGATGCTGGGACGGAAATCACCCTCGTAAAGGGTGTCGCGCTTCCACTTCTCGTACACGCGAAGCAACAGGCGGACGGGTGCGATCATGGTCTGTCGAGTCTGCTCCCCAACATGCGATGTTCCGCCCCGGTTCGCGTGAGTCTACCGAGTCACTCCCTCCGGCGCAGGTGCGCGGGCATCGCGGTGGGGTTTGCGCGATAATAGGCGGTCCATCTCCTCGGCTCTGGACAAATCCATCCGGGATTTGCCAGAGCACGCCGGGTCCGGCACATGTCCGGACGCGGCTTCGCGACACAAGCCGATGATGGGATTGTGTCGCGGGCGGTGCATCCCTGCACCGCAAGGCATGACGTTCCTCGTTCACTCAAACCCAAGCCAAAGATCCGCGCGCACTTTCAGGAGAGCACCATGCAAGACTCGTTCGGGATTCGCGACACCCTCAGCGTCGGCGGCAAGTCTTACCAGATCGCCAGTTTCGCGAAGCTGGGCACGGAATACGACTTGAAGCGCCTGCCCTACTCGATGAAGGTCCTGCTGGAAAACCTGCTGCGCAACGAGGATGGCAGCGAAGTCACGAAAGCGCAGGTCGAGGCGGTGCTGAACTGGGACCCGAAAGCCGAGCCTTCCACGGAAATCTCCTTCCTGCCCGCGCGCGTGGTGCTGCAGGATTTCACCGGCGTGCCGTGCGTGGTGGATTTGGCCGCGATGCGCGACGCGATGGTCGTCCTCGGCGGCGATCCGAAAAAGATCAATCCGCTGTCGCCCGCGGAACTCGTGATCGACCACTCGGTGCAGGTGGACGTGTTCGGCGAGGCCGACGCGTTGGCGCGCAACGCGGAAATCGAATTCCAGCGCAACCGCGAGCGCTACGCGTTCCTGCGCTGGGGCCAGAAGGCGCTGGATGATTTCAAGGTGGTGCCGCCCGCCACCGGCATCGTGCACCAGGTGAACCTCGAATACCTTTCGCGCGTGGTGATGACGCGCGACGTCGAAGGCAAGACCTGGGCGTTCCCGGACACGCTGTTCGGCACCGATTCGCACACCACGATGGTCAATGGGCTGGGCGTGCTCGGCTGGGGCGTGGGCGGCATCGAGGCCGAAGCCGCGATGCTGGGCCAGCCGTCTTCGATGCTGATTCCGCAGGTGGTCGGTTTCCGCTTCACCGGCAAACTCCCGGAGGGCGCGACCGCGACCGACCTGGTGCTGACCGTGACCCAGATGCTGCGCAAGCACGGGGTGGTCGGCAAGTTCGTGGAGTTCTTCGGCCCCGGCCTGCAGCACCTGCCGCTGGCCGACCGCGCCACGCTTGGCAACATGTCGCCCGAATATGGCGCGACCTGCGCGATCTGCCCGATCGACAAGGAATCGCTCAACTACCTGCGACTGTCGGGCCGCGATCCGAAGCACATCGAACTGATCGAAGCGTATGCCAAGGCGCAAGGCATGTGGCACGACGAGAACACGCCG
>JBQCCP010000050.1:0-16341 GCA_051962095.1 Rhodanobacteraceae bacterium
CTACAGCCTCACCCGCTACACGCACGACCCGAACCGCGCCGACAGCTTGCCCGAGGATTACAGGGTGACCTCGCTGGCCGATGCCGGCGACGGAAGGTTGTGGGTCGGTTCCACCAGCGGCGGTTTGATCCTGTTTGATCCCGGCACCGATTTGACGACTCCCCTGCCGCCTGCCGTGCAACGCAGGCAAATACCCGTCACGGGTCTGTTGAGCTTGCCCGGGGGCGACGTGCTCGTCGGCAGCCCACGCGGCGTGGACAGACTCACGGGTGGTGCTGCCAAGCCACGGCTCGAACCGGTCTGGGCCGAAGCCGTCGGCTCGCAGGCGTGGGTCCAGTCCATGACGCGCTGTGGTGACGGCACGGTTTACGCCAGCGCGGGGGACGAAATCGTCGTGCTGGACACCGTCAAATCCAGCGGTCGCGTCCTCCTCGACACGGGTTCGCCCATCAACGCGCTCTTCTGCGATCAGGGAAGTCGGCTGCTACTCGGCAATGCGGATGGTCTCGCAAGTGTCGACCGGCGTAGTGGAGCGCTTACCCCATTGTGGCCATCGGCGTTCGGCTCCGGCACGGGCGTCGTGTCGATGGTGGCCGACAAGGCCGGCCATCTGTGGCTTGGACTGACCGACCACACGCTGGTTCGCCTCGGGTCCGACGGTTCTGTCGTCAGAGTTACGCCGGCGCCACTCGGAATCACGGGCGGCCTGCCCGATTCGCCCATCAAGGCCATGTTCGTCGATCGAACGGGACTGCTCTGGGTAGGCACGCTCACCTCCGGGGTGGTGTGGACCCGCACCGACAACAGCCCCATCAGTTCGGTTCTCGATCTGACTGGCGATCCGCGCGCGAAGACTTTTGTCAGCGCGTTGAAGGCCGCTGATGGTGGACAGTTCTGGGTCGCGATGAGCGGTCCGGGTCTCGTTCGTTATGACCCCGTCACCCGCGAAGTCACCAGCTACAAGCGTGCGCTGGTGACAGCGATCGCAGGCAGCCATCCTGATCGGGGCGCGACATCCGCAGCGCAAGGTGGCTCGCCGCGGTTCGCAGACCCTGGCGACGCGCAGGACATCCGTATCTACGACATACTGGGAGACGCAGACGGCAATCTGCTGTTCCCTTCCAATTACGGCCTGCTGCGCCTGGATTCCAAGACGGGCGCGGTTGCGTATGCGCGTCTTGATGGCCAACCGCTGACGGCGCCCGTGCGCGCAGTTTTTCGCGCCCACAATGGCGACCTCTGGGTCGCGCCGTACAATGCAGGCCTTGTCCGTTACCGCGACGGACATGTAGTTCAGCGCTTCTATGCCGCGCAAGGACTCGGCAGCCCAAACGTAGTCACGATCGCCCAGGACCGCGCCGGGAATATCTGGGCCGGCACGACGAATGGCGTATCGATGATCGATTCTGTCAGCGGGAAAATCCGTACTTTCCGGGAAATTCCCGGAGATGCGGATTCACTCGCTGGCGACGCTGTCGCCAGCCTGCTGGTCGACGGACACGGGCGGGTGTGGGTGGGAACACTCTCCGGAATCAGCCGCCTGGAACACGTTGGCCCAAATGGTGCGGAGTTCCAGCGCTACGGACTCGGCGGTGGACTGCCCGACGACGCGATCAATTGCATGCTGGAAGATACCGAAGGGCATATCTGGTTCAGCACCAATCTCGGCCTCGGTCGGCTCAACCCGAAGACTGGCTCCATTCGTAGCTTCGGGATCGCCGATGGTACTCAGGGCAATGAATACACCTCGGGGGCGGGCGCGCGCACGGCCGGCGGCGCGCTTCTGTTCGGTGGCCACGGGTTCGACATCGTCGAGCCGAAGCATCAGCACTCGTCGACAATTCTGGCGCCGGTAGCGCTCACTGCTTTCTACACAGGCGAGAACCAGCTTCAGCTGCCACAGACCGCGTCACAGATTCTGAGCTTGGGTTCCGGCGACCGCAGCGTGCGCGCCGCCTTCAGCACGTTCGACTATGCCGCACCGGCCCACAACCGTTTCCGCGTTCGACTGCTCGGTTCGCGGCACCCGGATTGGTCTGCCCCGACACTCGACCACACCGTCACCTATTCCGATCTCGCTCCGGGCAACTACCGTCTGGAAGTCCAGGCGCTCCTCCGCGACGGCACGCCGGGCAACACCGCGAGTCTGCAGTTCCACATCCCGGTCGTGTGGTGGTGGAGCCCCGCGATGCGGCTGGTGTACGCGGCCGCCGTCGCGTTGCTAATCCTGATCGCGGTACTCGGTTGGCGCAGCCATCACCTGGAGCAGGTGCGGCACCGCCGCCAGTTGCAGCTTCGCGAGAGCCGCCTGCGGCAGGCGCTGTGGGGTTCGGGCGACGAATTCTGGGACTGGAACCTGGAGCACGGCACCATTCTCCGCCTCGGCCCCGAAGGCACACCCGGCGGCCACCACGAACAATCGGTGCCGGCCGACGAATGGCGCCGCACCATGGTGCACCCGGACGACCTCGCGAACCTGGATCACGCGCTGGCCGAGCACCTCGCGGGCCGGACCGCACATTTCGAAGTCGAGCACCGCGTGCGCGGGCGCGACGACGAATGGACATGGGTGCTGTCGCGCGGCAAGGTCATCGAACGCGACGCCGACGGCAAGCCGCTGCGCGTATGCGGCACCGAGCGCGACATTTCGGCGATCCGCGCCGCCGACCGCGACCGCCGCATCGCCTCGGAAGTCATCCGCAACATGAGCGAGGCCGTGACCGTCACCGACCTCGACTTCCGCTTCATTTCGGTCAACACCGCGTTCACCCGCATGACCGGCTACGCCGAACACGAGGTGCTGGGGCGCGACGCTTCGATCCTCAACGGCAGCCGCCACGCGCCCGACAGCTATACCCAGCTTCGCCAGACGCTGGCGGAAACCGGCCATTGGCGCGGCGAGCTCTGGCAGCGGCGCAAGGACGGCGAGGAATTCCTGTGCTGGGTCGAACTCAACGAGGTTTGCGATGCCTCGGGTCAGCGCACCCACATGATCGGCGTGCTCACCGACATCACCGACCGAAAGCGTGCCGAGCAGGAACTGCGCTATCTCGCCAACTACGACACGCTGACGGGCCTGCCCAACCGCGCGTTGCTGGGCGAACGCCTGGGCGCCGCGGTGATCAGTGCGCGCCGCGGTGGCCACAAGGTTGGGCTGCTGTTCCTGGACCTCGACCGTTTCAAGCACGTCAACGATTCGCTCGGCCACACCGCCGGCGACCGCACGCTGAAAGCCGCCGGCGCGCGGCTGCGCCAGTGCGTGCGCGAGAACGACGTGGTCGCGCGGCTGGGCGGCGATGAGTTCACGGTGGTGCTGGAAGACCTCGCCGACGCGCGCGGGGCCGAGGAAATGGCGCAGCGCCTGGTCCGGGCGTTCGCGAAACCCCTGCCGATCACGGGCACGCAGGAAACCGTGATCTCACCTTCGATCGGCATCGCGCTGTACCCCGATCACGGCCAGACGCCAGCCGACCTGCTGAAGTGCGCCGACACCGCGATGTACCAGGCCAAGGCCAGCGGCCGCAATACCTGGGCGGTGTACCACCCTGGCATGGACGCGCGTGCGCGCGACCACGCCACCTTGATCAATGCGCTGCGACGCGCGCTCGACCGCGGCGAACTGCGGCTGGTCTACCAGCCGAAAATGGACCTGCACACGGAAACCATCACCGGCATGGAGGCCCTGCTGCGCTGGCACAACCGCGATCTCGGCGAGATCCCGCCCAGCGTGTTCATCCCGCTGGCAGAGGAAACCGGCCAGATCCACGAGATCAGCGCCTACGTATTCGCGACCGCCTGCGCCGACCTGCGGCGCTTCCGCGAAAACGGCCACCGCAACCTCACGATGGCGATCAACCTGTCGGCCGCGCAACTCAACAGGCCGGACCTCACCGCGCACATTTGCGACCTGTTGGCCGAGCACGACGTCGCGCCGAACCAGGTGGAACTGGAACTGACCGAAACCATGGTCATGGCGAACGCCGAACTGTCCGTGCGCCTGCTGGGCGAGTTGAAGTCGATCGGCGCACGCCTCGCGATCGACGACTTCGGCACCGGCTATTCATCGCTGGCGTACCTGAAGCGGCTGCCGATCGACACGCTCAAGATCGACCAGGAATTCGTGGGCGACATCACCACCGACCCCGATGACGCCGCGATCACCGCCACCATCATCACCATGGCCCATTCGTTGCAGATCAAGGTGGTCGCGGAGGGCGTGGAAACTGCCGAACAGTTGGCGTTCCTGCGCGCACAGCGGTGCGACGAAATCCAGGGCTACTGGTTGTCGCGGCCGATCTCGGCCGAAGCCTGCCTGGATTTCCTGAACCGCCACACTGCCGCCAGTGTTGCCATTTGAACCGCGCCGACGCACGCGGAAAGCCCCTTCAACATCCTGATATATTCGCGCCATGAACACCACCGCCAATCCTGTCGAAGCCGAGCTTGCCGCGTTGTCCAGCACACTGGACCAGGCGCTCGAACGCATGCGCCGCCTTGCCGAGGAGAACGCCAGCCTGCGCCGCGGCCGTGATCAACTGGCCGGCGAACGCGCAGCGCTGATGACCCGCAATGAACAGGCGCGTGCGCGGGTCGAGGCGATGATCGAACGCCTGAAGTCGCTTGAGAATGCAGGTTGAGTGCCGGCCAATGACCGACGAATCCGTCACCGTCTCCGTGAAACTGCTGGATCGCGAATTCCTGGTCGGCTGCAAGCCGGAGGAACGCGAAGGGTTGCTGGCCGCCGTCGAGCACCTCAACCGCAAGATGCGCGACATTCGGCATGCCTCGCGCAGCCCCGGTTACGATCGCATCGCGGTGCTCGCGGCGCTCGACATCACCCACGAACTGCTGATGTTGCAACGCAGCCAGAGTGCGCTGTCCGCCAATGCCGGCGAGCAGATCGCGTTGTTGCGTCGCAAGCTTGAAGACGCCCTCGATGCACCCGTAGAATGAACTTGCTGGCGTCCCCTGCGGTGAACGACAGCGCGCCCCCAGCAATGTGCCTTGTTCCTAATGTACGACCTGGGGCCGGCGGTTACCGGGTCCTTGTGCAAGTCCGTCGCGAACGGAAAGCCTGAAAGCCCGGTGAGCCTGCCCACTTGATCCTTCAGGATCAGGGTCGCTCGGCGCGCATCGTCACTGCGGAGGGCGCTGGTTTTTGCGATCGTCCATGATTGTTTTTTGCGATCATCCCTGATCGCGAAGCCCCGCATTTTTTGCGCTGCCGTACCGGATAGCGGCTTCGGCAACGCCAGAACGCCCATCCATGGGCTGAAGATGTGTTTATGCGATCATCCTTGATCGCCGCATCTCGAAGGCAACAATAACGTGCCAAGCGAAAGCTTCGAGAGGTCCAGAACGGCCATCCTTGGCCTGACTTTTCACCACAGTGCCTTCGTACAAGTCGTTAGGAATGGATGATAATCGCGGGCTGCTGCGGGCACGCATGTCGGTCCGGCGCAACGAGCTTGACGCCAGGCAGCGTGTCGCCGCGGCGGCCGGTGTGCTGCACAGCCTCGAGAACCTGCCCGAATTCATGACCGATGCGAACGTCGCGGGTTACTGGGCGGTGCGCGGCGAATTGCCGCTGAACCTCGCGGTCGCCTCGCTGGCGCGGCGCGAGCAACGTTATTTCCTGCCGTTGCTGGGTGAAGCACGGCAATTGCGCTTTGCCGAGTATCGCGAAGGCGTGGCCTTGCAAGGGAATCGCTTCGGCATTCCGGAACCCGATGTTGCACCCGAAGCCCTGCAAACAGCCGCAGACATGGACGTGATCCTGCTGCCCTTGCTCGCGTTCGACCGCAAGGGCCATCGCCTCGGCACCGGTGGGGGCTGGTACGACTCCAGCCTGGCATTTCTCGACAACGAGCCGCGGCCCGTTCGGCCGTTGCTGGTCGGCATCGGCTATACGTTCCAGGAAGTGGAGGCGGTGCCGATCCAGCCATGGGACATCGATCTGGACTACGTCGCGACCGAGACGGAGCTGATAGCCTGCCGAACCGATCCGATGACCTGACGGAACTGCCATGCGACGCTGGCTGATGAAAACCGAACCGGACACCTTCTCGATCGACGACCTGAAACAGCACCGCGTCGAGCCCTGGAACGGCGTGCGCAATTACCAGGCGCGCAATTTCATCCGGGCGATGCAACGCGGCGACGAGGTGATGATCTATCACTCGAGTTGCGCGGTGCCGGGGGTCGCGGGCCTCGCAAAGGTGGCCAGCGCACCGTATCCCGATCCGGGCCAGTTCGATCCCAAGGACGACTACTTCGACGCTGGCAGCGACCGTGGGAATCCGCGTTGGACGCTGGTGGACGTGCGTTTTGTCCGCAAGCTGAAGCGCGTGATCACGCTGGACGAAATCAAGGCGCTGCGGGACCTGGGCGATTTCGCCTTGACCCGACGCGGCAACCGGTTATCGGTGCTGCCGGTGACGGACGCGCAGTGGAATGCCATTCTCGCACTCGAGTGACAGAACGACCTACTGGGGCCACATGGATATCGAAGCACAGAAGCGCGCGGCCGGCGAAGCCGCAATCGAGTTCGTCGAAGAAGGAGGCGTGATCGGCGTCGGCACCGGATCGACCGTGAAGTATTTCATCGATGTGCTGGCGAAGATCAGGCACCGGATCGATGGCGCGGTGTCGAGTTCCGAGCAGTCGAGCAAGCTGCTGCGTGCGCACGGCATCCAGGTGCTGGACCTCAATGCAGTCGGCACGATTCCGGTGTACGTGGACGGCGCCGACGAGTGCGACGGCAACCGGCACCTGATCAAGGGCGGCGGCGGCGCGCTGACCCGCGAGAAAATCATCGCGGCGGTCGCGAAGCGATTCGTCTGCATCGTGGACGCGCACAAATGCGTGGGCGTGCTGGGCAACTTCCCGCTGCCGGTCGAGGTGATCCCGATGGCACGCAGCTACGTCGCGCGGGAGATCGAGCGGCGCGGCGGCACGCCAGTCTGGCGCGCGGACTGCGTCACCGACAATGGCAACTGGATCCTCGACGTACACGGGCTTGCCATTACCGATCCCGAAAAACTCGAGTCGGAATGGAACCAGATCACCGGGATCGTCACCGTGGGCCTGTTCGCGCAACGGCCTGCGGACGTGGTGCTGGTGGGGGACGGTAGAAGGTTCTAGGCAGCTGGTCGCGGCTCGATGTTCAAATCCGCTTGCCAGCCAAGGTGGTGAAAGGCCATCCGTGGCCCGAATTCCACAAAAAGCAACTTCGGGTACGGCTTACGCGGCCCGCAAGGCCGCCAACGCGCCACGCATGCCTGCCACGAGCTGATCGCAAGCCGACGCGCCGATGGCATTGCGAATTTCGTTGAGCACCTGCTCGCCGCTATCGTTGGCAGCGGTCATCGCCTCGCGGCCGGCATCGGTGATGCTCCAAAAGTCACCTTCCTGCCGCACCATGTGCTGTTCGAGCATCAGGCGCAGGTTATCGCCGATGACGTGCAGATCCTGGCGTAATTGTTCCGACAGCGAAGCCAAGGTCAGCGGACCCGCAAACATCAACCGCTTTGCGACGATGTACATGTAATAGCTGCTCAAACCACTGGCCGAAATGCCTTGTTCCACGCGCTGCAACAACGCGCCGCGCAGCGCCGCGGTCATGGCCACCAAATCATGCTGTGGCGTGCGGGGTGCTTCCATCGATGCATTCATGATTATCTCCGAGGTCAGGTCGGGGGCGTCGCCGGAATTGACGACGCCGACACGATAACCCCATGGCTGCATCGGAAGCCAGAACTTTTTCACTTTTTGTGACAATCGAAGCAGCAGCCCGCTGAAACGACAAAGCCCGCCGAACGGCGGGCTTTGTATTTTTTCCGGTCAATCGCGACGGCGATTGGCGGGTTTGGCAGCCCCGGATGGATTCGAACCACCGAATGCCTGAGTCAGAGTCAGGTGCCTTACCACTTGGCGACGGGGCTTCGTGAACCTTATTTTAGAGCGAACCGCGAGGCACCGCCAAAATCAACGCTTCGAGAACTGCGTCGCGCGACGTGCCTTGTGCAGACCCACCTTCTTGCGCTCCACCGCGCGGGCGTCGCGGGTCATGAACCCGGCGCGGCGCAGTGGGGCCTTCAGTGTTTCGTCGTATTCGACCAGCGCGCGTGCGATGCCGAGCCGGATCGCACCGGCCTGGCCGGTGATGCCGCCACCGGCGACGTTGACCTTGATGTCGAACCTGTCGGCCATCTGGGTCAGTTCCAGCGGCTGGCGCACGATCATGCGCGAGGTTTCGCGGCCGAAGAATTCGTCCAGCGGCTTGCCATTGACCACGATCGCGCCGCTGCCCTTGCGCAGGAACACGCGCGCGGCGGAAGTCTTGCGGCGGCCGGTGCCGGTGTTTTGTTGCAGGGTCGCCATGATCAGATCTCCAGCGCCTTGGGTTGTTGGGCGGTGTGCGGGTGTTCGGCGCCGCGATACACCTTGAGCTTGCGGAACATCGCGCGGCCCAGCGGATTCTTCGGCAGCATGCCCTTGACGCCGAATTCGATCGCGCGTTCGGGATGCGTGGCCAGCAGATCCTTGAGATTGGTGGTCTTCAAGTTGCCAACGTAGCCGGTGAAGCGGTGATATTGCTTGTCATCCAGCTTGTTGCCGGTGACCGCGACCTTCTCGGCGTTGACCACGACGATGTAATCGCCGGTGTCGACGTGAGGGGTGAACTCGGGCTTGTGTTTGCCACGCAGGCGGCGCGCGACTTCCGAGCACAGCCGGCCCAGGGTCTTGCCATCGGCGTCGACGATGAGCCAGTCACGCTTGACCGTCTCGGCCTTGGCGCTGAACGTCTTCATGGAAATGATCCGTATGTGTTTGGGTCCGCACGTAGGGCGGGGCCGCGCCACGGGGGCGCGACGAGGTTGACAGCAACGAAAGACCGCCAAGGATAACGGCGCGGCGGTGTCCACGCAAGCGTAATGGCTTGGAGTGGGCGAACACCCAGCGGCTGCTGGCGATCCGTGGCGCATTCTACCAGCCGCCTTGCGCAGCGGTGCGGATTCAGCCCACGCTGCGCCCGGTGCGCGACAATAAATCCATGAATACCGACGCCCGCCGCCCCACTCCGCTCGATGTGCTGCTGGGTGGTTTCCAGCGCGCACTGGACACCGTCGCAGGGGCCGCCGTTGCGGCGCGGCCGTCGCCGGGCGACGCTCTGCCCCTGCCCGAACTGGACCCGCGGCAGCGGCGCCACGCCGCCGGCCTGATGCGCGTGAACCATACCGGCGAGGTCTGCGCGCAGGCGTTGTACGACGGGCAAGCCGCCTTCGCGCGCGATCCCGCGACGCGGGCGCACCTTGAAACCGCGGCCGCCGAGGAAACCGCCCACCTGGCCTGGTGCGCCGCGCGCTTGCAGGAACTGGATGATCGTCCCAGCCTGTTCAATCCGCTGTGGTACGTGGGCAGCTTCGCGATCGGGGCGGCGGCGGCGTTGGCCGGCGATCGCTGGAGCCTCGGGTTCGTGGTCGAAACCGAGCGTCAGGTGGAAGCGCATCTGGGTGAACACCTGCAACGCCTGCCGGCTTCGGACCTGCGTTCGCGTGCGATTCTGGAAGCGATGCAGATCGACGAGGCCCGCCACGCCGACAACGCGCTGGCGCGCGGCGGCCAGAAGCTGCCGCCGCCCCTTCCAATCCTGATGCGTGGTGCCTCGGCGGTGATGAAGGCGGTGGCCTACCGCTTGTAAGAGCCTGCCTGCAGGCGACCGCGGACGACGGGCGCGACGAAAGCATCGCGCGCGGGCGCGCGCCTACATCAAGTTGCGCCCGTGAAACAGTTCTTCGATCTCGCGCCGCAGCAGTTGCTCGATCCGCTGGCGATCCTTGAAGGAAAGATCGTCCGCGTGCGCCTCGAACAGGTAGGTGTCGAGGTCGAAGTCCTTCACGTGCATCTTGGTGTGGAACATGTTTTCCTGGTACACATTGACATCGAACATCTCGTACTTCTGGCGGATGTGCTTGGCCAGGTAATCCTGGATCGAGTTGATCTTGTGGTCGATGTAGTGCTTCTTGCCGTGGATGTCGCGGGTGAAGCCGCGCACCCGGTAGTCCATGGTCACGATGTCCGACTCGAAACTGTCGATCAGGTAGTTCAAGGCCTTCAGCGGAGAGATTACCCCGCAGGTCGCGACGTCGATGTCGGCGCGGAAGGTCGCGATGCCGTTGTGCGGGTGGGTTTCCGGATAGGTGTGCACGGTAATGTGCGACTTGTCCATGTGCGCGACCACGGCATCGGAAATCATGTCGCGACCCAGCTTTTCCACGACCGGGTGCTCGGAAATCAGGATGGTCACCGACGCGCCCTGCGGATCGTAATCCTGGCGGGCGATGTTCAGGATGTTCGCGCCGATGATGTCGGCGACGTCGGTCAGGATCTGGGTCAGGCGGTCGGCATCGTAGGCTTCATCGATGTAATCGATGTAGCGGTCGCGCTGGTCCTTGGTGACCGCGTAGCAGATGTCGTAGATGTTGAAGCTGAGCGCCTTGGTGAGGTTGTTGAACCCCTGCAGCTTCAAGCGGGGCAGCGGCTTGACCACGGCAGTGTATCCTCGGGAATGGAAGCGGCGCGCCTGGCCGGGGCCCGGCCGCACGCAAAAGGGAATTGTCGGAAGGGAGACAGTATGCGGGAAAGTCGCCGCGTGCGCATCCTTCGCACACTCCGACTGGCCCGCATGAACATGAATGTGGCACAATCGCCCCGAGGTGTGTAAATCCCCGCACGTAATGTGTGACGCAGGACAGGGACATCATGTCGGAATTGCGCTACCTGCTCCAGCAAGTTTACGAACGCTCGAAGGCGCCCCCCATGCTGGCGCCGGATCCCGCCGCAATGCAGCGGCTGCTGGAGCAGTGCCATCGCCGACGCTATCCCGGCAAGACGGCCATCCTTCGGCCCGGCGACCCCGCCAACACCCTGTTCTACGTGATCGACGGTTCGGTCACCGTCTGCAGTGAGGACGACCAGGGCCGCGAGCTGATCCTGGCCTACATCAACCGCGGCGAATTCATCGGCGAGATGGGCCTGTTCGTCGAACAGGCGCAGCGCGAGGTGCTGATCCGCACCCGCAGTGCCTGCGAACTCGCCGAGATCAGCTACGACAAGCTGTTCCACCTGTTCGAAGGCACGCTGCGCGAGGACTGCCCGCGCATCCTGTTCGCGATCGGGCTGCAACTGACCCACCGGCTGCTGCGCACCTCACGCCAGGTCAGCCGCATGGCCTTCATGGACGTCACCAACCGGATCGCGCGCACGTTGCTGGACCTGTGCCAGGAGCCCGATGCGATGAGCCATCCCGAGGGGACCCAGATCCGCATCTCACGGCAGGAACTCTCGCGTATCGTGGGGTGTTCGCGCGAGATGGCCGGGCGCGTGCTGAAGCAACTCGAGGACGACGGCGGCATCGACGTGTCGGGGAAGACCATCGTGGTGCGCGGGACGCGTTGATTTGCCGAGATCATCCCTGATCGCTGCATTGCAAATGTCCAGGTTCTCTTGAGCTTTGCGCTCTCCCCAACACCAGAACGGCCATCCCTGGCCTGACTTTCCGCTAGAGCCTCACCGCCAATCGGCGCGCGTCACGCTGCGCCCCAACGCTCTTTCCACGCGCTTGCAGAGCTTGGGCGTCGAGTTGACCAGCACCGCTTCGGTAGCCAAGGCCAGCATCGGCAGGTCCTGGTGCGAATCGCTGTAGGCCACCTGCCAGCTTTCGACGCCGTGCCGCGCCAGCAATTCCACCTTGCGCCGGCCGACGTTGTGCCAGTCCGAACGCATCCCGAAGCGCCCGGCCCGCAATCGCGATGCGAGCACCTCGACGTCGGCCACGCCGAGTTCGCCAAGCACGCCCCGCACCAGCGATTCCTCGCAGCCGGTGACGACCACGATGCGATCGCCGCTGGCCTGGTGCCGGCGCAGCGCACGCAAGCCATCGCGGCAGAAATGCCCCGGCTGGCGCACCAGCGCCGCGGCGAATGCAGTTGCGAGTTCCCGATAGCGCGCCTCGTTCAGACCCAGCAGGCCAAGGTGCACCAGCACGCGCAGCGTCCGCCGCCGGGAGAATGGCAGCATCAGCAGCAACACCGGGCTCAGCAGCAACACCAGGCCCTTGCGCCAGCGCGCACGCGCGTAACGATCACGCATGAACATCGCGAACGTGTCGCCGCGGATCAGCACGCCATCGAAATCGAACAACACGACGCGCCGCGCCGATTCCACCATCCCCTTTTCCATCGTCACGCCCCGGCGAACAGCCTCGCGAGTTCGGCGCCCGGATCTCCGGCGCGCATGAACGTTTCGCCGACCAGGAACGCGTTCACGCCAGCGGCGCGAAGGCGCGCGACATCCTCGCGCGTGGCGATGCCGCTTTCGGTGACCAGCAGGCGATCGCCCGCCACGGCGTCCTTCAGCGACAGCGTGGTTTCGATGCGGGTTTCGAAACTGCGCAGGTCGCGGTTGTTGACGCCGACCAGCGTGCGCGCTTCCACCGGCAGCGGCAGGGCGCGCTGCAGGTCCACCGCGTTGTGCACTTCCACCAGCACGTCCAGGCCGACCTCGATCGCCAGCGCGTGCAAATTGGCCAGAGCGGCATTGTCGAGCGCGGCCGCGATCAGCAGAATCGCGTCGGCGCCGAGGGCGCGCGCCTCATACACCTGGTACTTGTCGATCGTGAAATCTTTGCGCAGCACCGGCAGCGCGCATGCTTCACGGGCCTCGCGCAAATACGCATCGCTGCCCTGGAAGAAATCCACATCGGTCAGCACCGACAGACAGGTGGCGCCACCTGTTTCGTAGCTGCGTGCGATCGCGGCAGGATCGAAATCGGCACGGATCAAGCCTTTCGATGGACTGGCCTTCTTGATTTCCGCTATTACAGCGGCCCGGCCGGTATCCTCACGGGCGCGCAGCGTCGCCGCGAAGCCGCGCGCAGGTGGCGCCGCGGCAATGCGTGCGCGCAGTTCGGAAACTGGCACCCGCGCTTTGCGTTCGGCGATTTCCTCGCGCTTGCGCGCAAGGATGGTCTGCAGGATGTCGTTCATGCCGGTTGCGCGGCCAGCGCTTGCGTTGTTTGGACGAATTGATCGAGCTTGCGGCGCGCGGAACCGTCGTCGATCGCGCGGTCCGCGCGCTCGATGCCATTCTGGATCGACGCCGCGACCCCCGCCGCATACAACGCGGCGCCGGCATTCAACAGCACGATGTTGCGCGCGACACCTTCCGAACCATCCAGCACGTGCAGCAGCATCGCCTTGGATTCACCGGCGTCGGCGACACGCAGGTTGCGGCTGGAGGCCATCGGAATGCCGAACTGCTCCGGCTCGATTTCGTATTCGCGCACATTGCCATCGCGCAACTCACCGACCAGCGTGGCGCCGCCCAGCGAAATTTCGTCCAGCCCGTCCTTGCCGTGCACCACCAGCGCGCGCTGGACCCCGAGGCGCTGCAGCACCCGCACCTGGATGCCGACGAGATCGGAATGGAACACGCCCATCAATATGTTCGGCGCGCCGGCCGGATTGGTCAGCGGCCCCAGGATGTTGAACAGCGTGCGCACGCCCATTTCGTGGCGCACCGGCGCCACCGCCTTCATCGCGGGATGGAAGCGCGGGGCGAACATGAAACCGATGCCGGTCTCGCCGATGCAGCGCGCGACCTGCTCGGGCCCCAAGTCGATCTTCGCGCCCAGCGCCTCCAGCACGTCGGCGCTGCCCGATGACGACGACACGCCGCGATTGCCATGCTTGGCGACCCGCGCGCCGGCCGCCGCCGCGACGAACATGGATGCGGTGGAAATGTTGAAGCTGTGCGCACCGTCGCCGCCGGTGCCCACGATGTCCAGCATGTGCGGATGCGCCGGCACCGTGACGTGCTCGGCCAGTTCGCGCATCACCGTCGCGGCGCCCGCGATTTCGCCCACGGTTTCCTTCTTCACCCGCAAGCCGGTCAGGATCGCCGCCGTCATCGCTGGCGACACTTCGCCGCGCATGATCTGGCGCATCAGGTCGATCATCTCGTCGTGGAAGATCTCGCGATGCTCGATCGTGCGCTGCAGCGCTTCGTGAGGCGTGATGGGCATGTTCATGCCGCCCGCGAGAGCGATTGGCCGAGGAAATTCCGCAGCAGGTCGTGGCCGCTGCGGGTCAGGATCGATTCGGGATGGAACTGCACGCCTTCGATCGGCAGCGCCTTGTGCCGCAGGCCCATGATCTCGTCGAACGAACCGTCGGGGTGTTCGGTCCATGCGGTAATTTCGAGGCACTCCGGCAGGCTCGCGCGCTCGACCACCAGCGAGTGGTAGCGCGTCGCCTCGAATGGATCGGAAAGTCCTGCGAACACGCAGGCGCCGCGATGGCGGATCGGCGAGGTCTTGCCATGCATGATTTCCTTCGCACGGATCACCTTGCCGCCGAACGCCTGCCCGATCGCCTGATGGCCGAGGCACACGCCCAGGATCGGGATGACGGCCGCGAATGCGCGGATCAGTTCCAGCGTGACGCCGGCCTGGTCGGGCGTGCCCGGCCCCGGCGAAATCACGATGCGTGCCGGCGCCAGCGCGCGAATGCCAGCGATATCGATCACATCGTTGCGCAGCACCTTCACGTCCTCGCCAAGCTCGCCCAGATATTGTGCGAGGTTGAACGTGAAGCTGTCATAGTTGTCGATCAGCAGCAGCATGGCCGTTCGTTCGAAACCCGGCCTCCCGGGAGAGAAACGCAAGTGTGAATGCCCGCCGCCCACGACACAAGACGATCCTGCGCGCGCTCGTCACGGCGGGCGTCGGCGCGGCGCTGACGGGCTGCTCGACCCTCGGCTATTACGCCCATCTGGCCACCGGCGAAATGGCTGTGCTGCGTGCGCGGGTGCCGATCGAGAAAGTCATCGCAGATCCTCATGTCGATCCGGCATTACGCGCGCGACTGGAACTTGCGCTGCGCGCCCGCGCATTCGCATCCGACACGCTCAAGCTGCCGCGCAACAAGAGCTACACCACCTACGCCGACATCCACCGCCCGTTCGTGATGTGGAACGTGTTTGCGGCGCCCGCGCTGTCGCTGCAACCGGTCGAGCATTGCTTCCTGTTCGCGGGCTGCGTCGCCTACCAGGGTTTCTACCACCACGATCGCGCGGAGGCATTGGCGGACAAGCTGAAAGAGGAAGGCGACGACGTCTGGATCGGCGGGGTGCCCGCGTATTCCACATTGGGCCATTTCGCCGATCCGTTGCTCAGCACGATGGACCGCTGGAGCGACGACGAAATGATCGGCACGATCTTCCATGAACTCGCGCACCAGGAGTTCTATGTCAAGAACGACACCGCCTTCAACGAGTCATTCGCAACCTTCGTGCAACGCGAAGGCCTGCGCGAGTGGCACGCCGACAACCATCTTCCGCCACCGGGCCCCGCGGAAGCCGAGCGCCAGAAGCAGTTCACTGCCCTGGTGCTGGCGACGCGCGACAAGCTCAAGGCGCTGTACGCGAGCAACCTGCCGGATGCCACCAAGCTGGCGCGCAAGGCGTTGGCGTTTGCGGAGATGCGCCGCGAGTACGAACGCATGCGCGACACCGAATGGCACGGCAACGCGGAATACGACCACTGGTTCGACACGCCACTGAACAACGCCAAGCTGCTGCCGTTCGGGCTGTACGACCGCGGTGTGCCCGCATTCGCAGCGCTGTTCGAGCGCTGCGACGGCGACTGGACGCGCTTCTATGCGGCAGTTCGCAGGATTGGCAGCGAGCCCGCGTCACAACGGGATGCGTTCCTCGGGAACGCCACCGCGTCATCCAGCCCCGCCTCGCCCTGATTCAGGTCAATACGTGCGGCATGGCACGCGCGCATGCTTGCGCAGTCCTCCCACACGCGAGCTTGCGCATGAGCACGCCTGCCGAAGCGCCGGCCTACACACCCTACCCGTTCGACGCGCGCGCGATCGCGCACCGTTTCCGCCATTCCGCGATCTTCGGTGCACTCGATGCGCTGCGGGCCGGCGAAGCGATGCGCTTCGTCAACGACCACGATCCGATTCCCCTGCTGCACCAGATACAACAACGCTACGGCGACCGGATCGACGTGATCTACCAGGCCCGCGGCGGCGATGGCCCGGTGGTGATCGATTTCGTGGTCACTGGGGTCTGCTGACGCTGTGCCACGTGGCCGCGCCGGCGGCCCTTTGCCTGCAGGGCACGGAAGAGTGAGGAAGATGTATGTCTATAATTAGACGAGCTATGACGCCGCCTTGCGGGCAACGGGCCCCGGCCCGAAGGGTTGCTTCCGCAGCGGCCGCCATCCATCGGCGCACGCCTTGACCAGAGAACCACTCCGGCGCTGCG
>JBQCCP010000051.1:0-11446 GCA_051962095.1 Rhodanobacteraceae bacterium
TCCGCGCGCGTTGCTCCGCCAATTGACGGAACTGCAATACACCCGCAACGAAATGGAACTGCACCGCGGCACTTACCGGGTGCGCGGCGAGAACCTCGACATCTTTCCGGCCGAGAACGAAACCGAGGCGATCCGCATCGAAATGTTCGACGGCGAGGTCGAGAAGATCTCGATGTTCGATCCGCTGACCGGCGACGTCCTGCGCAAACTGCCGCGCTGCGTGGTGTATCCGGCCACGCACTATGCGTCCACGCGCGAAAGCGTGCTGAACGCGATCGACACCATCAAGGAAGAACTGGGGCAGCGGCTGGAAGTGCTGCGCGGTGCTAACAAACTGGTGGAAGCGCAGCGCCTGGAACAGCGCACCTTGTACGACATGGAGATGATGCACGAGGTCGGCTATTGCCAGGGCATCGAGAACTACTCGCGACACCTGACGCGGCGCCTGCCGGGGCAGCCGCCGCCCACGTTGTTCGATTACCTGCCGTCCGATGCATTGCTGGTGGTGGACGAATCGCACGTCACGATTCCGCAGCTGGGCGCGATGTACAAGGGCGACCGCTCGCGCAAGGAAACCCTGGTGGAGTTCGGTTTCCGCCTGCCTAGTGCGCTCGACAACCGCCCGCTGAAATTCGAGGAGTGGGAACAGCGCGAGCCGCGCACGATCTTCGTATCGGCGACGCCCGGCCCCTACGAGTTGCGCCAGTCCGGTGGCAGCGTGGTCGAACTGGTGGTGCGTCCGACCGGGCTGATCGATCCGGAAGTGGAAGTGCGCCCGGTGCGCTCGCAGGTGGACGACGTGCTTGGCGAGATCCGGGAGCGCGTGAAGCTCGGCGATCGCGTGCTGATCACCACGCTCACCAAGCGCATGGCGGAAAACCTCACCGACTTCCTGGCCGAACAGGACGTGCGCGTGCGCTATCTGCACGCCGACATCGAAACTGTCGAACGCGTGGAAATCATCCGCGACCTGCGGCTCGGCAAGTTCGACGTGCTGGTCGGCATCAACCTGCTGCGCGAGGGGCTCGACATGCCGGAGGTTTCGCTGGTCGCGATCCTTGACGCGGACAAGGAAGGTTATCTGCGATCGACCGGCTCGCTGATCCAGACCATTGGCCGCGCCGCGCGCAATGTGCGCGGCAAGGCGATCCTGTACGCCGACACGATGACCAAGTCGATCCAGGCTGCTATTGCCGAAACCGATCGCCGCCGCGCGAAGCAGGTCGAATACAATCTCGAACACGGCATCACACCCACGACCATCGTCCGCAGTGTCACCGACGTGATGGAAGGCGCGCGCGAGGAACCCTCGTCGCGTGGTCGCGCGCGTGGCCGCGGCAAGGGCCTGGCCGAGCCGGTGCGCAAGGTCGCTGAGCAGTCTGCGGATTATTCCGTACTCGACGCGCACGCCGCCGCAGCGCTGATCAAGAAACTGGAATCGCGCATGTACAAGCACGCGCAGGACCTGGAATTCGAGGAAGCCGCGCGTCTGCGCGACGAAATCCATCGCGTCCGCGAACAGGCACTGATGTCGTAGGTTGGGCCGACGCCGGCTTTTCGGCGGAAGCCCAGCACCATCGGTGTGTCGCGTGCTCTCCCTGAGCAGGCTTCGGGTTCAGCCCGACCGGTCCCGTCCCATCGCCCGGTCCAGCAACGCCAACGCGGGGCGCGCGGTGACGCCGTACAGCACGATCGAGAACAGCACCGTCAGCGCGGTCACCGACCACAATCCGTAGGGATCGTGGTGCGGACTGGCGCTCACCGCGCGGCTCACGTAGTAGAGCGAGCCGAGTCCGCGGATGCCGAAGTAACCCAGCGCGAGCCGGACCGGTGCCGGATGCGGCGATCCGAGGAACCCCAGCAGCGAAGCGATTGGACGCACGGCCAGCAGGGTCAGCAGGGCAAAGCCGATTTCGCGCCAGCCGATGCCGATGAGCACACCGCTCGCGATCGCGCCGCCGAACAGCCCGAACACCAGGAACGCCAGCAGCCGTTCGAGCCGCCGCGCGGAAGCGGTGAGCTGCTGCGCGTACTCGAGCGCGCTGCCGAACCGGCGCAGGCTGATCGCGGCCACGAACACCGCAACGAAACCATAGCCACGCGCCGCGATGGCAGCCGCGTATACCAGGAAAGCCAGGCCGACCGACGCGAGGCCTTCGTTGGATTTCGACAGGTGCAGCCGTTCCGGCAGCAGGTTGTTGAGCTTCACCAGCAACCAGCCGCACCCGAAGCCCACGAGCGCCGCGACCGCGACGCCCCACACGAGATCGATGCCCACCCAGCGCGCGAGCCATGCGCCCGGCTGCGACCCGTGCGCGACCATCGTCGTGCCGAGCACCAGGAACGGCAGCGCCAATCCATCGTTGAGTCCCGCTTCGGAAGTGAGCGCGAAACGCGTTTCGCCTTCCTCGCCGACGCCGGGCGGACCGACCTGCACGGACGAGGCGAGCACCGGGTCGGTGGGTGCGAGGATGGCGCCCAGCAATACCGCCACACCGAGCGGCAGTCCCAGCAGTCCCCAGCCCAGCGCTGCCAGCGCCGCGATCGACAACGGCATCACGATCACCAGCAGCCGCCATGCGCTGGCCCAGCCGCGCCAGGAAAACCGCCGATCGATGCTCAGCCCCGCGCCCATCACCGCGACGATCAGCACGACCTCCAGCAGCACCGTCGCAATCCGTGGATGCGCCTGCGGCGCGGCCAGGTCGGGCGTGAACAGGAACGCCAGATAGCCGGCGCCCACGGCCAGCATCGGCAGCGTCAGCGGCAGGCGCTCCAGCCACAACGGCAACCACGCCACGATCAGGATCGCGGTGCCGAAGCCGGCGAAGGCGAGGAGTTCCGCAGCATGCATCGTCGCGAGGTTGGTCCTTCAACACGCGGTCGTTCCATCATGACCGCACGACGCCGGGCCGGCAACGCCGCGCCGCGTGTTCCGTTCAGCGCAATGCTTGCTCGCGTCAGGCGCCGTGTCTGCGGTGGCGGGCGGCGACCGCCGCACCGAGCAGCCCGGGATTCGGGTGCGTGATCACCTGCACCGCCATCCGTTCCATGTAGCCGGCGTGGCGGCCCTTGGCGGTGAAGGCCTCCATGAAGGCGCTGGTGCGGAAGAAATCGAGGAAGTGCAGCACCACGCCGCCCGCGATCATCACGGTGTTGGCGCCGTGCAGCAGCGCGGCGTCGCCGGCCACCGCGCCGTAGATGCGGCAGAAGCGCCGCAGCGCGTGCAGCGCGTCGGCTTCGCCCGCCAGCGCTGCGTCCACCACGTCCTTGGAACGCCGCGATCCGGATTGCGGCGCCGGCGCGGCGACCGGTGGCACGCCGCGCAGGCAGGCGTCGATGTTCGACAAGCCATGGCCGCTCAACAGCCGCTCGGTGGAAACGCGCCCGTGGCGGACGTGCAACCAGGCCGCGATCTCGCGTTCCTCGTCATCAGTGGGCGCGAAGCTGGCATGGCCGCCCTCGGTGGGCACCACGTGCCAGCCTTGTTCGGTGGAACCGGTCAGCAGCGCGACGCCGAGCCCGGTGCCGGCGCCGATCACGGTGACCGGGCCTTGCGGGGGCGTGGCAAGCGCGCCGTGGATCGCGATGCGATCCGCGGCGGCGAGGTGCGGCGCCGCCCAGGCGATCGCCGCGAAATCGTTGATGAGCTGCAGGTCATCCAGCCCCAGCGCGTGCTGCAAAGTGCCGCGGTTGAACGACCAGTCGCGGTTGGTCAGCGTGATGTCGTCGCCTTCGATGGGCGAGGCGACTGCCAGCGCGGCGCGCGCGGGTTCGACGCGGGTTTCGTCGAGGTAGTGCCTGGCCGCATCGCGCAGGCTGTGGAAACCGGCGTCGGTGAGCGTCTGTTCCTTCAGGATCTGCGGCGCCTCGGCGGTGAGATCGGTCAGCGCGAAGCGCGCGTTGGTGCCGCCGATGTCGCCGATCAGTGCAAGCTCGTGCATCTTCCCCTAATCCTCGCGCTTGTTCATGGTGCCACGTCCTGCCACAGGCTGGAACGCCGCACCATCAGCTTCATGGGGAGCATCCTGCTTTCGACCGCTTCGTTGTGGATCAGGCGCAGCAGGCTGTCCACCAGCATCTCGCCGGCCCGCCGCGTGTCCTGCTGCACGGTCGTGAGCGGCGGGTTCACGAAGCTGGCCATCGGGATGTCGTCGTAACCGGCCACCGCGACCTCGAATGGCACGCTGATGCCCTGCGCGGACAGGGCGCCGATCGCGCCGATCGCGATCAGGTCGCTGGCCGCGAAGATCGCGTCGAACGGTTCACCGCGCGCCAGCAGGGTTTCCGTGGCGCGGCGTCCTTCCTGCTGGGAACTTTCCGCGTCCAGCTGCAGTGCGTCGTCGGGCACGATGCCGCGGGCGCGCAGCGCCTGCAGGTGGCCGCGATAGCGTTCCTGGAATTCCGGGAAGTGCCGCGAGGCGTCGCCGAGGAACGCAATACGCCGGCAGCCCTGGTCGAGCAGGTGTTCGGTGACACTGCGCCCGCCGCTGAAATTGTCGCAGCCGATCGTGACGCACGGCTGGTCGGGCATCACCGCGCCCCAGCTCACGATCCGGGTGCCGCGCGCGCGCAGCTTTTCCAGTCGGCTGGTGTGGGTCAGGTAGTCGCCGTAACCCAGCAGGATGATCCCGTCGGCCTTCTTGCTCTCGGCGAAATCGGCGTGCCAGTCGCGCGCCAGTTCCTGAAACGAAATCAGCAGGTCGTAGCCGTGCCGCGCGCAGGCGCGCGTGATCGAACCCAGCATCGACAGGAAGAACGGATTGATGTGCGAGTCGTCCGGCGTGGGGTCCTCGAAGAACAGCAGCGCGATCGTGCCGGCCAGCTTGCTGCGCAGGTTGGATGCGTTCTTGTCGACGGTGTAGTTGAGCGTGGCCGCGGCCGCCTCCACGCGCCGGCGGGTTTCCTCGCTCACCGACGGGTCGCCGCGCAGCGCACGCGACACCGTGGCCTGGGAAACCCCGGCCTTTTCGGCAATGTCGAACGACGTGATGCGCTTCTTGTTGTGCACGCGGTGATGGCCTTCGCAGCCCGCGATCGCCGGACTGCGGGCTCCGATGCTAGCCAAATTCGCGCGAGGTTGCCGAGCGGGGTCCGCGGCCATGGGCCCTAACCCGGCATGTCCTCGAGCTCGACGCCGCGGGTTTCGCGCACGAACTTCAGGACGAACAGCAGCGAGAGCAGCGCAAAGAACGCGTACAGCCCGTACGAGAAGGGCAGGCTGAACTGGGCCATCGGCGGGAAGCTGCTGGTGATCGCGAAATTGGCGAGCCACTGCGCGGCGGCCGCCACCGCCAGCGCCATCGCGCGGATGCGGTTGGGGAACATCTCGCCCAGCAGCACCCACACCACCGGACCCCAGCTCACGCCGAAGAAGATCACGTAGAGGTTCGCCGCGACCAGCGCGACCGGTCCCCAGGCTCCGGGCAAGCTGAGCGCCGTGCCGGTGCCGGTCGCCTGCGCGAAGCACGCCGCCATCACCGCCAGCGTCACCAGCATCCCCGCCGAGCCGATCACCAGCAGCGCCTTGCGTCCGATCCGGTCGATCAGTCCGATCGCGACCAGGGTCACCAGCACGTTCACGATCGAGGTGATGACCGTGAGCATGAACGAATTGGATTCGCTGAAGCCGACCGAATTCCACAAGGTCGTGGAGTAATAGAAGATCACGTTGATGCCGACGAACTGCTGGAACACCGACAGCACGATGCCGATCCACACGATCGGCAGGAATCCCGCGCCGCCGCCCACTAGGTCGCCCCAGCGCGGCTTGTGCTCGCGTTCGAGGCTGATCCGGATGTCCTCCAGCTTTTTCCGGAGCGCGGCGTCGGAACCGAGCGCCAGCACGCGTTTGAGCACGTTCAATGCCTCCTCGTTGCGGCCGCCCGCGACCAGGTGCCGCGGCGACTCGGGGACGCTGAACGCCAGCACGCCATAGATCAGCGCGGGGATCACGCCCACGATGAACATCCAGCGCCAGGCGCCGAGTCCGAACCAGAATGCCTTGGCGGCGCCGCCCGCCGAATCGGCGAGCGCCGCATCGCTAAGCAGCGCCACGAAAATGCCGAGCACGATCGCCAGTTGCTGCATCGAGCCGAGCCGTCCGCGGATCGAGGCCGGCGATATTTCAGCGATGTACGCCGGCGCCACCACGGACGCGACGCCCACGCCGATGCCGGCCACCACGCGCCAGACCATCAGCCACGCCACCGAACCCGAAAGACCGGCGCCGATCGCGCCCGCCGCCAGCAGGATCGCCGCGACCTGCATCGTGCGCACGCGTCCGTAGCGATCCGCCAGCCGCCCCGCATACCACGCGCCCGCGGCCGACCCGAGCAACGCGATGGATACCGCGAAGCCGGTCAGCGTCGCGCTGAGGCCGAACGCGCCACGCAGTGCGTCGACTGCGCCGTTGATCACGGCGGTATCGAATCCGAACAGGAAACCGCCCAGTGCAGCGGCGGCGGCGATCATCACCACGCGCAGGTTGGCGCGCCCGGATGGCTCGTTGAAGCTGGCAGCGGACGAATTCATGGTGCGACTCCCGCGTGGTCGGCGTTTTCCCCTTGGGCCAGCGACGCGAACAGCGCGCCGTAGGCCGGCAGGTGCACATGCTCGCCGCGCAGCGTGCCTTCGTGCAAGCCATGCCCGTGCAGGGGCTGCGCGCCGCGGATCGAAGGCAGCATCACTCCGGTGTCGGCGTCGGACAGGTTGAACGCCACCAGCAGGGTTTCGCCGGCCGCTTCGCGGATGAACGCCAGCACCGGTTCGGGCGTCTCCAGGAACCGGATCGTGCCGCTGCGGAGCGCCGGGTGGGCGCGCCGCCAGTGCATGAAGGCGCGGAAACCGTTGAGTGTCGAAGCCGGGTCGGATTCCTGCCGCGTCACCGCCAGCGCAAGGTGTTCCTCGGGCACCGGCAGCCATGGCGCGCCGCGGGTGAAGCCGCCGTGCGCGTCGGCGGTCCACGGCATGGGCGTGCGGCAGCCGTCCCGTCCCTTGAACTGCGGCCAGAACGCGATGCCGTACGGATCGCGCAAGGCCTCGAACGGCACCTCGGCTTCGGTCAGCCCGAGTTCCTCGCCCTGGTAGACGCACACCGAGCCACGCAGCGAACACGCCATCGCGGTCAGCAGGTTGGCCAGCGAGGCCGAGGCGTGGCCATTGCCCCAACGCGACAGCACGCGTTCGACGTCGTGGTTGGAAATCGCCCAGCATGGCCAGCCGTCGGCCATCTTCGCTTCCTGCGCGCGCACGGTGTCGCGGATGTAGGCGGCGCCGAAGTCGTCGGTGAGCAGCTCGAAACTGTAACCCATGTGCAGACGATGGCCGGTGGTGTACTCGGCCATCGTCGCCAGCGAATCCTCGGACGCGATTTCGCCCAGCGTGGTCGCGCCCGGATAGCGGTCGAGCAGTGCCCGCAGTTCGCCCAGGAAAGCGAGGTTTTCCGGTCGCGTGTTGTTGAAGTAGTGGTATTGGTAGGCGTACGGATTGTCGGCGCTGAACCCGCGCCCCGCGCGCCGATCCTTGGGCTTGGGCGGGTTGTCGCGCAGTTGCGCGTCGTGGAAGCAGAAGTTGATCGAGTCCAGCCGGAAGCCATCCACGCCGCGTTCCAGCCAGAAGCGCAGGTTGTCCAGCACCGCTGCGCGCACCTCGGGATTGTGGAAATCGAGGTCCGGCTGTTCGGTCAGGAAATTGTGCAGGTAGTACTGCTGGCGGCGCGGTTCCCATTGCCACGCGGGACCGCCGAAGATCGAAAGCCAGTTGTTCGGCGCGGTGCCGTCCTCGCGCGGGTCGGCCCACACGTACCAGTCGGCTCTCGGGTTGGTGCGGTTCTGCCGGCTCTCGCGGAACCACGGATGCTCGATCGAGGTGTGGCTCAGGACCTGGTCGATCATCACCTTCAGGCCCAGCCGGTGCGCCTTCTCGAGCAGCCGGTCGAAGTCGTCGAGCGTGCCGAACAGCGGATCGACCGCGCGGTAGTCCGCGATGTCGTAACCGAAGTCGGCCATCGGCGATTTGAAGAACGGCGCGATCCACACCGCATCCACGCCCAGCGAGGCCACGTAGTCCAGCCGCTCGATGATGCCGGGCAGGTCGCCCACGCCGTCGCCGTCGGTGTCGAGAAAGCTGCGCGGATAAATCTGGTAGATGACGGCGCCGCGCCACCAACGAGCATCGAACATGGTCAAGCCCCGGATCCCTTCGCGCACGCGCGAAACGGCACGTGGCTGAAAACGGCGCCCAGCTTAACCGCGGGGATGCGGCCCCCCGCCCGCCCGTGCATACGTATTCATGGATGCTGCACGTGCGTCATGGGGGCGCCGCGCGCCTGGCGACGGCGTGCGCGAATGCATGTGCCAAAGCATGCAAACTCACGCATCCGCGCGGTGCCGCCGTGCTGCGCGCGAGCCGTGATCGCCCGCTTTTGCGATGCAACAAAGACGCACCGCGCGGGACATGAATACGTATACACCGCGCGCGCGCCGCGAAACCCTGCCCCTACCATGCAAAACGACCCCGCGCCCCGTGCGCGAGTCCGCACGCGCGGCGCAGCCCGCGGCACGACAACGACGATCACCACTGGGGATGAAACCATGCAACTGAAACGCAACATGCTGACGCTGGCGCTGATCTCCGCGGGCATCGGATTCGCCACCTGCGCCAACATCGCCTTCGCCGCCACCGCGCCCGCCGGCGGTGCGCAGGACAACTCGCAGCCGCAAACGCAACCGGCAGCCGACCAGGATACGGCCGCCGATTCAGCGGACGCCAACAAGAAAAAGAAAGAGAAGAAACAGCCGGCGCAGTTGCAGGCCATCAACGTGCACGGCTACGCCGGAAGCCTGCAGAACGCCACCGCGATCAAGCGCAATTCCGACGAGATCGTCGAGGCGGTTTCGGCCGAACAGATCGGCAAGCTGCCCGGCACCAGCATCGCCGACACCCTGGGACGGCTGCCCGGCCTCGCGGTGCAGACCCTGAGCGGCCGTCCGCAGGTGCTCACTATCCACGGCCTCGGCCCGGACTTCTCGACCGCGCTGGTGAACGGCCGCGAGCAGGTCAGCACGTCCAACAACCGCGACGTGCAGTACGACCAATACCCGTCGAGCTGGTTCAACAGCGTGGTCGTGTACATGTCGCCCAGCGCCAGCCTGATCGGGCAGGGCCTGTCGGGCACCGTGGACATGCGCACGATCCGCCCGCTGGAACAGCCCGGCCCGGTGGCCGCGGTCAACGCGCACTACGTGTGGGACAGCCTTTCCACGTTGTCGCCCGGCCCGGGCGTCAGCGACCACGGTTATTCGGTGAACGGCGTGTACGTCAACCAGTTCGCCGATCACACCTTCGGCGTCACGCTTGGCGTCGATCTCGAATCCAATCCCGCGCAGATCGAGCACCAGGCGCCGTGGGGCTATCCGACCGATGCGAACGGCAACCTGGTGGTGGGCGGTTCCAAGAACTACGGCATCTCGGATCAGTTGAAACGCCTCGGCCTGCTCACGACGCTGCAGTACAAGCCGAACGAACATTTCACCAGCACGCTCGACCTCACCTGGGACAACTTCCGCGAAACCCAGCAGGCCAAGGGCATGGAACTGCCGCTGCTGTGGGGCGGCGCCACGCTGGCATCCGCCAATCCGCAGAACGGTTTCGACCAGAGTGGTGTCTACGACGGCGTGGCCGCGGTGGTCCGGAACGACTACAACAAGACCCGCGCCAAGGTCTGGAACATCGGCTGGAACAACAAGATCCGCTTCAACGAGGACTGGTCGGCGGAAGTCGATGCGAGCTACTCGCGCGCGGACCGCAGCGACATCCTGCTGGAAAGCTATACCGGCACCGGCTACAACAAGACCGGTCCGCTCGACACAATCGATTTTTCGGAACTCTCCAACGGCCTGCTGTATGTCCACACGGCGCAGGACTACACCAAGGGCCTGTTCTTGACCGATCCGCAGGGTTGGGGCAGCGGCAACAATCCGCCGGTGGTGCAGGCGGGCTTCATCAACGCGCCGCACACCAACGACTACCTCGCGCGGCTGCGCCTGAGCGTGCAGCATGATTTCCTCAGCGGTCCATTCTCGAGCGTGAAGTTCGGCGTCGATCGCGCCACCCGCAACAAGACCTACAACATCGACCAGGATTTCGTCGTGCTGCCGAACGGCGCCCAGACCGCCGCGATCCCGAGCTTCGGGATCGGCGATCCGCTGGGGTGGATGGGCATCGGTTCGCAGGTGATCTACAACCCGCTGGATTTCCTCTCCAACGGCACCTACGCCCTGTTCCCGACCGCGCTGTCGTCGATCGGCGTGCCGCCGAACTGGAAGGTGCGTGAGCTCGACACCACGCCGTTCGTGCAGTTCAACCTCGACACCTCGCTCGGCAACGTGCCGGTGCGTGGCAACATCGGCATCCAGGTGGCGCATACCAACGAGACGTCGGACGGCCAGCGCGTCGCGGCGGGCACCAGCAACACCGGCTCCTCGATGGTGACGCTGGTGCCGGTTTCGGGCGGCACCAAATACACCCGCTGGCTGCCCAGCGCCAACCTGGTCTTCAGCTTCACCGACAGCACCGACCTGCGGGTCGGCGCGGCGCGCGTGCTGGCGCGTCCGCGCATGGACCAGATGAGCGCCAGCCTCGCGATCGGCGGCAACATCACGCACCTGACCTCGACCGACCCGAACACCTCGTACTTCAGCGCGAACGGCGGCAACCCCGAGCTGCTGCCCACGATGGCCGACAACTTCAACCTCAGCCTCGAACATTACTTCGCGCAGAACCTGGGCTACATGGCGGTATCCACGTACTACCTGAAGCTGACGGATTTCATCAATCCGAGCGCGGCCTTCCTGCACGACTTCTCGCCGTTCGTGGATGCCTTCCTGTCGCCGACGCAGAAGCAGCAACTCGGCACCACCTACGGCATCGTGTCGGGTCCGACCAATGACGGCCGGGGCAATGTGAAGGGACTGCAGGGCACGATCAACCTGCCGTTCAAGGCGTTCACGTCGGTGCCGGTACTGGAAGGTTTCGGCTTCATCCTGACGGGCGACTACACCAAGAGCTCGGTGGTGTATGCGGGCAATCCGCAGGCGATCACGGTTCCGGGCCTCTCGAAGTGGGTGGCCAACGGCACGATCTATTACCAGCAGGGCGGCTTCGAGGCGCGCGTCAGCGACAGCTACCGCACCAGCTTCCTCGGCGAAGTGCAGGGCATCAGTGCCACGCGCATCCTGCAGACCATCAAGGGCGGCAGCATCTACGACGCGCAGGTCAGCTACACGATTCCGGAAGGTCGCCTGAAGGGCCTGACGTTCCTGCTGCAGGGCTCGAACCTCACCAACCAGAAGTTCATCACCTACCAGAACAACTATCCGCGCCATGTGCTGACATGGGAGGAGTACGGGCGCCGCTACGAAGTCGGCGTGTCGTACAAGTTCTT
>JBQCCP010000052.1:0-14175 GCA_051962095.1 Rhodanobacteraceae bacterium
CATCACGTGCGCATGCCAGTAGAACGGGTTCTGCAACGCGGCGGACGGCAACCAGCCGTAATGCAGGAACGCGCCCCACGCCAGCATCCCCAGGCTCGCGGCAAGCGCGGCACAGAAGAACAGCGGCCGGAACGGATGCAACGGCGGGGCGGGCGGATTCACGTTGATTTGCGTGGTGGCCATGGCGTCTGGAGTGCTCGGCAATCCTCGCATGCTGGACCCGCCGTGTCATGGACGCCCTGATGCCGGTCAATGAAAAGTGCGAATTGTCGAATCGGGCCGGCGTCGTTCGTCGCCAACATGAACCCGGCCCCCTGCCGGACAACTGGAGAACCGACATGCGCGTGATGGTGATGGTGAAGGCGAGCGAGGAATCGGAAGCCGGCGGCTTGCCGAGCGCCAAGGACCTGGAAGAGATGGGCAAGTTCAACGAGCAACTGGTCCAGGCCGGCGTGCTGCTGGCGGCCGACGGCCTGCACCCCAGCTCGAAAGGCGTGCGGGTCCGTTTCGAGGGCAAGCAGCGCACCGTGATCGACGGCCCGTTCGCCGAAACCAAGGAACTGATCGCCGGTTTCTGGCTGTGGCAGGTGCGCTCGATGGAGGAAGCCATCGAATGGATCAAGCGCGCGCCGTTGTTCGACGGCGGCATGGAGATCGAACTGCGCCCGGTATTCGAAACCTGCGATTTCGGCGACGCTGCCACGCCGGAAATCCGCGAGCGCGAAGCGCGACTGCGCGAGCAGGTGGCGCAGCGATGAACCGGCCGGCGGTCTGGATCGGCCGCTTCCTGTCCGCGCTGGTGATTGCGTTCCTGCTGTTCGACGCCGCGATCAAGCTGCTCGCGCTGCCGGTGGTGACGCAGACGATGGTGGACCTCGGCTATCCGGGCGCCGTGGTGCTGGCGCGCGGGCTGGGCGTACTCAAGCTCACCTGCGCGCTGCTGTATGCGCACCCGCACACCGCGGTGCTGGGCGCGATCCTGCTCACCGGTTTGCTGGGCGGCGCGATGGCCAGTCACCTTCGCATCGTCAATCCGCTGTTCACGCATTTCATGTTCGGCGCATACCTCGGCGTGCGGGCATGGGGCGGCCTGTACCTGCGCGAGCCTCGCCTGCGCGCGTTGGCGCCGTGGGGCGCGCGGCGGTGAAACCGTTCCCTAGCCCGTCCCGCTTGCGCGAATCGCGGGCCGGTGGTGTGATCGGCCGTCATGACGACGGCCGACACCCATCGCACCATCGAAACGGTCTGGAAGATCGAGGCGCCGCGCCTGATCGCGGGCCTGGCGCGCATGCTGCACGACGTCGGCCAGGCCGAGGATCTGGCGCAGGAAGCGCTGGTTGTCGCGCTGGAACGCTGGCCGCAGGATGGCGTGCCCGACAATCCCGGCGCGTGGCTGATGACCACCGCCAAACGCCGCGCGATCGATCTGATCCGCCACAACAGGATGCGCGACGACAAGCACGCCGCGATCGAGTACGAGCTCGAGACCGAAGCCATGGCCCACGCGCCGGATCATGCGGACGCGCTGGATGACGACATCGGCGACGATCTGCTGCGGCTGATCTTCACCGCCTGCCATCCGGTGCTGACGCGCGACATGCAGGTCGCGCTGACGCTGCGCATGCTGGGCGGCCTGACCACGCCGGAAATCGCGCGCGCGTTCCTGGTGCCAGAGCCCACCGTCGCGCAGCGCATCGTGCGCGCCAAACGCACGCTCGCGGAAAAGCAGGTGCCGTTCGAGGTGCCGCGCGGCGAGGAACTTGCGCCGCGGCTGGCCGCGGTGCTGGAAGTGGTCTACCTGGTCTTCAACGAGGGCTACACCGCCACCGCGGGCGATGACTGGGCGCGGCCGGCGTTGTGCGAGGAAGCCTTGCGGCTGGGCCGCGTGCTGGCGGGTTTGGCGCCGCGCGAGCCGGAAGTGCACGGGCTGGTCGCGTTGATGGAAATCCAGGCGTCGCGCCTGCACGCGCGCGTCGCCGCCGACGGCACGCCCATTCTTTTGCTGGACCAGGATCGCGCGCGCTGGGATCGCCTGCTGATCCGCCGCGGGCTGGCATCGCTGGAACGCGCGGAACAGCTCGATGGCACCGACGGAAACTATGCGCTGCAGGCCGCGATCGCCGCCTGCCATGCGCGCGCGCTGCGCGCGAATGACACCGACTGGTCACGGATCGCATCGCTGTACGAGCGCCTCGCGGAAGTCGCGCCATCGCCCGTGGTCGAATTGAATCGCGCCGTCGCGGTGTCGATGGCCGAAGGCCCGCAAGCCGGATTGCAGCTGGTCGACGCGCTGCAGAAGGAACGCGCCTTGCGCGACTACCATCTGCTGCCCAGCGTGCGCGGCGACCTGCTGTTCAAGCTCGGCCGCATGGATGAGGCGCGCGCCGAATTCGAACGCGCCGCATCGCTCACCGGCAATGCACGCGAATCGGAATTGCTGCGCCGGCGCGCCGAGGCGTGTGGAGATGCGTAGTGGCCCGACTTATTCTTGTCGTCATTCCGGGGCCGCCCGCGCTGTTTGGGCGGAACCCGACTGCGTTTGCAGGATTGCAAACGCGAACGCTACAGGCGGCGCGTAGCGCGAGCGCCATGGATGGCGCGAGTCAATCCATTTTGATTTTCATACGCTGCGCGAAAGCAAAATGGATTCCGGATCGCGGCTGCGCCGCGTAAGGAATGACGAGCAAAATCTAAGGTCCCCTGAACCGGAGAGAGACATGGCCTACATGCTGTTCGTCGCCGAACCCCGCGGCCAGCGCGCCGAGCGCACCGAGGAAGAGGGCAAGGCGCTTTACCAGCGCATGCTGGATTACGCCGAAGATCTCAAATCACGCGGCGTGCTGCGCACATATTCATCGTTGCGCAACGACTCCGAAGGCCAGCGCCTGCAGATCCGCGGCGGCAAGCGCAGCCTGCGCGACGGTCCGTTCGCCGAAGCGCGCGAAATGATCGGCGGCTTCTTCCTGGTCGACTGCGCCACGCGCGAGGAAGCCGTTGAACTAGCGGCCCTGTGCCCCGCGGCCGAATGGGCGACCATGGAAGTGCGCGAAACGGGTCCGTGCTATCTGGGTTGATTTCTTGCGCACTCGTCCTACTCACCGCATCAGCGCGGCGAATCGTCAGGCGCGGGCTTCTGCCATGCGACCCGCTGAACCGGGCAGCCGGTCCTGAGCGTATTGTGGATTTCGGCCAGGCGATCGGTTTCGGACAGCAGGTGTTCCAATTGTTCCGGAGACGCCGGTGATTCGACTCTCGCCGCATAGGTGACGGACTCGGCAGCCAGCCCGACACCGTCGAAGCGCGCGGTGGCGATGACCTCGCAACCCGCGATTTCGATGCCCAGGCGTTCCGCCTCCCGGTAAAGGTCGTTGCAGTAACAAGTTGCCAGGGCCGCCATGAGCAGCTCGCCGCCATTGATGGCCGATCCGCGTCCCGAAGCCTTGCTGGCGACGGCCAGCGATTGCGCGACGCCGGACGTGCATACGTCCACCCGGTGTCCGTTCGGGCCGTTCCGTACCTGAGCCGAAATTTCCAAGGCGCTGCCCCTATTGTTTGTCGCCCGGTTCGACAGGGCTGCCCTTGTCGAACACCACGCGCCACACGCCGGGTGCTTCGCGGCGCCAGATCGAATTGAAGCGGCTGATGACCTTGCCGTTCGGATCGCGCACCAGCCCGGTGCTGAGCGCCAGCGTGCCGGATTGCAGCACTTCCACGCGATCCGGTTCCCACGAGAACGGCGCGGTCTTGCCTTTGAAGAATTGCGACCAAGCCGCGAGCACTTCCTGCTTGCCGTGGAGCACGCCCGGGCCGTTGAAGAAAACGGCTTCGTCGGAAACATGGCGCGCGAAGGCCGACGCGTCGCGGTCGGCCATCGACTTGGCGAATGCGCGTTCCGCGGCGAACACCTGTTGCTGGGGCGAATCGGCTGCCGACATGGCCACTTGCCACGGGAGCGCGATAAGCGCCGTCGCCAATGCGAGATGCCTGGTGAAGCCGGATCCGGGGCGATGGAACAGGGCGATGGCATTCATGGCGCGCTCGGTCGGGACGGATTCCGGCGGAGCATACTTCATCGCGGTGCGCCGTCACTACGGCTCTTCCCACGTGGCGAAAGCGCCGCCGTCAGCCGGTCGTGCGGAATGCGTCATCCGGCAGCGCAAGCAACGCGAAGCACGGCGTACCGTGATCCCGCCAGCGCTTGCAGGCGTCGTCGAGCACGTCGCACAGCATGTCGAAATCGCCTTCCGAGGCATCGCGCAGATCGCCGGCATGGCCGAACAACCAGACATAGCCGCCCGCCTGCGGCAGCCAGCCGAGATCATCGAGGCAATCGGCCAGCGCGTCCCAGTTCGCGCCGAATGTCTTCGGAAACTCGAGCGCCTTGGCGATCCGCTGCAACAAGTCGTCCTTGGCGCGGCAACCCGCGAGGCTGATCCGCCGCACCAGATGGCCTTCCGCGTGCGCGGCGGCATCGAGCCCGTCGAGATCGGTTTCGCCGACGAAATATGCGGCACTTTGCGCAGTGTCATGCAGGTCGATATTTCGATTCACACATTGCCCCTCACTACGCAATTCTCCTCACCCAGCGCTACGCGCTCGGCCGTCGGCCGCCTCTCCCGCGAGCGGGAGAGGGAGACAATCGCTCATCGCGGCACCGTGAAGGCGCGGAAGCTGCGGTAGTGGTCATCGGTGTAGTAGTACACGACCGGCGGATTGCCGCCGGTGATGATGCGGCGTGCGCCGCGGTCGCGCGCGCCCGGCGTTGCCACGGTGTACTCGCGGTAGTAGCCGCGCGGCTCGTCCGGAAGCAGGTGCTCGTAGTTGCCGAACACTTCGCCGTCCTGCCGGTGCGGAAACCGGCCGCCGCGCGCGATCAGCGCCAGCGTCTCGTGCGCCTCGGGGGGCAGGAAGGCGGGCAGCGCCGCGGAGGATGGCTTCGCCGCCTCGTCGCCGGATGCGCCGCCGTCGGGTGCGACCGTGACGGTCGGTGAGGGTGCAGGCGCCCGGAACGCGGCGCGCTGCTGCACGTACAGATACGCGACCACCGCGAGAAGGATCGCGAGCGGCAGCAAGGTTTTCCAGCCTCTTTGCATGGCGCGGATGATCCTAGTTCGCTCCGTTCCCCGCCAGCATCGCGGCGATCGCGTCGAGATCGGACTGCGGCGACGGCGGGACGTTGCGGCCGAAGGCATCGGTCGGACGACGGTAGCGGTTCAGCAGCAACGAGAACGCCAGCCGTTCGCCGGCCGCGTCGGTGACGTAACCCGACAAGGTGTAGACATGCGTCAGCGTGCCGGTCTTGGCCTGCAGGTTGTCGGTCGCGGCGCCGCCGCGCATCCGGTACTTCAGCGTGCCGTCGATGCCGGCCACCGGCAGGGCATCGCGCAGCACGTTCGCGAACGTTTGTCTCGCAATCCACGCCAGCAGTTTCACGGTTGCGGCGGGCGTGACCAGATCCTGCCGCGACAGGCCGGCGCCGTCCGTGAACATCGCCCCGCCGTTTTCGATGCCGACCCGGTCGAGGAATGCGCGCATCGCGCACAGGCCCCAATCCGCGCTGGTGTCCGGCGGGCCCGCGCGATCCGCGCACACGCCGGTGCGCGCCGTCGCGACGCCGACCTGCTGCAGCAGCATCTGTGCGTAACGATTGTCGGAATGCTTCAGCATGTGCACCAGCAGTTGCGACAGCGGCGGCGAGGCTATGCTGGCGATCTCGACCGGATTGCCCGCGAATGCCGCGTCCGTTTGCGGCCATCGCAGCACGCGCACGCTTCCGTCCAGCGTGATGCCGCGCGCCGCCAGTGCGTCGCGCAACTGGTTGGCTGCGAACCGCGCGCCGTCGGGTGCCGAAAGCGTGAAGGTGGCGCGCGGCGTGCCCGGGCGCAGGCTGCCGCTCGCGTACAGCACGTCGGAACCCGGCGGCCGGTACAGGTTCAGCGCGGCCGTGCCGCCGGTCAGGTTGGTAATGCGCAGCCCGGACTGCGACGGGTCGACGGACACCGTGCAGCAACGCGTGCCGTCGCGCGCGACCTTTACGTACACGATGTTGTCCCGCACGCCCAGCGCGCCCGCTTCCGCGCCGTAGCCGGTCTGCAGGTCCAGCGCTTCCCAGCCGTCGCCGAACGGCAGCCCGGCGAAATACGTGTCGTCCGCGACCAGGTTGCCGCGCACGCGACGGACGCCGCGATCCGCCAGCGCCGCGGCGAGGCGATCGGCCCAGTCGGGCGAAACGTCGCGATCGCCCAGCGACGGATCACCGCCGCCGTAAAGGATCAGGTCACCCGCAAGCGTGCCGTCCGCGCGCGGTGCGGCCGTCGCATACATGGTGGTCGAAAAACGCGCGTCCGGACCCAGCGTCTGCAGCGCCAGCGCGGCGGTGTAGAGCTTGGCGTTGGACGCGGGCAGGAACAGGCTGTCCGCGTTGCGGCGATAGAGCGTGGCGCCTGTGGCGAGCGACACCACGTCGATGCCCCACTGCGCGTGCGCGAAGCGCGGCTGCGCGATGTACGCGTCGATGCCGTCCGCCAGCGTGGACGGCGTTTGCCGCGGCGAAGCGGCGTTTGGCACCGGCGAGGAGGGGTGCCGGTTCGGAACGGTTTGCGGTGCCGGCTTCGATGGCGGCGCCGTGGCGCAGCCGGCCAGCAACATGGTCGCCAGGAATGCCGCGGCCAGACGTTTCAAGCGACGCGCCCCTGCAGCGCCATTGCCGCGGCGGGATTGCGCGCCTTGGCCGCGCTGATGAAGTAGATGAAGACGTCGCGTTTCGGCGCAGCCGCCGGCTTTGCATCACGCGAAACGCGCGGCAGGTCTCCGGGCTCGCCGCCCTCGCGCCATGCCTGCGCGCGCTGCGCCCAAGCGTCCAGTTCCTTCGCGGGATAGCCGTCGCGCTCGGATTCGCGGCTGCGCATCAGGCGCGCATACACGAAGTCGCTCGTCAGGTCGGCGAAGTTCGGATATTCGCGCGAATCGGTAAACACGCACGCCGTGCCGCGCGCACGCGCGAGATCGAGGAATGCGTCGCACAGGAAGGTTTCGCTCCGCACTTCCAGCGCGTGCCGCAACGCGCGGCCGTTCAACTCGCGCGGCAGCAGTTCGAGGAAGGCCGCAAAATCGTCGCGCTCGAACTTCCGCGAGGGCGGAAACTGCCACACGATCGGACCGAGCTTGTCGCCGAATTCCGCGAGCCCGCCGAACACGAAACCGCGGACCAAGGTGCCCGCGCCCGCGAGCTTGCGCACCTCGGCCACCTGCCGCGGCGCCTTCAACGAAAACAGGAAGCCGGGCGGCGTTTCATCGCGCCACTTCGCATACACCTTCGGCGTCTGTGCGCGGTAGAACGTGCTGTTGATTTCGAGCGTGGCGAGGTGGCGGCTGGCGTATTCCAGTTCGCGGCGCTGCGGCAATCCCTTCGGATAGAAATTGTCGCGCCAAGGCGCGAAGTTCCAGCCGCCGATGCCGGCCTTGATGCGCGCCTCGCGCGCACCGGCCAGCTCATCCGCGATCGGCGCATCCGTTGCCTTCACGTCGGTTGTTCCGCCCACGGGTCGTAGTCGCCGAACGACCACAGGTGGCCCTCCGGATCGCGCGCGCTGTAGCCGCTGCCGCCGTAGTCCCTGGTTTCCAGTTCGTCCACGATCTCGGCGCCCGCGGCCTTGGCTTGCGCGTAATGGGCGGCGCAATCGGCGACGACCACGTAGCAGGCCTGGGTCTCGCGCCTGCCGATCTCGTCCGGCTGCACGATGCGCTGGCCCCACGCGGTGCCGTTGTCCACCGACCCGAGCATGATCATGCCGTGGCCGAAGGTCAGTTGCGCGTGGTGCACCACGTCACCGTCGGCGTAGATGGCGTGCTTTTCGAAACCGAATGCCTTGCACAGCCAGTCGATCATGGCGGGCGCATTGCGGTAGCGGAGGGACGGAATCACGGTGACGACGGTTTGCCTGGCGTGCGATGACATGCGAAGACTCCTGCAGTGGATGTGCCCCGGATGGTGCGGCGAACCGTCGCGCCCGTATTGTAGATTTCGGCGAACGGAAGGCTGCGGGCACGTCGAGCGCGGACAACTTTGCCATGTTTCGCTACACCGGCACGTGGTTGGCCCAGACCCCGCGGCGCGCGAGGTATTCGCCGGGCGTCATGCCGGAGAACACGCGGAATTCGTGGACCAGGTGCGCCTGGTCGCTGAAGCCGCAGTCCGCGGCCACGGCCGCCCATTCGACGCGCCTCGAGGCGTGCACGTCCCGCACCACGTTGAAGAAGCGCAGGGCGCGCGCGTAGCGCTTGGGCCCGAGCCCGACCTGTTCGCGGAACAGGCTGCTGAAATGGCGCGGCGACAGCCCGGCCGCGCGGGCGATATCGTCCATCCGCGCCGCGTGCGGCGCCGCACCCAGCAAACCGAGTGCATGCGTGACCGCGACGTGCGCACGCGCGGATTCGGCGCGGCGCAGCAACCAGCGTTCCAGCACGTCCAGCCGCACTTCGGCGCCTGCCGCGTCCAGCAGGCGCTCGCGCAGGCCGCGTGCCGGTTCGCCCAGGATGTCTTCAAGGCCGGTGTCGCGGTCGCGCAACGCATCCATCTTTTCCCGCAGGAACGGCGCCGCGCCGCCGGCGCGGAACGACACGCCCATCACCGCGACCTGTTCGGCGGTGTCGATCACGAAGCTGCGGGTGTACGGCCCGACCAGCACCGCGCCGGGCGAGCGCACGCAGCGCATCGCGGCGACATCGAAGCCGTCGCCGTGCCACGCGCGGGTTTCGTCTTCCGCGAGGTTGATGATCAGCGACGCACGCGGGACCGGCAGGATGCGCTCGAACGCGAGCGGCCGGGGCGCGCCCGCGCAATCCCAGATCTGCTCGACGAAGGCGGCAAGCGGTGCTTGCGGAACGCGGACGATCAGGTCCATGGGCCGAGTCTATCGAGTTCGGCACCGAACCTGTACCGCGGCCGCGACCCTCTTGCCAAGTTTCGCCGGCTGACGCATCTTGTACGCGCCGTCCACTGCCAATGGGAGCCTGAGATGAAAGGTCTCGAGAAAAAGAAGGAAGCCAAGAAGAAGCCGCAGAAGTCGCTGAAGGAGAAGCGCGCGGAGAAACACGCGAAAAAGTCCGAGCGCACCTGACGACGGCGGCGACCCGCGCTGCGCCGGATCAGGCGATCCGCGCGGCGTGGGTATAGAGGTTCATCGATTCGTCGCGCGCGAACGCGATCAGCGTGATGCCTGCGGCGTCGGCCGCCTCGATCGCCAGCGAGGTCGGCGCCGAGATCGCCGCGATCACCGCGATCCCCGCATGCGCGGCCTTGTGCACCATTTCCCAGGACGCGCGCGAGGTGATCGCGAGGAACCCGCGCTCGACGGGCGGCGCGTCGGGCGTGCGGGCCAGCGCGCCGATCAGCTTGTCCAGCGCGTTGTGCCGGCCCACGTCCTCGCGGACGATCGCCGGCTTGCCCTCGACAATGAAGCCCGCGGCGTGCGCGCCACCGGTGACGGCGTTGAGCGGCTGGGCCTGCGCGAGCTCGCGCAGACCGGAGGCGATCACGGCCCGGTCCAGCCGCGGACCGTCCCCGACGCGCGGCGTCGGGCGCACCGCTTCTTCCAGCGATTCGATGCCGCACAGGCCGCAGCCGCTGCGTCCGGAAAGGCTGCGCTTGCGTCGTTCCAGGGCCGCGAAACGCGCGGCCGGGATCAGCGCCTGCAGGCTCACGCCATGCGTGGATCTTGTCATGTCGACCAGCTCGAATTCGGCCGCGCTTGCGACGATGCCTTCGGAAAGCGCGAAGCCGAGCGCGAAGTCTTCAAGGTTGCACGGCGTCGCCATCATCACCGCGAACGGCACGCCGTTGTAGACCAGCGCGAGCGGCGCTTCCGCGATGACCTTGTCGCGCACGCGTTCGCGGCCGGCATGGTCCGCGCGCAGGACTTCGATCGCGCGGAATCCTTGTTCGCGCGGCGCGCTTTCGACACGGGGCAGGGCGCTGGACATCCGCCTACTCTATTGATTTCGATTCGGCCGTGCCCAGCACCGACGCCGGCGGCTTGGCGATGGGACGGCGCACCAGCAGCGGGTGCACGAACACCGCGCCCAGGATGACCGCGACGCCGAGATAGAACCACGCGTCCAGTTGATGCTGTTCGCCCAGCAGGATCACGGCCAGCACAATCGCGTACACGGGTTCCAGGTTGGTCGCGAGTTGCACCGTGTATGCGGACAATTTGCGCAGCACCTTCATCGCCAGCGCGAACGGCAGCAGGGTGCAGGCCAGCGCCAGCGCCAGCAGCAGCAGCGCATCGTGCAGGTTCGGCAGGACGAACGAGCCTTCGCCATGCCAGAACGCCGTCACCAGCGTCAGGAACAGCGTGCCCGCGCCGAGTTCCAGGCAGGTCACGGTGAGCGAACTGGCGCGATCGGCCATGCGCTTGTTGAACGCGCCAAAGGTCGCGCACAGTGCCGCCGATACCACGCCCACCGCGATGCCGACCCGCATGTCCGACGGCACGCCGCCGACCACAAGCGCGACGCCCGGCACCACCGCGGCACCCAGCAGCAGTTCGCGCGGCTCGAACTTCCGTCCCACTACGGCGGGTTCGATGCCAGCGAGGAACACCGGCGCCAGCGCGATGCAAGTGGCCGCCACCGACGCATTGGCGAGCTTCACCGCCGAGTAGAACGTCAGCCAGTGCAGCGCCACCAGCACGCCGATACCGGCGTAGGCGGCGATCCGCCGCGCGGGCATCGCGCGCAGTTCGCGCCAGACCTTCGGCACCAGCAGCAGCGCCAGCGCCACGATCAGCATGCGCCACCACACCAGTTGCAGCGCGGTCAGCGTGATCAGCTTGCCGAGAATCGCGGTGAAACCCCACAGCACCACGCAAACATGGAGCTGCCATTGCGCCTTGGCCTGCGGGGTCATGGGGAAGAAGCCGGAATGGAAAATCGGGAAGACGGAAAGTCTAGTGGGTAACAGGCAAGTCTTGAGTCGCAAATCGCGCGCCGCAAGACTTCCGGATTCCGGGTCCCGGAAGGCGAATCCATTGCGGCATTGGCGCCGGCTCACCCCACACTTTGTCATTCCGTGGCCGCGCACGGCGCGGAACCCGGAATCGGTTCCTGCATGGACGAGTCTGGTGGAATTGCGCTTCCCGGGTCCCGAGCTGCGAGCCGGCTATTTCGCCGGCGCCTTGGCCGGTTTTTGCATGGCCTCGATCACGCCGCGGCAGGCGTTTTCCTCGTCGTGGCTGGGCGCGATCAGCGCGGCCAGTGCGGCTGCCGGCGCCGCGACGGCGCCCAGCACCGCCGCGCCGACGCCGCGCGCCAGCAGCGGTCCCTTCTCGACCCCCGCGTCCGGATGCTTCAGCGTGCCGCGCAGGTACAACGGCGAGCGCAGCGACAACACGCGGATGCCCTTGCTGTGCGGATGGATCACCAGGTCCAGCGTCTCGTTTGCGAGGTTGATGCTGCCGTCGACGTTGATCGTCATCGGCTCGGTGTCGATCACGAAGATCCGCGGACGCCACACGCCCTGTTTGGCGACGAGATCTGCGGCCGCGCAGTTGAGCTTCTCCGGCTTGTCGCCCACCAGCTTGGTGATGATGATGTTGCCGACGTTCAGTCCGATTTCCTCCAGCAGCAGCTTGCTGACTTCGCCATCGTTGATCAGGATCTTCACTTCGCCGTCGGACGTGCCGAGCAGCGCCGCCACGGAATTGCCGTCGCCATCGAGCTTCGCATCGCCATTGATCTGGCCGAGGCTGGTATGCATCAGGTCCACGGTCGGGAACAGCTTGCTGAGTTTCAGGTGACGCAGCGACAGCGTCGCCTGGCCGTGCATGGGGTTCTTGCGGCCGTCCAGCTCGATGTTTGCCTTCAGGTCGCCGCCGGCCGCGGACAGCGCCAGTGGATCCAGCGTCAGCATGCCGTCGTCCATCACGAGGTGTACGGACAGGTCGCTGATCGGAAGGCTGGATTTGCGCACGATGCGCTCGCCGGTGAAGCGCACGTCGGCGTCCATCTTGCGCCAGCGCGTGGTGTCGAACTTTTCCACCGGCAGCAGCCTGTCGGCGGGCTGCTTTTGCGATTCGCCGCGTTTGGCCTTGGCGGCGTTGCTGTCGGCGCCGATCAAGGGCGAGAGGTCGCCGAAGTCCAGCACATTCGACGTGAGCGTCGCGGTGAGTTTCGGCCGCGCAGGCGCGGTGGTGTAGGTGGCGCTGCCGTGCAAGTCGCTGTGTCCGACCGTTCCATCGAAGTGGTCGTATTCGAACAAGCCCTGGTGGACCTTCGCGAACAGCCGCCCGTGCGTGGTGAATGGCTTGGTCGGCGGCAAGGCGACGCCGGTCAGCGCGTACAGGTGCGACATGCTTTCGCCGGACATCCTGAGGTTCATGTCCAGCGCGCCGAGATGCACCGGATCGGTGAGCGTGCCGACCACCGCGATGTGCAGGTCGCGCAGGCGCAGATCGGCCTGCAACGGAAACGGCATCGACGCATCGGACATCGCGAGCACGCTGCCGAGCTTGCCGCTGCCGCTCGCGTCCGCGCCACGCCAGGTGCCCTTGGCGCTCCACGCGAAGTAATACTTCTGGTTGGAATGCGGTGGCGGTGTGCTGGAGCGTGCGCTGCCGGCCGGCGGCATGATTTCGGAAAACGGAATCGGTTTGCCCAGCGGCTGCAGGGTGAAATCCATGTGCAGGTCGAGCATGTCGTCATCCATCCGGATCTTGCCCGCGCCCAGCGCGACCTCGCCGATGTCGAGCTTCCACTTGCCGCCGCTGCCCTTGGCGAAATCGAAATGCCAGTTGGCGCGGCCCTGCCTGTCGCGCTCGATGTCCACGGACGGACCGATCAGCTTCAATGAAGGAATGTCGATGGTGTGCCCGATCAGAGCGAGCGGCGACAGGCTGAAGCGCACTTCCTGCAGGGTCGCGAAGCGGCGCTGCTTCGCCCAGTCCGGATTGGCGATGCTGATGTCGCGCGCGGAGAAGCGCGGCCAGGGAATCCAGTGTGAAAGGCCGCTCGCGTCCGGATTGCGCAACCACGCGACCGTCAGGTCGCCGTTGATCGCCATCGGCCTGCCGATCGAGCTGCCGAGCTTCTGCCCCAGCCACGGTCGCGCGCGATTCCAGTTGAACAACGCGATGAACAACACCAGGGCGATCAGCAGTGCGCCGATCGCCGCCACGATCCATGTGAGAATCCATCCGGTGCGTGTCATCTCCGGGGTTCCATCCTGGTTGCGAACAGCCTAACCCGGCGCTGCTGACTGCCGGCCGGCCGCGTTGCGGATCGTTCAGAAACCCGCGCAGCCATGCAATGCGAAACGGCGACACCGCACTTGCACGTGATCGGCGGTTGCCGCACAGTTGCGACGCGGGTTCGCGGCAGCGAAAGGAGACGCGCGATGCTCTGGCAAAAAGGCCGTTCCAGCGACAACGTCGAACAGGCCACCGGTGGCGGAGGCGGCGGCTTCGGGCGCATCCATCTCGGCGTCGGCGGCACCATCATCGCGATCATCATCGCGATGATTTTTCCTTCGACGCGCGGGATCATCTTCGGATTGTTGACGGGCGAGGGCGGCGCGGGATCGTCCAACACGCCGGCGCAAACGACCAGGGCCGACATGAGCGATCCGCAGGTGCAATTCGTCGGCAAGGTGCTAGGCAGCACCGAAGACGTGTGGACGGCGTACTTCCAGCAGGCCGGCAAGCAGTACGTCGATCCGAAACTTACCCTGTTCCATGGCCGGGTCAGCACTGCGTGCGGCGGCGCCTCGGCGGCGGTCGGGCCGTTCTATTGCCCGGGTGACAAGCGTGTGTACCTCGACCTCGATTTCTTCCAGGAACTGGCGACGCGTTTCCATTCCGACAGCGATTTCGCGCGCGCCTACGTGATCGCGCACGAGGTCGGCCACCACGTGCAGGACCAGCTCGGCATCATGGACATGGAACAGCAGCTCGCGCAGCGCGGCCAGCCGATGCAGGGCGCGAACGGATTGTCGGTGCGGCTGGAGTTGCAGGCGGACTGTTTCGCCGGCGTGTGGGCCAATCGCTCGCAACAGCAATTGCAATGGCTGCAACCCGGCGACATCGACAGCGCCTTGAACGCGGCGTCGCAGATCGGCGACGACACCCTGCAGCGCGAGGCGCGCGGCACCGTGGTGCCCGATTCCTTCACCCACGGCAC
>JBQCCP010000053.1:0-9512 GCA_051962095.1 Rhodanobacteraceae bacterium
AATCGAGCGCCCGCCAGGCGCGCAGCATGGTTTCCTGCACCAGGTCTTCGGCGCGCGAGGGATCGCCGCACAGCCAGTACGCAAAGCGGTACAGATCGCCCGCGTGGGCGTGCACCAGCGCATCGAATTGGCGTTGCCTCAGGTTCACGCGGAGTAGACCGCCTGCCGGACGCTCGGCTTACGTGGCGACGTGCCACATCGAGACTCAACGCAGCTTTTCGAGGATGCCTTCCAGCTCGTCCGCGCTGTGGTAGCGGATCGTGAGCTTGCCCCGTCCGCCGCGGCCATGCGCTATTTCGACGCGTGTGCCGAGATTTTCGGAAAGCTCGCGTTCCAGCGCGGCGATGTCGGGATCGACGTCCCGCGATTTCGCCTTGCCGGTCGATTTCGGCAATTGCGCCAGCCGCACTGCCTGTTCCAGTTCGCGCACCGACCAGCCTTGGTCGGCGGCCTTTTCGGCCAGCGCGATCGCGCGCGGAGCGGGCAGGGTGAGCAGCGCGCGCGCGTGGCCCATTTCGATGCGCCCTTCGTCCAGCAGTTCGCGGATCGTCGCGGGCAACTCCAGCAGGCGCAGAAGATTCGCGACCGCGGCGCGCGAGCGGCCCACGGCGTCGGCGGCCTGCTGCTGGCTCAGCTTGAACTCGTCGATCAGGCGGCGCAGCGCGTGCGCCTCCTCCAGCGCGGTCAATTCCTGGCGCTGGATGTTTTCGATCAGCGCGACGGCCAGCACCGACTGCGCGGGAATGTCGCGAACCACCGCCGGAATCTCGGCAAGCCCGGCCTTCTTCGCCGCGCGCCAGCGGCGCTCGCCGGCGACCAGTTCGTACTGGCCGCGTCCGATGTCGCGCACCACGATCGGCTGGATCAGGCCCTGCGCCTTGATCGAGGCGGCCAATTCGTCCAGCGCGGCTTCGTCGAAATGGTGGCGCGGCTGGTACTGGCCGGCGCGGATCGAGGCGACCGGCAGGTTGCTCAGGGTTTCGCCGCCGGCCGCTTCCGGCCCCGCGTTGTCGTTTGCGTTGCCCAGCAGGACGTCGAGATCGCGGGAGCCGAGCCCCCGGCGTTTGGCGGCGCTCATGCGGAAACCTTCATCATGGGAACGCGCGGCGGGTTCGCGGCGGGCGGTGGGGCGGTGTTGGCGGGAGCACCTTCGGTGGGCGGCGTGCCGCCGCCGCGTGCGGGCCCGAGGCCGATGCGTCGGATCATTTCGCCGGCGAGGCCGAGGTACGCGATCGCGCCACGCGATTCGCGATCGTAGAGGTTGATCGGCTTGCCGTGGCTGGGCGCTTCGGCCAGCCGCACATTGCGCGGCACCACCGAATGCAGCACCTTGTCCCCGAAATGCCGGGTGAGTTCGGCCGACACGTCATTGCCGAGCGCCGTGCGCACGTCGAACATGGTGCGCAGCAGGCCTTCGACTTCGAGTTGCGGATTGAGACGCGCGCGCACGGCCTTCACGGTGTCGAGCAGGTCGGTCAGGCCTTCCAGCGCCATCGATTCGCATTGCACCGGGATCAGCACGCTGTGCGCGGCGGCCAGCGCGTTCAGGGTAAGCAGGTGCAGCGAGGGCGGGCAGTCGATCAGGATGATCGCGTAGCGGTCGCCCAGCTTCGCGAGTTGTTCCTTGAGCCGCGATTCGCGCGCGATCGCGTCGGTCAGTTTCAGTTCCGCCGCGGTCAGGTCGCGGTTGCCGGGCAGCAGGTCGAAGCCGGCCTCGGTGGTGATGATCGCCTGCTCGATCGGCGCTTCTTCCAGCAGCACTTCGCAGCCGTTGGGCTTGGTGGCGCGCTTGTCCACGCCCGCCGATGAAGTGGCGTTGCCCTGCGGATCGAGATCGACCAGCAACACGCGGCGCTTGGTCTCCGCCAGCGCGGCGGCCAGGTTCACGGCGGTGGTGGTCTTGCCGACGCCGCCCTTCTGGTTGGCGATGGCGATGATGCGCGTCATGGTCGCAACGGATGAAACGGGAACGGGGAGCGGACTAGCCTACCAGAATGGTTGTGCCGACCGCGGGACGGGCGGCCTCGGTCAGCTTCGCGCCAGTTCGATCACGCTGCGTTCGCCTTCGAGGCCCGGTATCGACAGCGCGTGGACAGCGACGACCTGGAATCCATCGGGAACGCCCGCGATTTCATCCTGCTCCGCGCGTCCTTTCAGGGCCAGCCAGCGTCCTTCCTCCGCAAGCAGGTGCCCACCCCAGGCCAGCATGTCTGCAAGAGTCGCGAACGCCCTTGCGGTGACGGTGTCGAAGCTGCCGGTCACGTCCTGCACCCGCGCCTGTTCCACCGCGACGTTCGGAAGCGGCAGCGCGCGCACGGCCTCGCGCAGGAACCGCGCCTTCTTGCCGTTGCTCTCGACCAGGGTCACGGCGAGATCGGGCCGCGCGATTGCCAGCGGGATCCCCGGCAGGCCGGCGCCGCTGCCGATATCGGCCAGCGTTTCGCCTTTCACGAACGGCAGGACCGCCAGCGAATCCAGCAGGTGCCGAGGAATCATTTCCCCGCGATCGCGCACGGCCGTGAGGTTGTACGCGCGGTTCCAGTGCGCCAGCAGGTCGAGGTAGGCCAGCAGTTGCTCTTGCGCGCCTTCCGGCAGCGCGAGCTGCATTGTGGCAAGGCCATCGGCGAGTTTTTGCGCGAGTTCCATGGTCACCGCTGCTCCCCAAAAAACAGGAGCCCGCTCGAGGCGGGCTCACCGTTTCTCCCTGGCTGCTCCGGCTTTCAGGCCGCGAGGTCGAGTTCGACCCGCGTCACCAGCACCCCGCGTTCGCGCAGGCTGCCGTTCAAGGTCTGTTTGATGCGCAGGTTGCGCGAGCGCAGGTCCGGATCGGTGGCGTCGGTATCCTGCACTGCGTCGCGCAGGCGCAACCGGATCAGTTCGTCGGCGCGGTCGATCACCGTGTCGGCGCGTTCGGGGTCCAGCACCTGCCACCAGATGCGGCCACGCAAGGTGCGTGCGACGGGGTGTTCCGGCTTCACGCGCTCGTCCACCGCAAGGGTGTAACCAGTGATGCTGATCTTGTGGGCGATGCGCTCAACCAGCGGAACCACCACGTGGGTGCCCGCCGTCAGGATGCCGGCCGGCTTGCCCAGCCGCCGAAGCGTGTACACCTGACCTTCCGGACTGCGCTTGATGCTGAAGGCAGCCATCGCGGCAATCAGCATCAGGATCAGAACAATGGTCAGTGATGAAATCATGGCAATTTCAGTGGATTGCGATTGATTTGAAGTTTTGGCCTTCGAAACGCTGCACATCGCATGGAGCGGATTGTGCATTAACCCTAATTTAACTGCAACCACCTGAGCCGTACATGACTGCAGTTCACGGATTTGTATCGGCTTTTCGGCGACTGACTTGAGGCAGCAGGATTCATGCCAGACCCGGGGTCCTAGGCGAGACCGGCGTCACGCCGTGAAACACTCGGTGCCTGCCGCGGGACGCCGCGATGACGATGCTCCGGGGCCGCCCGCTAAAATGCGGGCTTCGACGTACCCCCGGATGATCCCCATGAGCTACCCCGCCATCCGCATGCGCCGCATGCGCCGCGACGCATTCTCGCGCGCGCTGATGCGCGAAACCGTGCTGACCGCCTCGGATTTGATCCTGCCGGTGTTCGTGCAGGAGGGCCGGGGCGAGGTGCGCGACGACGTGCCATCGATGCCGGGCGTGGCGCGGCTGTCGGTCGAGGCGCTGCTGAAGATGGCCGAGCAGGCGCAGCAACTGGGGGTGCCCGCGCTGGCGCTGTTTCCGCACGTCGAGGACGACATGAAAACCGCGGACGGCCGCGAAGCCTTCAACGACGATGGTTTGGTGCAGCGCGCGGTGCGCGCGCTGAAGGCGCGTTTTCCCGAGCTGGGGGTGATCTGCGACGACGCGCTGGACCCGTTCACCACCCACGGCCAGGACGGCCTGATTGACGATACCGGCTACATCCTCAACGACGAAACCGTCGCGGCGCTGGTGCAGCAGGCACTGTCGCAGGCGCGCGCGGGCGCGGATTTCGTGGCGCCGTCCGACATGATGGACGGCCGCATCGGCGCGATCCGGCAGGCGCTGGAAAGCGCAGGGCTGATCCACACCCGCATCCTCGCGTACTCGGCCAAATACGCATCGAGTTTCTATGGCCCGTTCCGCGACGCGGTCGGTTCGGCGGCCTCGCTGGGCAAGGGTTCCAAGCACACCTACCAGATGGACGTCGGCAATTCCGACGAGGCGCTGCGCGAGGTGCAACTCGACCTGGAAGAGGGCGCGGACGCGGTGATGGTGAAGCCCGGCCTGCCCTACCTCGACATCGTGCGGCGCGTGAAGGACCGCTTCGGCGCGCCCACCTTCGTCTATCAGGTGTCGGGTGAATACGCGATGCTGAAAGCGGCCGGCGCCAATGGCTGGATTGACGAGCGCGCGTGCGCGATGGAAGCGCTGCTGTCGATCAAGCGCGCCGGCGCGGATGCGATCCTGACCTACTACGCGCTGGATGCGGCGCGCTGGCTGCGCGCGGCGTGAGTACCGCATCCGCGGCAAACACGGAAATCGTCGCATGAAGTGTTGGATGGTGCTTTTGTGCCTGCTCGTGGTGTGCTGCGCCGCACAGGCGAAAACTGCGGTCTGGCAGCCCGCCACGGGACAAGCGCAATTGCCGATCTGGCCGGATACGCCACCCGATGCGCAGCCGATGCCGGGGCCGGAGCGGGTCAGTTCAAATCCCAAGGAACTGCTTGCCGGCAAGCCCGTCACAGCCATCACCAATGTGTCGCGGCCCACGATTACGGTGTACGCGCCGAAGGGAGAGAACACCGGTGCCGCGGTGGTGGTGTTACCCGGTGGCGGGTTCCAGATCCTGGCGATCGATCTCGAGGGCACCGAGGTCTGCGACTGGCTGACGTCGCGTGGCATCACCTGCGTGTTGCTGAAGTACCGCGTGCCGAGCGTGCCCTACGACTGGCATTGCAAATGTCGTCCCGATGATTTCGCGCTCTCGGTGCCTGCGTTGGAAGACGCCCAGCGGGCGCTGCGGCTGGTGCGCTTTCACGCTGCGCGTTGGCACATCGATCCGCACAGGATCGGCGTGATCGGGTTTTCGGCAGGCGGTTATCTGGTGGCGGAAACCAGCACGCAATTCAACCGGCGTCTGTACGCGCCGGTCGATGCCGCCGACCAGGAAAGTGCCCGGCCGGATTTCGCGATGGCCATCTATCCCGGGCATCTCGCGACCGACGACGACAAGCTGAACCCCAACGTGGCGGTTTCCCGCACTACGCCGCCGACCTTCCTGGTGCAGGCCGAAGACGACCATGTCGATGGCGTGAACCAGTCGCTGGTTTACTACGCCGCGCTGGCGAAGGCCCGCGTTCCCGCGGAAATGCACCTGTACGCCCACGGCGGGCACGCGTTCGGCTTGCGGCGAACGGGAAATCCGATCACGCATTGGCCGCACCTGGCCGAAAACTGGATGCAAGCGATCGGCGTGACTCCGCGTCCGGGCCTGCCGCATCACGGCGCCGGCGACGGCCCGTAATAGGCCCGCAGCAGCGCCGCGATCCCGGGCTCGGCGTGTTCGAGGCGGCGCGGGTCCGAGAAGTGCAGTTCGCTCACCACCGCGAAGTATTCGCCGGGATTGGTCGCGGCATAGGGATCGATCAGGGTGGCGTGGCCAAGGTGGACGTCACCGGCAAGGCGGTCGTAGGCGCGCTGGAACGTGGCGATCCAGGCGCGCCAATCGATCGCGCGCGGCAGCGGCGGCACGCCGTCGGGAGGGCCGTCCAGCATGTCCAGCTTGTGCGCGATTTCGTGGACGACGACGTTGAATCCGTCCCACGGCTGCAGCAGGTCCTGCTGCACCGCGGCCCACGACAGCACCAGCGGTCCGGCCTGCCACGATTCGCCGCTGCGTATCTCGTCACGCTCGGTGATCACGCCGGTACTGGCGTCGTGGTGGCGGTGACGCACCTTGAATTCGCCCGGATACACGATCACGCTCTGCCAGCCGCGCAGCATCCGGAATCCGGAATTCAGGATCGGCACGCACGCCTGCATCGCGATCAACAGTCGTTGCAGCGGATCCAGTTCCGTGTCGACCGGATAGAACCGCTTGCGCTGCAGGAACCGCGCCGCGAGCAGCCGCAAGCGTTGGCGTTCGTCGCGCGCCAACCGTTGTGCCAGCGGGCAGGCCGCGAGCGCGTCGCGCCACAGCGCATCGTCGATCGGTGGCGGCGGTCGCCGCCAGGGCAGCCAGTCGAATCCGAGCATTCTTCAGTTCCGCAGGTGGCCGGATCGATTGGCCGGGTTGAATGGCCCGCACACATCCAAGCGACGTGCGGTTCCCTCCCGGCTTTGTGTGAGGCCTGATCCGCCCGCGATCAAGAGGCGTTCCCACGCGGTTTCCGCGTGGCGGAACGTGAACCGATGCACGTCGGACAACAAAGCGCGCACCGCGTCATGTCCCGGTTCGGCCGCGTGGGCATACAATGCCCCGCCATGAATTCGAACATTTCCGAGCCGCTCGCGACGGAAACCGCGCGGGTGACCGCTCCCGGCTGGCTGCGCCTCGCGTATGCGGACCTGCGCCGCCGCCCCTGGCGCATCTTCAAGCCGCTGCTGTATCCGCTCTACCGCTGGTACGAGCGGGCGCTGGCCCGCCAGGTCGCGACCGGGAAGGTGCCGGCGCACATCGGCCTGATCCTGGATGGCAATCGCCGTTTCGCCCGCGGCATAGGTCTCGAGGCCACGATCGGGCACCAGTACGGCGTCAACAAGCTGCGCGAAGTGCTGGAGTGGTGCCTCGAGCTCGACGTGCGCCACGTGACGCTGTACGTGTTCAGCACCGAAAACTTCGGCCGCTCGCCCGCCGAAGTCGAATGCCTGCTGGACTTGTTCGTGCGTGAAAGCGCGCGATTGCTGGAAGAGCCGCGCCTGAAATCCGGGCGCGTGCGTGTGAAGATCATCGGCCAGCGCGACCGTCTGCCCAAGCGCGTGGTGGCGGCCAGCGAAGCGCTGGAACTGTCCACCGCCGGCCACGACGGCATGCTGCTGACCATCGCGCTGGCCTACAGCGGGCGCGAGGAAATCACCGACGCCGTCAAGGGCCTGCTCAACGCCGCGGCCGCCGAAGGCCGCTCGCTGGAGTCGGTGGTGGCGGACCTGAAGGCCGGCGACATCGAACGCTTCCTCTACACCGGCGGCGTGCCGGACCCGGATTTCATCATCCGCACCAGCGGCGAGCAGCGGCTGTCGGGCTTCCTGATCTGGCAGGCGGCTTACAGCGAGTTCTACTTCTGCGACGTGCTGTGGCCCGCGTTCCGTCGCATCGATTTCCTGCGCGCCGTGCGCACCTCCCCGCGCCGCAACCGACGCTACGGGCGCTAGTCGCCTCGCCGTTCGGCGATCGGAACGGCGGACTTCGAGGCTTCGACGCGGGCAGCGGCGCCGCTTGATCTTCATCGGGCGATTTCCCATTTTCATGGTTCCACCTCGTGGAGCATGGCCCGATGAGCAAATTCTTCTCCGATCTCCGCGCCTTCATGATGCGCGGCAACATCCTGGACATGGCGGTCGGCATCGCCGTCGGTGGTGCCTTCACCACCATCGTGCATTCCGTCGTCTCGGACATCATCATGCCGCCGATCGGACTCGCGATCGGTGACGTCAATTTCGACAACCTGTTCGTGGTGCTGAAGCCCGGCAAGACGCCGGGGCCATACCACACGCCAGCGCTGGCGCAACAGGCCGGCGCCGTCACGCTCAACTACGGCGCCTTCATCAACAACATCATCACCTTCCTGATCGTCAGCTTCGTGATGTTCATGCTGGTGCGCTACATCCGCGACATCGAGCAACTGTTCGGCGGCGGACAGCCCGCGTCGCCCACCAGCAAGCCGTGTCCGCGTTGCTGCACCTCGATTCCGGTGGCGGCGACCCGTTGCCCGAACTGCACGTCGGAATTGGGGCAGGCCACGCCTGTCCCGCAGCCATAGCGGCAGCTGCGTCAGTAATCTCGTGCTGGGGCTCGCTGCAGGAAGGCGAGCATCGCGTTGGCCACTTCGCGCGGACGATGGATGTGCAGGTGATGCGGCCCGGGCAGATGTTCGACACCGACAGCGGCCACGCAGGCGGCCCGCGCCTCCATCAATGCGGTCGGCAGGTAAGGCGTCGCGGGCTGGGCCAGCAACAGCAGCGTGGGCGCTTCGATGCCGGCGAGCAGGCGCCGCAGTTGCGTTTCCTCGATGCGCAGCGGGGTGGTGAGCCGCAGCCGGGGATCGCTGCGCCACGTGAATCCGCCATCGACGCCGCGCAGGTTGCGCTCGACGATCGGACCGGCTTCTTCGGTGTCGAGGCCGCCGACGGCGACCCGGGCACGGACTGCGATGTCGACGGAATGGAACACGCGTGGCGATCGCCGTGGCGTTTCCCGTTGCGCGTGCGCGTCGCGCCAGCGCGCCAGCGTCTGCGCGCCATCGTCGGCGAGCGGACCCAGGCCTTCGATCAACAGCAGCTTGCCCACGCGTGCAGGCGCGGCCGCCGCGGTCAACGACGCGATGCCAGCACCCAGCGAGTGGCCCAGAAGGTCGAAGCGGTCGAGTTTCAAGGCATCGGCAACGTCGAGGACGTGATCGACCTGGTCCAGGTTGTTGTAGCGATGGATACCCTTCGGCAGATGCGCGGAATGACCATGGCCGGGCAGGTCCGGCGCGATCACGCGCCTTCGCGCAGCGAGCAGCGGCGCCAGCCGCACGAAGCTGGCGGCGTTGTCCAGCCAGCCGTGCAACGCCAGCAGCGGCGGCGCATCGGCCTCGCCCCATTGCAGTGCTGCGAATTCGCCGAAAGACGTCGCAGTGCGAAGTTCGACCGGTTCCATCACGCGGTGATCATTCCGCGGCGTCGGTGGCGACACGCATGCGGTTCTGGCGGCGGCGGTCGATGCGGTCGGCGGCCCAGCGGCGCAGGTTGATCAGCGATGCGATCGCGTAGATGGTCTTGAAGATGCGCAGCTTCGACAGCACCCGCTTGTTGTCGAACACGTCGCCGGCCAGCATCGAGATCACGCCTTGTTCCACCTGCATCACGTTGCGTGGATCGGCGAACAGTGCCTTCATCACCGGCGAGTTGAAGCGGTAGATGAACCAGGCGAAACGCGCGTAGCCACGCCGCAAGTGTTTCGCGTAGCGCTTCTGCAGCGCAGCTTCCCGCGCGGGTTCGCGGAGCGCGGCGTCGACGACTTCGCAGGCCCTCTGAGCGGAATACATGGAAAGGAACACGCCCGAGGAAAACACCGGATCGAGGAACGCCCAGGCGTCGCCGATCAGGATCCAGCGGTGCCCGGCCATCGCGCTGCAGGTGTAGGAATAATTGCCGGTGAAGCGCACCGGCGACAAGCGCCTCGCATGCTGCATCCGGCGCCCGGCGCCCGGCACGATCGCGAGCGTCTTCGCCATGAACTCGTCGTTGTCGGCGCCCTGCCGGGTTTTCAGGTAACCCGGCTTGCACACGCATCCCACGCTGGTGAGGCCGCCCGGCAG
>JBQCCP010000054.1:0-8501 GCA_051962095.1 Rhodanobacteraceae bacterium
CGTGAAACAGGTCGACACCTCCAACCTGCACGCCCGCAAGAGCGGCAGCAGCAAGCACCATCAGAGCTGATCCACCGCAAGGGACGACGATGGCGCCGCACGACGCGCGCAGCGTCGTGCGACGCTGGCCGTGTACAGGCTCGGCGAGCGCGCAGCGGAGGGCGCAATCGGTGCAGGCGGATGGCATCGGCTGTCGTGAGCCACCGCAGGAATCCTGCAACGTACAAGCACTTGGCGTGCGAACATTGCGTGTTTTGTAGGTAACTCGTATACTGCGCGTTCGTGTTGCGGGGTGGAGCAGTCTGGCAGCTCGTCGGGCTCATAACCCGAAGGTCGCAGGTTCAAATCCTGCCCCCGCTACCAGGTCATGGAACCAGACGGCGTGATTCTTCGAGGATCGCGCCGTTTTTGCATGCGCATGATCGATCGCCGCCGCAGCGGCGCGCCACGCACGCACCGGGGCGCGCGGTTCAGACGGTCTTGCTACGCTCGGGCTAAACGGCACACCGTTCCGACAGTGCCGTCCGTAGCGTGGATGCACGACCGGTGGCCAATCGCGATCGCATTGCACACCTTGCCTTCGTGGCGGGCATGATCCTCAAGGGCGTGGATGGCTGCCTCGAGCTGATCGGAGGGATGGCGCTGCTCCTGACCAGCCGAGCCGAGATCCGGCACGCGGTCGCGTGGCTCGCGCGGCAGGAGCTGGCTGCGGACCCGACCGGTTTTTTCGCCGACCGCACGGCGAGCATGGCGCAGCACCTGACGGCGGGAACCCAGCACTTTGCTACCGCTTACCTGCTGGTGCACGGCGCCATCAAGCTGGTGCTGGTCGCCGGCCTTTTGCGCGGGATCCGCTGGGTGTTTCCGACCGCGCTGGCGATCCTGACCGTGTTCATTGGTTACCAGCTTTACCGCTTGACCGTGAGACCTTCATGGCTGCTGGGCACGCTGACGCTCATCGACGTGGTGGTCGTTCTGCTGGTGTGGCGAGAGTGGCGCACGCGGAGCGTCGTCACATGACGTGGATGATCACGCGACAAGTTTGCCGACTGCTTGCGCCATATTGCACGGCGCGCTTCCGGCTTTGTCGAACCCGCTCAGCGGCGCATGAAGCGGCGGCGCGCCACGGACAGCAACAGTCGTTGCAGCGGGTTGTCGTTGCCGCCCGGACGCCACGTGTGGACGAGCTTGTTGCGGTAGGCATCGAAATGCAGGCCATGGGGCGCCGCGAGAACCTTGCCCCGGCCAAGCAGGATCTTCAACGCCAGGGTTCCGGCGATGCCTGCGCAAATCTCGCAAGCCATCGGCGTCGACGGCCCGCGATGATTCACCAGGTCCACCGCAGACGGTTCGACCAGGTAGGGCTGGTGGAGCACGGCGGGCGCGAGACCCACCATGAAACGCAGCAACTGCTCGTCCACGGGTTTCCCGCCCAGCCGGAAATATTCTTCGAACGTCATGCGGCCCGGCAAGAAGGCCAGTACCGCGGCGCCCATGCCCAGTGGCGCCGCGGTGACCGCCGGAATGCCGCGTTCGGCGCACAGGGCGAACAGCTTGGCGCGGATATCGAGCACGAAAAAATCCAGCCCGTCGACGTACAGGTCCACCCCCGACAGGAACTGCTCCATGTTGTCGAAGGTGACGCCGCCCGGAAACTTGTTGATGTCCAGATCGGGGTTGATGTCGCGTGCCATCCGGGACACCACGTCCACTTTCGCCTGCCCCATGGTCGACTGGAACGCCCCAGCCTGCCGGTTGAGATTTTCCGGCCCGAAACGATCGAGGTCCGCCAGGTTGAATCCCTGGATGCCGAGCCGGGTCAGCGTTAGCAGATGCGCACCGCCGACACCGCCCAATCCGGCAATCGCCACGCGCTTGGACCGGAGTTTCGGCTGCTCGGCCGAGGTCATCCAGCCGATCGTGCGGCTGAACGCGGTGGCGTAATCGAACGGTTCGGCCGTGGCGGGAGCTTCGGACATCATGGAAAACCTGTGCTGCACAAGCCTGCACAAAAACCGCTACCAAGCTGGGACCGTAACACCGGCGGGTGGCACTACACAATAGCGTCGGCTGCGCCCGAGTCGGCCCGTTGGGCGTAACAGCCGCGCGCGAGGCGCGCTCCTACGCAAGGACCTGCGGACGAAAAAATGGCGCCGCTTCGGAAAGCGGCGCCATGGATCGTCACAGCGCGTGCATGGATTCCCGGGTTACTTGCGCTCGTCAGTCTCTTTGCGACGGCGCCACATGAAGAAGCCCAACACGCCCAAGCCGAGTCCCAACAGGCCGACTTCACCGGGCTCGGGGACCGCCCTAACCGTCCTGCCGATCAACGAACCGTTGCCTTCGATCGGATAAGTGCAAACATTGTCCAAGCTGGTCGTGACCATCGTGCAGGTGCTGGCCGGGAAGAACTGGAACGACGAAGCCAGTTGGAAATCCGCAAATCCGCCGATGCCATCGGACCAGAAGTTGCTGTTGACGAATGGCATCGCCGGGCCACCGGTCGCGTCCACCAAGCCGAACCCACTGGAGCCCAACGTCGGATTGGTGACGGTGCCGTTGACGGTGGCGTAAAGCTGGCCATTGGGATCCGCAAAGCCCGTGCGGGGTGCGGTATGACCCATGAGGGTCAACCACGGCGTACCGCCGACGGAGTTCGGATCGCCGGCGTTGAAAGTGTTGGCACCCTGAACGTAAAACTGGAAGCTGCCATTGTTGAACACGACCTGATTGCCGACAATGTCCTTCACGGTATAGGTGAACGTGAAGGTGAGGTCGCAGCTCGTGCAAAAGTTGTTGTTTAGGTTTATTGAGCCGATCTGCCCGTAGCCGTGCAGCACGTCGCCGACACTCGCAATCTGCGTTTCGCGCAGGTTGAGCGATTGGATCGTCAGGTCAAACGGGCTGCTGCTGTCCCAATGGACGCCATCCACATTGATGATGGTCGCAGATGCCGCACCACTCGCGCCCAGCGCCAGCGCGGCGGCAAATGCGATTCCGAGGCTTTTCTTCGTCAGCATGATGTTGTTCTCCTTGACAGGGATTCCATTCAGAGAGACAGGCGTTCCGAGAACCCATCCAGACAACGGTTTTGGCACGCGAGTGACAGTATCCGTCGCGGTAAATAGAGCAACATCCATGCCACGAGAATAAGTAACTGTTTCTGTTGAATTTAACGTCAGAAATCGCGGGCTTTTACGCCACATATGTAAGGTCTTTCGACAAGCCGTTACGACGGAGCCACTGGATCACGTCTGAGTAAGTGTTTGTTTTTAAGCATTTTGCAATCCCATAGATCGACACGTTCGATTTGTAAAGTGAATCGACACATCCGACGATTCCCGATCTCAGCAACTCGTGCAACCGCAGCACCGCGGCTCACAGCGGAGCACCGCCGCCGCACAGCCGCGGGATTCCTACTCGAACGCCCCGAAGCTGGCGAGCGCACGCCGCCCGCTCCGGAGCGGTGGTGCCGAGCGACCGCGGCCAAGTCGCAGGAACACGAGTCCATGTCCCGGCCCGCACAGGTCGGCCAGTGCCGACGCGACCCGGGAGAGCGGCTCGCGGAAAGCTGGTTCGACGGGAACGAACCCCAGGCCGAGTACGCCCGCCGCTGCATACGGCTGCACCGAAAGTCCGTCCAGGGTTGCCTGCAGCCAGACGCGCTGCAGCGCCCGGCCGGCGGCGAGCACATCGGACCGCGAGGCGGACGGAGTGACGATCAGGCAGAGGCCGGGTGACAATCGGATCGGCAAGCCGGCCGAACGCCAGCCCAGCATCGATGCCGCACCCACCCGGTTGAGCGCGCGCATCAGCGCGGAACGACGCATGGCCTGGAAGAGCGGGCGCATCGGCGGCTCCACGGCCAAGGCCGCCGGCGCCAGGCCTTCCTCGCAGGTATTGCGCCAGCCGGCAGAAAACCGGACGCTCGAAAACAGTTCCGCGTGCAGGGTCGCACTCCTGAAACGCAGCGTCTCGGCCAGCGTGATGATCTTCAGCGCGGCGGCTCTTTCGCGCGGCGTCCGCGGCCACCAAAGCCGCTGTCCAGGAATGCGCGCGGCCTCGGCATCCAGGCGCGCCTGCGCCTCCGCACCGATCGGACCGTGCCAGGGAAAGCGGCGATCGGTGTGGCGCCGCTCGATCGCCTGCCCCAAGGGTTCAGGTCGATCATTGTCGGGATCGCGATACCAACGGATCCGGGCGACCCACAACGGATCGTCTTCCCGCGGAAAGATCTTTGGCTCTGCCGCGTAATCCAGCGAGCGGCCGCGGATCAGCATGTTCTCCAGGCACGCGCCGGCGGCCAAGTCGCTCAAGACATATCGCGAATCGGACACGCGGCCGCTGCGTTCCGCATCGATGCGAAGGTCGAGGTCCTCACCCTCCCACGCGAATCGCCACGGCTGCGAATTGTCCGCCGACGGCGCAGCGATGCCCGCACACAGGATGCTCGTCTCGATGTGCCCTTCCACGTCAGCTCCCTTCCCTGTCGATTACCGCGCAATCACGCCGACCGCGGCCACTATACGTGACGCGAAGTGTGCACCCAAGCACATTCATGTTTTTCAACGCGCAAATCTGTGCGGCGATGCAGGCCCACGATGTCTTCGTTCGCGCCATTCATCGTGTCTTCAGTGCAAACGCAGCGAGCGTGTGCCCGTCGTGAAACGGGGAAACAGTTCCTGAATGCGATGCCCAATGAGAGAAATTACCCGCATTTTTTTCCGTGTAATTTCGACGTGGTTAACACAATGCCAGCATTCGACGTTGCAAAATGTCACCAAAGGTCAGCGCCTGGAACGGAAATCCGGCGCTTTTGAGCGACCGATGGGGATGGACATCCCTCGGCGCATGGTCGTCAGGGTGTGGGTCGCTCAAGCCGTGAAAGTTTTCCACAGCTCGCATGCCTGCTCGCGGCTTCATGCCGCAGGGCACTTCGGCACCCTCCACAGATCAGCAAATTCCTGGCGTTTTGCACGCGGCGTGAAGTCGCACGATCGCCAACACCGCAAGCTCGCGACCGGTATCCGGTCGGCGTGGGCAAGCTCTCTCATCACGACGTTTCGCCTCCCTGCGAGGAGAGGCGGCGACGGAGTGTTGCCGAGAGTACGCACCGGATCGGACGCGTTCCAGCAACGCGTCCTGCGCGACACCGGCAAAGCCGTTTCGGCGGCGCCGGCAAACACGGGGACCACGTCCATGCCGTCAAGGGAGCGGCATGCCTTGAAACAACGTACCGCGGATCGGCGATCGAACCATGCACCCCACCAGTTCTTCAGCAACACCTGACAAAGTCATCGACATCACGGCGCGGCTTGCGCTTTCGAATGCACGCAGCAGCGAACCGGCGTGTTCGTGTGCAACCAGTCTCGAACAAGTGGAATCAGCCTGGCGGTTGGTCTATGACCGCTACTCGGAAATGGGGCTGATCGACCAGAATCCGTTTGGCATCCATGCCGTTCCCACTGCGGTGGGACAACACGCGTGCGTGATATGGGGTCCGGAAGGTACGGACGTCGGCTACACGATGACGCTGTTCCGCGACAATCCCATGGGCCTCGCACTGGACAGCGTCTATGCGCCGCATCTCGATGAACTGCGCCGGAAAGGCCGCCGCCTGCTGGAAGTGGGCATGCTGGCGGACCGCCGCAGCAGCACTTCGCGCGGCGTGGGTGCCTTGTTCAGCATGATGCGCTGGGCCGTGCACTACGGCTTGCACGCGGACCTGACCGATATCGTGATCGGCGTGCACCCGCGGCACGTCCAGTTCTACGAGCGCTGCTACGCCTTCGAGCAATTCGCGCCGCCCACGAGCTATCCGATGGTCAAGAACCATCCGGTGGTGCCGCTGCGTCTGCGCCTGCTCGAGCAACTCGCGAAAGAGGTATTGCCGCGCGGGCTCGTCCATGCGCGCAAGAATCCAATATCCGGCAGCGCGTTTTCGCATCGCTTCGCGTTCGAGCCGGAGCAGTTGCGCGGTTCGCCGATCGCCGCCTTCATGCAGGCCCGCTACGGCATCGATCCCGGCCGGAAGGCCGGCCGCGGCCGCACGGGCTATGCCCTGGCCCGCACAGCCTGATTTCGTTCGCTTGCGAATCCTGCCCGGCTTCTGCCGGGCAGGCGGTCACGCGCCGAACGCGTGCAGGCACCACGCGAACAGCACGCCCGAGAAGCCGATCATCGCGATCAGGCCCAGGGCATTGATGGACAGCAGCCAGCGCAGTGCGAAGTCGGGTTTGGGCGCCAGCGGCTCGACGCCTTCGGCAGGCGCATCGAAGTACATCACCTTGACGACGCGCAGGTAATAGAACAGCCCGATGATGGAGCAGATGATCGCGACGATCGCGAGCCAAAGCATGCCGCCGTCGATCGCGGCTTTCAGCACCAGCACCTTGGCGGCGAAGCCCCACAGTGGCGGGATACCGGCCAGCGAGAACATCGAAATCGCCATCATCCCGGCGAACCACGGCGAGCGCCGGTTCAGGCCCTTCAGGTCGTCGATCATCTCGCATTCGAAACCCTTGCGCGCCAGCGCCAGGATCACGCCGAAGGCCACGGTTTCCATCAGTGCGAAGCACACCGCGTAGAACAGCGCGGATGAATAGCCTTCCGGCGTCGGATTGGCCAGGCCCAGGAACACGAAGCCCATGTGCGAGATGGTGGAATACGCCAGCATGCGCTTCAGGTTGGCCTGCGCGATCGCGACCACGTTGCCGACTACCAGCGACAGCGCCGCCATGATCGCCAGCATCATCGTCCAGTCGCTGGCCAGCGGGCCCATGCCCACTTCGAGCAGGCGGTAGGCCAGGCCCACCGCGGCCAGCTTGGGCACGGCGCTGATGTACATCGCGATCGGCGCGGGCGCGCCTTCGTACACATCGGGCAGCCACATGTGGAATGGAACCGCGCCGAACTCGAAGCCGATGCCGACCACCAGGAACACCAGCCCGAACTGCAGCAGGTGCAGGTGCGGCGTGGTCCCGATCGACGCGAAGATCGTGTGGAGGTCCAGGCTGCCGGTGGCGCCGTAGATCAACGACATCCCGAACAGCAGCAGGCCCGAGGCCAGCGCGCCCAGCACGAAGAACTTGATCGCGGCTTCCGACGCCAGCTTTGAATCGCGGTTCAACGCCACCAGCGCGAAGGCGGGCAACGAAAAGAGTTCGAGGCCGAGATACACCGTGATCAGGTTGCCGGCCGAGACCAGCAGCATCACGCCCAGCACCGAGAAGATCGACAGCGAATAGAACTCGCCCATGAAGAGCTTGCGGTCCTTCAACCACGGCCGCGCCATCACGAACATCAGGATCGTGGCGATCAGCACCGTGACCTTCAGGATTTCGGCCATGTGGTCGCGCACGAACATGCCTCCGAACGCGGTGACGGTTTCCGGCGGCTGGCCATGGATCACGAGGAAGATCGCGACCAGCATCACGATGATCGCGACCCAGTGTGTGGCGTCGCGCTGGTCATCGCTGATGAACACGTCGAACAGCAGCACCAGGCATGCCGCGGCGGTCAGGTACAGCTCGGGCAGCAACACCAGCAGGTCGTTCAAGGAAATCATGGGTTTTTCAAACCTTCGACGTCATCAGATGCGTCACGAGCTGCGCGACCGAAGAATCCATCAAGTGCATCAGCGGCCACGGGTACACGCCCATCGCCAGCACCGCTACCGCGAACGCCGTCAGCACCCAGGCTTCACGCGCATTCATCCGCGGCATCGCAGCGGCCTCCGGCGTCGGCGCGACGCCCCACACGATCCGCTTGATCAGCCACAGGGTGTAGGCGGCGCCGATGATCAATGAGTACGCCGCAAACAGCGCGATCCACGGATTCGCCGTGAAGCTCGACAGGATCACCATGAATTCGCCCACGAAACCCGACGTGCCCGGCAACCCGCAGTTGGCCATCGCGAACAACACCCAGAAGGCGGCGAACCACGGCATCACCTTGGCCAGCCCACCGTAGGCGGCGATCTCGCGGGTGTGCAGGCGGTCGTACATCACTCCGATGCACGTGAACAGTGCGCCCGACACGAAGCCGTGCGAAATCATCTGCACCACCGCGCCCTGCACGCCCAGTTCGGCCATCTGCGTGTCGTGCTGGCCGCGAGCCAGCATGTACACGATGAACAGGCCCAGCGTCACGAAGCCCATGTGCGCGATCGATGAATACGCGACCAGCTTCTTCATGTCCGGCTGCACCAGCGCGACATAGCCGATGTAGATGATCGCGATGAGGCTCAAGACGATGATCAGCCACGCGAAGTACTGCGAAGCATCGGGCGTGATCGGCAGCGAGAAGCGGATGAAGCCGTAGGTGCCGACCTTCAGCATGATCGCGGCCAGGATCACCGAACCCCCGGTCGGCGCCTCCACGTGCGCATCCGGCAGCCAGGTGTGCACCGGCACCATCGGCGTCTTCACCGCGAACGCGATCAGGAACGAGAAGAACAGCCACGCCTGTTCCTTGAAGGTCAGCGGCAGCGCCCACAGCGC
>JBQCCP010000055.1:0-12233 GCA_051962095.1 Rhodanobacteraceae bacterium
CAATGCCGTGCCGCGTCCGACCACGCCGCCCGTGCAGGCCGCGGCACCCGTGATCCCGGCCGCCGTGGCGCCGGCGACGCCCGCGGCATCGGCGCCCTCGCCGCTGCCGCAAGCGGCCTCGCCTGCCGCGCCCGCCGGTCCGGTCGCCCCTCCGATGCCGAAACCGGAACCGGTGACGCCCTCGCTGTTCGCGGCGCCGCCCGCGGCACGGCCGCTGACGCCATCACTGCCGCGTCATCCGGCGGTCCCGACGCCGCGTCCGCTGTCCGGCGCGATACGCCCGATCCTCGCGCCGGGCGTGCTGCCGCCCAAGCCGGCGTCCGACGCACCCTCGCCCGCTCCCGGATCCGACAAGCCGCAGGAATAACCTGCGATTGCCGTCTCAGGCCATGGAAGGCCGTTCCGGTCCGGAAGACCACAACGCATCGAACTGACGAATCGATCTGGAGAGGCAGCGATCAGGGAGGATCGCAATACGAAGATTCTTCGGCGAGCAGTCCGTGCGCGGTCAGCACGTGCGCCAGCGCGATGGTGTGCTGCACGTCCAGCTTCTCGAACAGGCGCTGCTTATAGGTGGACACGGTCTTCGGACTCAGGTGCAGCCTGCCCGCGATGTCCTTGACCTGCAGTCCCCTCGCGAGCATCAGCGCCACTTCCAGTTCGCGCGCGGCCAGCGCTTCCAGCGGTGAGGCGTCGCCGTCCACGGCGGCCAACGCCATTTCGCGCGCGACGGTCGCGTCGAGGTAGCGATTGCCCTGCGCCACCGTCCGCACCGCCCGCACCAGTTCTTCCGCGGGACATCCCTTGGTGAGGTAGCCCAGCGCGCCGGATTGCAACAGCCGGCGCGGAAACTGCGCGTCCTGCACCACCGTCAGGATCACGATGTGCGTGGACAGCCCGGAACGCTGCACGCGTTCGGTGAGTTCGATGCCGCTCATGCCCGGCATGTGCACGTCGATCAACGCCACGTCGGGTTTCACCGCGCGCACCAGGCGCAAACCGTCTTCCGCGTTGCTGGCCTCGCCCACCACTTCGATGTCCGGTTGCCCGGAAAGGATCAGGCAGAACCCCGAACGCACCAGTTCATGATCGTCCACCAACACCACGCGAATCATGCCGCTCTCCCCAGAGTGTGCCGATGCGGGTATTCCGCAACCCTAGACCGCGACCGCCGCGATTGCAAGCCGCGGCCCCCTACAATGACGGCATGTACACATGGACCCGTCGCGCGATTGCCGCGCTCGAAGCCGAGGCCGCGCGTTCGGCTGACACCCACCTGATCCGCCTCGACCTGCCCGCGTTCCCGGGCATCCCGCTGTACTTCAAGGACGAGTCGGTGCATCCCACCGGCAGCCTGAAGCACCGGCTGGGCCGCTCGCTGTTCCTGTACGCGATCTGCAACGGCTGGCTCGACGAAGACCGCCCGGTGATCGAAGCCTCCAGCGGCAGCACCGCGATTTCGGAAGCGTACTTCGCGCGCCTGCTGAACCTGCCGTTCTTCGCGGTGATGCCGTGCAGGACATCGAAGCAGAAGATCGCGCAGATCGAGTTCTTCGGCGGCATGTGCCACCTGATCGACGGCACCGACGTGTATGGCGCCGCGCAGCAACTCGCGCGCGAGCGCGGCGGCCACTACATGGATCAGTTCACCTACGCCGAGCGCGCCACCGACTGGCGCGGCAACAACAACATCGCCGAATCGATCTTCCGCCAGATGCAGCGCGAAGCCGATCCGGTGCCGCGCTGGATCGTGGTCAGCGCCGGCACCGGCGGCACGTCGGCCACGCTCGGCCGCTACATCCGCTACGGCTGCGCACAGCGCGCCGAGACGCGGCTCGCGGTGGTCGATCCCGAGAACTCGGTGTTCTGCGACTACTACGAGAGCGGCGACGCCAGCCTGAAGCTGGAGTGCGGCTCACGCATCGAGGGCATCGGACGGCCGCGCGTGGAACCTTCGTTCCTGCCGCGCGTGATCGATCGGATGATCCGCGTCGCCGACGTCGACAGCATGGCCGCGCTGCGATTGCTGGAAACCCTGCTCGGACGCCGTTGCGGTGGTTCCACCGGCACAAATTTTGTCGGCGCGCTGCAGTTGATGTCGGAAATGAAGGCGGCCGGCGAAACCGGCCCGGTCGTGACGCTGATCTGCGACGGCGGCGAGCGCTACGCAGGCACCTACTACAACGACGCGTGGCTCGGGGCGGAGAACCTGGACATCGCGCCCGCGCTCGCGCGGCTGAAACGGATCGCCGATACCGGCGGCGCCTGACGCCTGGAAACGCCCGCGCATGACCGCCCTTGCCCGCCTGCGCGAAGATCCCCTGATCCAGGTGCTGCTGCAGACCGGCAAGCGCGACGTGCCGGTGACCGTGGCGGTGCGCAATACCGCGGCCATCGTGCTGCCGCTGCTGGCTGGCGCGCTGACGGGCCAGCTTCTCGCCGGACTCGGCGTGTCGGCCGGCGCGCTCAACACCATGTTCGCCGACCAGCCGGGACCGTACCGGCTGCGGCTGCGCCGGATGCTGCTGACCTCGGCCGCGGCCGGTGTCGCGGCGTTTTCGGGCGCTGTGCTCGGGCAATGGCCGGCGGCGTTGTTCGTGGCCGCGGCGCTGTGGGGTTTCGGCGCGGCGCTCCTGGTCGCGGTGGATGCGCACCTCACGCGCGTGGGCCTGACCAGCCTGATCCTGCTGGTGGTGCTTGGGGCGGAACCGCAGACGGTAGCGCACGCGATCCCGGAGGGCCTGCTGATTTTCGCAGGGGGCTTGTTGCAGACGCTGTTCGCGATCGCGGCGTGGCCGCTGCAGCGCTACCGGCCCGAGCGCCTGGCGCTTGCGCAGGGATTCCGCGGCCTCGCCGACTTCGCGCGCAGCCGATCCATCGATGACGTCGCGGTCGCGCTGCCGCCTTCGCTCAACGACTTGCAGGCGTTGCTGTTCGGCGCCGGAAGTGCGCGCGGACGCGCGGTCGAAGCGTTCCGCGTGCTCGCGGAATTATCCGAACGCATCCGACTGGAACTGTTCGCGCTCGGGCACCAGCAGGCCGGCTGCGAGGTGTCCGAAGTCCGCGCGCTGCTGGAGCGTGCGCGCAGCGTGGCTGCGGATGTCCTGACCACGATCGCGATCGCGCTGGAACAGGCCGCGCCGCCCGACTCCACCGCGGCGCTCGATGCCTACGCACAGGTGATTGCCGCGATCGAAGCCGCGCCGGCATCACCGGATGCCGACGTCGCGAATGCGCGCATCGCGGCGCTGGGCGGCCAGTTGCGCGCTGCGGTGCGCAACACCGACACAGCCGGCAGTCGCGGCGAAATCCGCGCGTTGCGTTCGGAGTTCCGTCTGCCGCGCGCGCTGCAATCGGCCAATCCGTTTCCGACCCTGCGCGCGAACCTGCGATTGTCGTCGCCGGCATTCCGGCATGCCTTGCGTTGCGGCGCGTGCGTCGCGATCGCGCTGGCGCTGTCGCACGTGCTGCCGCTCTCGCGCGGCTACTGGATGCCGATGACGGTGGCGATCGTGCTGAAGCCCGATTTCGGCGCCACCTGGCGCTACGGCTTGCTGCGCGTGGCCGGCACACTCGGCGGCCTGCTGCTCACCACCGCTGTCCTGCACTTCGGCGGCCTCGGCGGCTTCTGGACTTCACTGGCGTTGATGGCGGTACTGTGTTTCGCGTTCCGCGAACTCGCGACGGTGCACTACGGCATCGCGGTGGTGTGCCTGACCGGCCTGGTGGTGATCCTGCTCTCGTTCTACGGCATTCCGGCGGCGGATTCGGTGCTGGCGCGCAGCATCGACACCGCGCTCGGCAGCGCGCTGGCGCTGCTGGCGTATCTGCTTTGGCCGACCTGGGAGCGCGGCCGCGAGCGCGAAACGGTGGCGCGCATGCTGGACGCCTACCGCGACTACCTGATGGCCGTCCTGCACGGCAACGCTCAGGCCCGCCACGACACCCGGATCGACGCGCGCGCGGCGCGCAGCGCTGCGCAGGCATCGCTGGACCGGCTGCGCAGCGAACCGGCCAGCCGCGCCAACGTGCCGCGCGCCGAAGCATTGGTCGCGCAGGCCAACCGGCTGGTCCGCGCCGCGATGATGCTGGAGGCCGCGCGCAGCGATGGCGCATTCGATGCGGAACTCGAGGGCTTCGCCGGCGCCTGTGACGCCGCGCTTCGGGAAGCAGCCGCGGCGCTGCGCGAATCGCGCGCGCCGCACGGCGAGTTCCCGCTGCGTTCGCGGCAACGCGCGCTGCTGGCGTCGCTGGCGGAGGAATCCGACGCGTTCACGATGACGCTCCGCGATGCCAGCGATCGCGTCGTCGATGCGATCGACAGCCTGCTGCACGCGTTAGCGCGCGCAGGAGCGCCGGATCCTCGCTGCCGGCCTGATCGCGGGAACCGCGCGGATGCCGCCCTATAATCGGCGGCATGTTGAAGATCGACGTCCATTCGCACATCCTGCCGCCGGAATGGCCCAATCTCGCCGAGAAATACGGCGATGCGCGCTTTCCGGTGATGGTCAACACCGGCGGACACCACCGCATATACCGCGACAACAAGTTTTTTCGCGAGATCTGGAAAAACTCGTTCGACGCCGAATTCCGGATCGAGGAATGCAGGAAGCTCGGCCTCGACGTGCAGGTGATTTCCACCGTGCCCGTACTGTTTTCGTACTGGGCCAAGCCGAACCAGGCGCGCGAACTGCACCGGCACTTGAACGCGCACACCGCGGAAGTCTGCCGCGAGCATCCGCGCCACTACGCAGGCATCGGCACCGTGCCGCTGCAATCGCCACGCCTCGCGATCGAAGAAATGGAGCACTGTGTCGAGCAGCTTGGGCTCCAGGGCGTGCAGATCGGTTCGCACGTCAACGACTGGAACCTCGACGCGCCGGAGCTGTTTCCGTTCTTCGAAGCCGCAGCCGACCTCGGCGCCGCGATCCTGATCCATCCGTGGGACATGATGGGGAAGGAAACCATGCCGAAATACTGGCTGCCGTGGCTGGTCGGGATGCCGGCCGAGCAGTCGCGCGCGGCCTGCTGCCTGATCTTTGGCGGTGTGCTGGAACGCCTGCCTTCCCTGCGGATCGCGTTCGCGCACGGCGGCGGCTCGTTCCCGTACACCATCGGCCGCATCGAGCACGGCTACCGGATGCGCCCGGATCTCGTCGCCACCGACAATGCGCGCGCGCCGCGCGAATATTTCAAGCGCCTGTTTTTCGACTCATGCGTGCACGATCCCCAGGCGCTCCGCTATCTTCTAGATGTCGTCGGGGAAGACCGCGTGATGCTGGGCACGGACTATCCGTTTCCGCTGGGCGAACAACAGCCAGGAAGCGGCATCGATGCACTTAAATTGCAGCCGCGCCAGCGCAACCGCGTGTTCCACGGCGCCGCACTGGAATGGCTCGGGTTGCCCGAACAACGATTCACCGCCGCTTCGGAGGTTTCATGAATCGCACTACCGGTTTGCTGCTGGTGTTTTGCACTGCCTGCGCGCTGGCGATCGCACCCGCCGCGTTCGCGGCCGATTATTCGCTCGCGAACGGCGGGGTGAAATTCTCCGCGCCCGACGCCTGGCCGATGCTGATGGAGAAGCTGGACGGTCCGCGCCAGTTCGTCGCGCTGCAGGTGAAGAACCCGGGTGACGCCAACGCGCTGGCGCGCATCACGGTCACCGCCGAGCAGGTCGATGGCGTCCAGGGCTTCCAGAAGTTCCTCGCCGACGGCACCGCGCGCGCGCAGAAACTGCCGGGCTATCTCGCCGCCCGTTCGCTGGGCGATTCGTCCGGCCTGCGCTACACCGCCACCGAAAACCACGAGAAGAACGCCTATACCGAGGTGTACGCGTACCGTTCCAACCTCGCGATCCAGGTGCGCTGCATCCGGCCTGCGGCGGCGCCGCAGGACTGGCGCGAGACGTTCGACGCGGGCTGCCAATCGATCGTTGCTGCGGTGGAAAAATAGGCCAGGGAATCGCGTTCCACCATGTCGCACTCTTTTGATTTCCGCGCCGACATCGAATGGGCGCGCACGCAGGACGATGGCGATCCACTGCGGGGGTTTCGCAACGAGTTCCTGATTCCGCCGCACGGCGATGGCGAACAGACCTATCTTGTCGGCAACTCGCTCGGACTGCAGCCGCGCGGGGTGCGGCAGGCGCTGCTCTGCGAACTGGATGACTGGGGGCGGCTGGGCGTAGAAGGCCATCTGCACGCCCGCCATCCGTGGCTGCCCTACCACGCCGAGGTGCGCGACGGCCTGGCCGAGGTGGTCGGCGCGGAGCGGGTCGAAGTCGTTACGATGAATTCGCTCACCGTCAATCTCCATTTGTTGATGGTGAGCTTCTATCGTCCGACGCCGCAGCGCCACGCGATCCTGATCGAGCGCCAAGCCTTCCCTTCGGACCGCGACCTTGCCGCGTCGCAGATCCGCTTCCACGGCTACGATCCCGCCGAGGCGCTGATCGAACTGGACGCCGATGAGCCCCATGGCACGCTGTCGATGGAGGCGATCGAACGCGCCCTCGCGCAGCACGGCCAGCGCATCGCGCTGGTGCTGTTGCCGGGCGTGCAATATCTGACCGGGCAGGCCTTCGATCTCGCCGCGATCACGAAGCTGGCGCACGCGCAAGGCTGCAAGGTCGGTTTCGATTGCGCGCATGCGGCCGGCAACCTCGACCTGCGCCTGCACGACAGCGACTGCGAGTTCGCCGCGTGGTGTTCCTACAAATATCTCAACGCCGGTCCGGGCGCGGTCGCCGGCGCGTTCGTGCACGCGCGGCATGCCCGCGAAGCGCTGCCCCGCTTCGAAGGCTGGTGGGGACGCAACGAAGCCACGCGTTTCGAGATGCGCCCTGAATTCGACGCCACGCCCGGCGCCGACGGCTGGCAGTTGTCCAATCCGCCGATCCTGGCGCTCGCGCCATTGCGGGTTTCGCTGGAACTGTTCCGTCGCGCGGACATGTTCCGCCTGCGCGAGAAGTCGCGGCGGCTCACCGGCTATCTGGAATGGCTGATCGAATCGCAACTGCACGACACCCTGGAAATCCTGACGCCAGTCGAACCCTCCCGCCGCGGCGCGCAACTTTCGCTGCGCGTGCGTGCCGGTCGCGACGCCGGCAAATCGCTGTTCGAGTATCTGGTCGCGCATGGCGTGCTGGGCGACTGGCGCGAACCCGACGTGATGCGCGTCGCGCCCGCGCCGCTCTACAACACCTTCGCCGACTGCCTGCGCTACGCGGAAACCGTGCGTGCGTGGCGCGGCGCGCACTGATCCCATGGTCACGAAACCACGCATCACCCTCATCGGCGCCGGATTGGTCGGCGCGTTGCTGGCAACGCTGCTGGGCCAGCGCGGGTTCGCGGTGGAAGTGTTTGAGCGCCGGCCCGATCCGCGGGTGCGCGGATTTCTCGGCGGCCGCTCGATCAATCTCGCGCTGGCCGAGCGCGGCCTGAATGCGCTGCGAAAAGCCGGACTCGCCGACGCGGTCCTGCAACAGGCCGTGATGATGCGCGGACGGATGGTGCACGCGCTGGACGGGTCGACCAACCTGCAGCGCTACGGCGTCGACGATTCCGAGGTGATCCGCTCGGTGTCGCGCGGCGGACTCAACATCCTGCTGCTGGATGCCGCCGAACGCGCGGGCGCGCAACTCCATTTCGATTCGGCGCTCACGGGCGCCGACTTCACAAGCGGCGTCGTCACGCTGGCCGGCGAGGACGGCGCTATGCGTACGCATCAGGCCGAGCTGTTGCTGGGTTGCGACGGCGCCGGTTCCGCGCTGCGTGCCGCCATGTCGAAGGCCGCCGATCTCGGCGAGCGGATCGAGCCGCTGGGGCACGGTTACAAGGAACTGGAAATTCCTGCACCGGCTGGCGGTGGCTTCGCGATCGAACCCCACGCGTTGCACATCTGGCCGCGCGGCCACTACATGTGCATCGCGCTGCCGAACACCGAGGGTAATTTCACCGTCACGCTGTTCCTGCCGAACGAGAGTCCGCATCCGAGTTTCGCCACCCTGCCGGATGCAGTTTCGGCACGCGCATTCTTCGCGCAGCAGTTTCCCGACGCGCTGGCCTTGATGCCCGCTTTCGACGAAGACTGGACCGCGCATCCGGTGGGACAACTCGCGACGCTGTACCTCGACCGCTGGCATCTCGACGGTCGCGCGCTGCTGCTGGGCGACGCCGCGCACGCGATCGTGCCGTTCCACGGCCAGGGCATGAATGCGGGCTTCGAAGATGCCGTGGAACTCTCGGCGCTGCTCGATGCCCAGCCCGGCGATCCCGCGGGCGTGTTCGCCGAATTCACGGCGCGGCGCAAGCCGAACGCGGATGCGATCGCGGCGATGTCGCTGGCCAATTACATCGAAATGCGCGACGGCGTGGCCGACCCGCATTACCTCCTGAAACGCGACCTGGCAGCCGCCCTGACCGTGCGCGCGCCCACACATTTCAAATCACACTATCGAATGGTCAGCTTCACCTCGTTACCCTATGCCGATTGCCTTGAACGCGACCGGCGCCAGGACGCACTGATGGAAAACCTGCTTGCAGGCCACGATCAGCTCGAAGGCATCGACCTCGCCGCCGCGGCGGAGCGCGTGCGCAGTGAACTGCCGCCGCTGCCGGAAGGCGCCTGAGCGCATGCCACTGCCCGAATCGATCCGGCGCGCATGGCTCGAAACCGACTACCGCGTGCGACTGCCTTATGGCGGATTCGCGAGCATCATGTGCGGCAAGCCGCTGCCGATGCCGCTGCTGGCCATGCTGCGCCACGTCGATGATCCCTGGGGTTACATCACCGCGTGGAATCCCGCCGGCGTCGCGCTTCCGCTCGCCACCAACAGGATTCGCCAGCGCCGCCTGCGCGACGAATTGAAGGGCGACCGGCTTCGGTTCGTGGGCGGCATCGGCGTGGGCCCCAGCAACTGGCGCGAGCCCAGCCTGTTCGTGCCCGGCATGACCTATGCGCAACTCGATGCGATGGCGCGCCGCTTCGGCCAGCTCGGTGCGGTGCGCGGAATCGGCGCGGGCGCGGCTGAGCTGCACGAGTTGATCTAGGAAGCTTTGGTTTTGCTCGTCATTCCGGGGCTGCCCGCGCTGGTGGCGGGCAGGACCCGACTGCGTTTGCAGGATTGCAAACGCGAACGCCCGCGGGCGGCGCGCAGCGCGAGCGCCAAGGACGGCGCGAGTCTATCGGTGGGCTTGTTCACCCGCCGTCAAACCGATTCCGGATTCGGGCCTGCGGCCCGCTCCGGAATGACGACGAAAAATGCCGATGACTGCGTGAACCCCCGACGTGGACAGCCCCTCATTGCGCTGGGACAATACGCGGTTGCCCGCATGAACACTTTTTCCGCCCCTGCCGCGCCGCTGCTGTCGGCGCACCGGCTCGCGTTTTCGCGCGACGACGAGCCCGTGTTCGGACCACTGGATTTCAGCCTCGGGGCCGGCGAAACCGTGTTGGTCGAAGGCGATAATGGCTCGGGCAAGACCACCCTGCTTCGGGTCTTGGCCGGCATGTTGCCGGCCGGCGAAGGTGAAATCCGTTTCCAAGGCCAGACCGCTTCGCGCGACAACCGCAACGGCCGCGTGCTGTGGCTGGGGCATCGCCCGGGCATGAACGAGGCGCTGAGCGCGCGCGAAAACCTGGTTTTCATGGCCGGCCTGTACGGCACGCGCGCGGACGTGACACCGGCGTCGGCGATGGAACGGGTCGGCATCGCCGGTTGGATCGACGAACCGCTGCGAACGCTGTCTGCCGGGCAAAAGAAACGCGTGGGCCTTGCTCGCCTGTTGCTGCTGCCGGGTGACGTCTGGCTGCTGGACGAGCCCTATGCCAACCTCGACCGCCACGGCATCGAACTGGTGAACGCGCTGATCGCGGAACACTGCGCGCGCGGCGGCGCGGCACTGGTCACCAGCCACGGCGCGGTGCGTTTCGCCGATCCGACCGCGCGGCATATTCATCTCGTTGCATAAAGCTCCTTGCCATGGTCACCGCCATACAGCCCACCGCCGACTCGATGCCTGTCGCGCAAGCAACGCGGTCGCGCACATCCGGCGCGTGGCGCGCGTGCGGCGCGCTGCTGCGCCGCGATTTCGTGCTGGCGTGGCGGCGTCGCGGTGAACTGTTCCTGCCGCTGCTTTACGCCGTGATCGTGGCGGCGCTGTTTCCGTTCGCGCTCGGGCCCGATCCGGAACTGCTGGCGCGGATCGCGGGCGGCGTACTGCTGGTGATCGTGGTTCTGGCGATGCTGCCGGCGCTGGAATCGATGTTCCGTACCGACCTCGAGGATGGCACGCTGGAACAGTGGCTGCTGGCGCCGCAGCCGCTGGCGCTGCTGGCCTTGACCCGCGTCATCGCGCACTGGCTGACCACCGTCCTACCCTTGATCGTCGTGATGCCGCTGCTGGGCGCCCTTCTGAACCTGCCCGTGAAAGTCCTGCCGGTGCTGATCATGGCTTTGCTGCTGGCGACACCGCTGCTGGCGCTGTTGGGTTCGGTGCTGTCGGCGCTGGCGGCGGGCGCGCGCCGCTCTGGTATCCTGTTGGCGTTGATGTTGTTGCCATTGGCCGTGCCGGTGGTGATCTTTGCTGCCGGCGCCGTCGCCGCGGCGCAGTCCGGGATGCCGTACCTCGCCCCATTGACGTGGCTGGCGGCAGCCCTGGTCCTGGCGATCGTGCTGGCGCCGCTCGCGTGCGCGGCGGCCCTGCGGATCGCAGTCGAAGCGTGATGATGACTCTCACCCCACTGCCGCCGAATGCTCTCGCCCCCAGTCAAGGGGGCGGCCCAACCGTTGCCTCGCAATGGTTGGGCGGGGGTTTTGGGAGAATGTCAGTGGAAATGGGGACGCATCGCTAAGCGCCCAGGAATTTCAGAACATGTCACGCAGCTATGTTCCCCATTTCATTCACTGGCTCGGCTCTCCGCCGAACTTCTACCGCTTCGCAGGCACGCTGCGTCCGTGGCTGATGGCGTTCGCGCTGCTCAGCGCGGCCATCGGGTTGTACGGCGGACTGGTGCTGGCGCCGCCCGATTACCAGCAGGGCGACGCGTACCGGATCATTTTCATCCACGTGCCGAGCGCATGGATGAGCCTGTTCATCTACGCCACGATGGCGGTGGCCGGACTGGTCGCGCTGGTGTGGCGCGTAAAGCTGGCGGAAGTGATCGCGATGGAATGCGCGCCGACCGGCGCGGCGTTCACCTTCATCACGCTCGTGACGGGTTCGCTGTGGGGCAAGCCGATGTGGGGCACGTGGTGGACCTGGGACGCGCGGCTCACGTCCGAACTGGTGCTGCTGTTCCTGTACCTCGGCGTGATCGGCCTCTACAACGCGTTCGAGGATCGCCGTCGCGGCGCACGCGCGGCTTCGCTGCTGGCGCTGGTCGGCATTGTCAACCTGCCGATCGTGCACTACTCGGTGCAATGGTGGAACACGCTGCACCAGGGCACCACGGTGAACTTCCTCGATCCCGCGCGATCCTCGATTGCGCCGTCGATGCTGTGGCCGTTGCTGGTGATGGCGCTGGCGACGCACCTGTATTTCTTCGCGAGCCTGCTGGGCCGCGCGCGCACCGGCTTGTTGTCGCTGGAAAGCGGCAAACAATGGGTACGCGCGCTGGTCGGCGGACAACCCGCGCCCACGACGGGGGCACACACCTGACATGGCGCAGTGGTTTGCAATGGGCGGCTATGCCATCTACGTGTGGCCCGCGTTCGCGGTGTTCTTCATCGTGCTGGCGTGGGACTGGTTCGCGCCCGCGTTGCGCCGGCGGCGGCTGACGCGCGAACTGCGCGGCAAACTTGCGCGCGAGCGCACCCGCAACACGCGCGAGGCCCGCGCGGAGGCATCGACATGAATCCGGTGCGCAAGCGGCGGCTGATCATCACGCTGCTGGTCCTCGGCGCGGTCGGCGTCGCGACGGCGCTGTCGGTGTTCGCGCTGCAGCGGAACATGACCTACCTGTATTCGCCTTCCGAAGTCGACGCCGGCAAGGCGCCGGGTGGCCACGCGTTCCGGCTGGGCGGCATCGTCAAGGAAGGCAGCGTGCATCGCGTGCCCGGCACCCTGACCACCGACTTCGTGATCACAGACCGTTTCCAGAGCATCCCCGTGACCTACACCGGCATCCTGCCCGACCTGTTCCGCGTCGGACAAAGCACCATCACTACCGGGAAGATGGAGGACGGCAAGTTCGTCGCGACCCAGGTGCTGGCCAAGCACGACTCCACC
>JBQCCP010000056.1:0-24727 GCA_051962095.1 Rhodanobacteraceae bacterium
TGATCGGGGTTGTGGAGGCATGATGATGTTGCTCGGGTGCGCGATCGAGCAGGTTGATGGAGAACGTTGAAAAACGGGCGCGCACCCGGCATGTGCTGCTCGGGCGCATCGTGGGCGTGCATGGCGTGCGCGGTGCGGTGAAGCTGGAGTCGTTCACCGAACCGCGGCTGGCGATCTTCGATTACACGCCGTGGTTGCTGGAACGCGACACGGGGGGGGTCGAGGAATTAGCCGAAGCGCAGGGACACGCGCAGGGCAAGGGCATCGTCGCGATGCTGCCCGGCGTGACGGATCGCGATGCCGCCGCGACCTGGGTCGGCGCGCGCATCTGGGTGCCGCGCGATGCGTTGCCGGAACCCGAAGCGAGCGAGTTTTACCAGACGGATCTGGAAGGGTTGCAGGTGGTGAACGAGGCGGGCGAAGACTTGGGCCGCGTCACTCACCTGTTCGACAACGGCGCGCACGAGGTGCTGGTGACGCGCGACGAAGCCGGACGCGAACGCCTGATTCCGTACGTGGTGGATGTTTACGTGAAAGCGGTCGATCTGGATGCAGCGCGTATCACGGTCGACTGGAACAAAGACGATTGACAAGGACGACCGATGCGCTTCGACGTCGTCACGCTGTTTCCCGAATTCGTGCAGCAGTGCAGCGGCTTCGGGGTGATCGGCAGGGCGGTCGAACGCGGATTGCTGGAAGTGGAAGCGTGGAATCCACGCGACTACGCCGAGGGCGGTTACCGCCGCGTCGACGACAGCGTGTGCGGCGGCGGTCCCGGCATGGTGATGCTGATCGAGCCGCTGCGGAAGGCGCTGGCGGCGGCGCGGCAAGCGGCGGCCGGTCATGGCGAAATGCCGGCGCCGGTGATTTACCTGAGTCCGCAGGGAAGGCGGCTCACGCAGGACAAGGTGCGGCAACTGGCTTCGCTGCCGCGGATGATTTTGTTGTGCGGGCGCTACGAAGGGATCGACGAGCGCCTGCTGGAACACGAGGTCGACGAGGAACTGTCGATTGGCGATTACGTGCTGTCGGGTGGTGAACTGGCCGCGGCGGTGCTGATCGACGCGGTCGGCAGGTTGCAGGAAGGCGCGTTGGGCGACACGCAATCCGCGGTACAGGATTCGTTTTCGGACGGCCTGCTGGATTGCCCGCACTACACGCGGCCGGTCAGCCATGCGTTTGGCGAAGTGCCGGCGGTGTTGTTGTCGGGCGACCATGCGGCGATTGCACGCTGGCGCCGGAAGCAGTCGCTGGGCCGCACCTGGTTGCGCCGGCCGGACCTGCTGGAAAATTCGACGTTGGGCAAAGACGACCAACGCCTGCTGGAAGAATTCAAACGGGAACACAAGGGTCAAACCCATGAACAAGATCATTGAACAATTCGAAACCGCGCAGATGGGCCGCAAGCTGCCGCCGTTCGCCGCCGGTGACACCGTCGTTGTCAACGTCAAGGTGACCGAAGGCAACCGCGAGCGCGTGCAGGCGTTCGAGGGCGTGGTGATCGCGCGCCGCAACCGCGGCCTGCATTCCGCCTTCACCGTGCGCAAGATGTCGCACGGCACCGGCGTGGAGCGCGTGTTCCAGGCCTACAGCCCGGCGATCGACTCGGTCGAAGTCAAGCGCAAGGGCAAGGTGCGCGGCGCCAAGCTGTACTTCCTGCGTGGGCTGGAAGGCAAGGCCGCCCGCATCAAGGAAGACCTGGCCGCGAACAGCAAGCCGGACGCATCACGCGTCAAGTAATCCGCTTCGCAGTCGAATCCAAAAAAGGCCGCGCGGGTTGCCGCGCGGCCTTTCGTTTGTGCGTTTCGACCGGCGACATGAAAATTCCCCCGCGTGCGCGTATGGTGGAACGGATTCGACTTGTCCGAGGTGCGTGCGATGAACGTCCCCGATGCCGGCCGTGCCGGCACGTTCCAGCTTGGCGGTGAAGTCCCCGTCCACCGGCTGGGCTTCGGCGCGATGCGGGTCACGGGCGCCGGCATCTGGGGCGAGCCCGACGATCGCGCGGCCTGTCTTGCGACGCTGCGGCGCGTGCCGGAGCTCGGCGTCGACTTCATCGACACCGCCGATTCGTACGGACCCACGGTGTCCGAACCGATGCTGCGGGAGGCGCTGCATCCGTATCCGGACGGCATGGTGATCGCAACCAAGGGCGGGCTGGTGCGGACCGGCCCGAATGAGTGGATTCCGCTTGGCCGCCCCGAATACCTGCTTCAGGAGGTGAAGATGAGCCTGCGCTGGCTGGGCGTGGAGCAGATCGTGCTGTGGCAGTTGCATCGGATCGATCCGAAGGTGCCGCGCGACGAGCAATTCGGCGCGATCAAGTCGATGCTGGATCAAGGGCTGATCCGCTTCGCGGGTTTGAGCGAAGTAACGGTCGAGGCCATCCAGGCAGCGGAAAAAGTGTTCCCGGTTGCGACGGTGCAGAACCGCTACAGCGCGACGTATCGCATCCACGAGGACGTGCTCGATCATTGCGAGGCGCGCGGCATCGGATTCATTCCGTGGTATCCGTTGGCGGGCGGCGAACTCACGGCACAGGATTCGCCGCTGGCCGAAATCGCGCGGCGGCACGAGGCGAGTCCGACCCAGATCGCGATCGCGTGGCTGCTGAAACGCAGCCCGGTGATGCTGCCGATTCCAGGCACGTCGAAGATCGCGCACCTCGAGGAAAACGTCGCTGCTGCGGGCATCGAGCTGTCCGACGACGAGTTCGATGCGTTGGGCGATATCGCGGCTTCGTAGGTTGGGCTGAGCTCTGCGAAGCCCAACGATGTCCGAGGTTCTGTTGGGCTTCGCGGATGAAGCCCGCTCAGCCCAACCTGCGTTGTGTTGCAATCACGACGGCGACGGACATCAATCGAACGGACGGATTTTCTCGCCGTCGGTGCTTGTCGCGGCTTCGGTGCCGTCGCTCTTGTCGCCCAGCAGTCGGCGCACCACCACGTAGAACACCGGCACCAGCATCACGCCCAGCACGGTGGCGCCGATCATGCCGCCGACCACGCCGGTGCCGATCGCGTGGCGGCTGTTGGCGCCGGCGCCGGTGGAGATCGCCAGCGGCATCACGCCCAGGATGAAGGCGATCGAGGTCATCATGATCGGCCGCAGGCGGATGCGACAGGCTTCCAGCGTCGCGGCGAGCAGGCCCTTGCCCTGCTTCTGTTCGTCCACCGCGAACTGCACGATCAGGATCGCATTCTTCACCGACAGGCCGATGATCGCGATCAGGCCAATCTTGAAATACACGTCGTCCTCGAGGCCGCGGATGCTGGTGAGCGCCACCGAACCCAGCACGCCCAGCGGAATTACCAGCATCACCGCGAACGGGATCGACCAGCTTTCATACAGTGCCGCGAGGCACAGGAACACCACGAAAATCGACAGCCCGAACAGCATCGGCGCCTGCGCGCCGGACAGGATTTCCTGCAGCGACTGGCCTGACCATTCGTAGCCGAAACTGGTCGGCAGGTATTTGGCGACCAGGTCCTGCATCGCGGCGATCGCATCGCCCGAGCTGTAGCCCGGCGCCGCGGTACCGGTGAGTGCGATCGCGCCGACGCCGTTGTAGCGGTCGAGCTCGGGTGCGGCCAGCGACCAGCTGGTGCTGACCACGCTGGACAACGGCACCATCGCGCCGGTCGACGAGCGCGTGAAGAAGCTGCCGATGTCCGCGGGATTCATCCGGAACGGGGCGTCGGCCTGCATCTCCACGCGCAGCACGCGGCCCTGGTAGTAGAAGTCGTTGGCGTACACCTGCGACAGCATCAACTGGATCGCGTTGTACACGTCGGTCACCGACAGGCCCATCGATTGCGCCTGCACGCGGTCGACCTGCATGTCCACCGTCGGCGCGTCCTCCATGCCGTTGATGTGGACGTTGGCGAGCCGCTTGTCCTTGGCGGCTTCCGCGATCAACTTGTTCTTGGCATCGACCAGCGCCTGGTGGCCCAGGCCGCCGCGGTCTTCCAGCTCGAAGTCGAAGCCGGCGAAGCGGCCCAGCCCGCGGATCACCGCCTGGTTCATCGCGAATACCTGCGCGTTGCGGATGTTCGCGAACTTGGCGTTGAAATCGTTGATGAGGTCGTCCGCGGTCTCGGAGCGATCGCTCCAGTCCTTCAAATGGATGAACGCCATGCCGACGTTCTCACCGTGGCCAATGAAGCTGAAGCCGCCGATCGTGAAGATGTTGGCAACCGCAGGGTTCTTCTTGACGATGGCTTCGACTTCCTCCATCACCGCGCGGGTGCGCTCGACCGTGGCGCCGGGCGGCAACTGGATGGTGGCGACGACTTCCCCCTGGTCCTCCTGTGGAACGAAGCTGGACGGCAGGTGCCACAGCAGCACGATTGCAACCGCGATCGCCAGCGCGTAGCCCAGCATCCAGCGCGGCGTGTGGTGAACGGCCTTGCGGAGCCTCGCGAGGTAGGCGTGCGCCATGCGCTCGTAGCCGTTGTTGAACGCGCGCAGGAAGCGGTTGGCGTGTTCGTGTTCGGGGCGCAGGATGCTCGCGCACAGGGCGGGGGTGAAGGTCAACGCCATCAGCGCAGACAGCAGCATCGAAATCGCGATCGTCACGGAGAACTGGCGATAGATCGCGCCGACGCTGCCCGGCATCAGCGCGGCCGGCACGAACACCGACGCCAGCACCGTGGTCACCGCGACGATCGCGCCGGTGATCTGGACCATGCCCTTGCGCGTCGCTTCCTTGGGCGGAAGACCCTCCTCGCGCATGATGCGCTCGACGTTCTCGACCACCACGATCGCGTCGTCCACCACGATGCCGATCGCGAGCACCAGCCCGAACAGGCTCAGCACGTTGATCGAGAACCCGAACGCGTACAGGCCCAGGAACGCGCCGGTCAGCGCGACCGGCACCACCAAGGTCGGGATCAGCGTCGCGCGCAGGTTCTGCAGGAACAGCAGCATCACGAAGAACACCAGCACGATTGCCTCGCCGAGGGTCTTCACGACTTCTACGATCGAAACCCTGACGAAGGTATAGCTTTCGAACGGGATGCTCCAGGTGACGCCGGGCGGAAGGTTCTTGGCCAGTTCCTGCATCTTGGTCTGCACCGCGTCGGCGACCGACAGCGCATTGGCGCCGGGCAGCAGCGAAATGCCGAACGACGCGACCGGGTGGCCATTCAGGCGCGAGAAGTTGCCGTAGCTGTCGGAGCCGAGTTCGACCCGTGCGACGTCGCCCAGCGTCACCGTGGTGCCATCCGGATTGGTGCGCAGGATGATGTGCCGGAACTCCTCGGGCGTGGTGAAACTCGATTCGGCCGAAACCGTGGCGGTGATGCCCTGGCCGTTCACCGCGGGTTCCGCGCCCACCGAGCCCGCCGCGAACATCACGTTCTGCGCACGCACCGCGTTCAGCACGTCGGTGGCGGTGAGGCCGTAGCCTTCCAGCTTCAGCGGGTTCAGCCAGATCCGCATCGCGTACGGGGCGCCGAACTGGTTGACGCTGCCGACGCCGTCGAGCCGCGAGATGGGATCGATCAGTTGCGCGGCGATCAGGTTGCTGAGCGCGGCCGGGTCGAGCTTGCCACTCTTGTCCTGCAGCGAGATGCCCATCAGGAATCCGCTGTTGGACTTGCGCACCGTGACGCCGAGGTTGTTCACCGCGGCGGGCAGCCGCGGTTCGGCGGCGTTCACCGCGTTCTGGGTCTGCACCGCGGCGGTGTCGAGGTCGGTGCCGGGATCGAAATAAAGGCTGATGCTGGACGAGCCGGTGGAATCGGATGACGAACTGAAATACAGAAGGTGATCGATGCCGGAAAGGTTCTGCTCGATCACCTGCGTCACGGTGCTTTGCACGACTTGAGCATTCGCGCCGGGATAGGTGGCGCGCACCTGCACGCTCGGCGGCGCGATCGTCGGGTAGGCCTCGATCGGCAGGTTCAGGATCGCGATGGTGCCGCCCAGCGTGATCAGGATCGCAAGCACCCATGCGAATACCGGCCGGTCGATGAAGAACTGCGGCATGGATCAGTCCGCAGCGGTGGCGGCCGGGGCCGCGCTGGCAGATGGGTGGTGTGAAACCGGTTTCACCTTCTCGCCTGCCTGCGCCTTCTGGACGCCGGACACGATCACGCGCGCGCCGGCTTCGATGCCGCTGAGCACAATCCAGTCCGCGCCGCGCTGGTCGCCCAGTTCGACCCGTTTTTCGACGACCTTGTCGTCCGCACCAACGATATATACGTAGGCGCCGTCGTTGTCGCGCTGGATCGCACTCTGCGGCAGCAGGAACGCGTGGTGCAGCGTGCCCAGCGTCAGGCGGATCTTCGCGAACATGCCGGGCAGCAGCGCGTGGTCGGGATTCGGCACCAGCGCGCGCAGGTCCACTGCGCCGGTCTGCGGATCGACCGCGGTATCCGTGAAATCGAGCGTGCCGGTGTGCGCGTAGGTGCTGGCGTCGGGCAGCACGATCTGCACCTCCGCTTTGTCGGGCGAAACCAGTTTCAGTTCGCCGGCCTTCTCGGCGCGGCGCAGCCGTTCCAGTTCCGCCATCGGTTCGCTGAAGTTGGCGTAGATGGGATCGATCACCTGCACCGTAGTCAGCGGATCGGTGTCGGTGGGCGAGACCAGCGCGCCCTGGGTGACGTTGGCGCGGCCCGCACGTCCGGAGATCGGCGCGGTGACGGTGGCGTAACCGAGGTTGATCTTCGCGTTCTGGACGTTGGCACGCGCGGCCTTCACCGCAGCCTCGGCCTCCGCGGCGGCGGCCACCGCGTCGTCGACGTCCTGTTTGGCCAGGAGGCCCTTCGCGCCCAGCGCCTTGCTGCGCGACGCTTTCACCGCGGCGTTGCGCGCGGTGGCTTCGGCCTGCCCAAGCTGGCCCTGTGCGGCGCGCAGGCTGGCTTCGAGCGGCGCGGGATCGATCTTGAACAACACCTCGCCGGCCTTGACGTCGGTACCTTCCTTGTACACGCGCTGCAGCACGATGCCAGTCACGCGCGCGCGCACCTGAGCGGTCAGCGTGGCCGCGAGGCGGCCGGGGTAGTTGCGGGTGACCGGAACATCGACGGGTTGCGCCGTCAGCACTTCGACTTCGGGCGGCGGCGGTGCGGGTGGGGTCGAATGGCTGCACGCGCCGAGTACCAGCGCCAGCAGCATTGCACCCGCGCCGCGCCACGGCAGATTCATCATCGGGACTTCTCAACCGGTGCGAGGGTCAATCCGCAATTATGGCGGGATTGCCCGCACAGGTCCCTAGGCCAAGCGTCATGCCAGCGGCGTGGCCGGTCGGGCGTGGGGAGGCTGAACGAGGTCTTGGCCGAGGCGACCTTGTTGCGGCCCAACTGTTTGGCGCGGTACAGCGCCTGGTCAGCCATCCGCAACAAGGCTTCCGGCGTGCCGCCGTGTTCGGGACAAGTCGAAACGCTGATCGACACCGTCGCAGGCGACAACGTGCCTGCGCGGCAATGCACCAACGATTCGAGCGAGCCGAATCGACGCCCGAAGTGGATGCCGTGGGTGGGCGGCGCTATCCTATTCGTTCCTTTTCCGGGTTCGAACAGCAACGACATGAATGCATTGCGCGCTCCCACCAGCGGGGCTGAAGTCGCCGCGATCGCGGCCGAGGTGCGGGTCAACTGCGGCGCCGATGCCAAGGCGGCGGAGGCCTTCGCGAAGCTCCTGTGCAGCGAACTCGGCAGCGAGGAACTCGCGCGGCGCGGCGCCGACACCTGGGCCGCGCTGGTCGCGGACCTGTTCGGGTGGCTGCGCAAGCGGCCGGCCGGGCAGACCAACGTGCGGGCGTTCAATCCCGATCGCGAACACAACGGCTGGACCTGCCCGCATTCGGTGGTCGAGGTGGTGGCGGACGACGCGCCGTTCCTGGTCGATTCGCTGGAAATGGTCATCGCCGGGGCCGGCCTGCGCCTGCATCGCCTGATCCACCCGGTGCTGGAAGTGCAGCGGAACGCGCAAGGCCACGTGGAGTCGGTCGCGAGTTCCGACGGCGGCTCCGCGGAATCGGTGATGCACGCCGAAATCGATCGCGTGGACGATGCCACGCTGCACCAGCTCCAGGAAGTCGCGCAGGTGGCGCTGGGCGACGTGCGCGCGGCCGTCACCGATTGGCAGGCCATGCACGACAAGATGCTGGCGATCGCCGACGCGCTGCCGAACACCAAGACGCTGGACGCGTCGGAAATCGCCGAAGGCCAGGCGTTCCTGCGCTGGGCCGCGGACAACCACTTCACCTTCCTGGGTTACCGCGAATACGACGTGGTGGCCGAGAAGGGCGACGAACTCCTGAAGGCGCGCGAAGGCTCGGGGCTTGGCATCCTGCGTGATCCGGGGCTCGCCACCGCGCCGCGTTCGATCAAGAGCCTCGCGGCCAGTCGCCTGCCGCAGTCGGGTTCGATGGACGCGATCATCCTGACCAAGACCAACGCGCGTTCGCGGGTGCACCGGCCGGGCTACATGGATTACATCGGCGTGCTGCGCTTCGACGACAAGGGCAAGCCGATCGGCGAGTCGCGTTTCCTCGGGCTGTACACCTCGACGTCGTACATGCGCCGTCCGCAGGACGTGCCGCTGGTGCGCCAGAAGTTCGAATCGGTCGAGAAACGTTCCGGGCTGCGCCCGCAGTCGCATTCGGGCAAGGCGTTCCGCTCGATCATTGAAACCTTGCCGCGCGACGAGCTGCTGCAGGCTTCCGCGGACGAGTTGTTCTTGCTCGCGACGGGTATCTTCGAACTCAACGAGCAGCGGCGCGCACGGCTGTTCGTGCGCCGTGACGCCTACGGGCGGTTCTTCTCCTGTCTCGTGTTCATCCCGCGCGACCACTACAGCGCCGCGGTGGGCGACCGCGTCAAGGACATGCTGCGCGAGGAACTGCACGGCGCGCATGTGGATGCGACGGTGCTGATCGGGGATTCACCGATGGCGCGCATGCACGTGGTGGTGCGTCCGCGCGCGGGCGAACACGTGGACGTGGACCTGCCGCGGCTGGAAGCCAGGCTCGCGCCGATCGTTCGAAGCTGGCATGACGAGCTGCGCGAGGCGCTGGTCGGCGGCCTCGGCGAGGAGCGCGGCGCGCAACTGGCCAACCGCTGGGGCCGTGCGTTCACCGCGGGCTACATCGAGGACACCACGCCCGCGCGCGCGGCCGAGGACGTGGGCATCCTCACCGCGATGGCGGGCGCAGGCGAAGACATGCGCCTGGCGCTGCACGAGTCGTACCGCACGCCGGGCGAGCTGCACTTCAAGGTGTTCCGCGCCGGCAACGACATCCCGCTGTCCGATGCACTGCCGTTGCTGGAAAACGCCGGCATGAAGGTGGACACCGAACAGGTGCACGCGCTGGACGTCCGCAGCGGCAAGGCCTGCGTGCAGGATTTCGTGGTGCGTCCGGCGGCGCCGCTGCAGTTCAGGCTGGAAGACCTGCACGCGCGCTTCGAGGACCTGTTCCACGCCGCCTGGCACGGCCACGCGGAGAACGACCACTTCAACACGCTGGTGCTGCGCGCGGGGCTGAGCTGGCGGCAGATCGCGATGCTGCGCGGCTACTGCAAGTACCAGCAGCAGGTCGGCACGCCATTCTCGCAGGCGTACATGGAGGAAACCCTCAACCGCTATCCGATGATCGCGGGGTTGCTGGTCGAGCTGTTCGAGGCCAAGTTCGACCCGGGCCGCGAAGTGGGAGATGACGCGAGTCGTCAGCGCGCGCGCGAAGCGCTGCAACGCGAAGTCGGTACGTTGACGCCCAAGGCGGTGCTCGACGCCAACCCGGATTTCGTGTCGCAGGTCGTTGCGCTGCTGGACCAGCCGCGCGACGTGCAGGTGGAAGGGCTGATCAACGCGATCAAGGTGCTGCTGACCAACGTGTCGAGCCTCGACGACGATCGCATCCTGCGCGGCTTCATGGGGCTGATCCGCGCCACGCTGCGCACCAGCTACTTCCAGTTGCACGACGGCAAGCCCGCCGAATACATCAGCTACAAGTTCGATTCGCACCAGGTGCCGGACATCCCGAAGCCGGTGCCGTACCGCGAAATCTGGGTGTACGCGCCGCGTGTGGAAGGCGTGCACCTGCGCTTTGGGCCGGTCGCGCGCGGCGGCCTGCGCTGGTCGGACCGGCGCGAGGATTTCCGCACCGAAGTGCTGGGCCTCGTCAAGGCGCAGATGGTGAAGAACACCGTGATCGTGCCGGTGGGTTCCAAGGGCGGCTTCTTCGTGAAGCGTCCGCCGGCCGAGCGCGATGCGCTGCTGGAAGAGGGCATCGCCTGCTACAAGATGTTCATCAACGGCCTGCTCGACATCACCGACAACATCGATACGGCCGCGAACAAGGTGCTGCATCCCGCCGACGTGGTGCGCCACGATGCGGATGACCCGTACCTGGTGGTCGCGGCGGACAAGGGCACGGCCAAGTTCTCCGACATCGCCAACGGCATTTCGATCGCGCACAACTACTGGCTGGGCGATGCGTTCGCGTCGGGCGGTTCGGCGGGCTACGACCACAAGGGCATGGGCATCACCGCCAAGGGCGGTTGGGAGTCGGTGAAACGGCACTTCCGCGCGCTGGGCCACGACTGCCAGAGCGAGGACTTCACCTGCGTCGGCATCGGCGACATGTCGGGCGACGTGTTCGGCAATGGCATGCTGCTGTCCAAGCACACGCGCCTGCTGGCGGCGTTCGACCATCGCCACATCTTCATCGACCCGAACCCCGATGCCGCGGGTTCCTTCATCGAGCGCGAACGGATGTTCAAGCTGCCGCGCTCGTCGTGGGACGATTACGACAAGTCGAAGATCTCGAAGGGCGGCGGCGTATTCGCGCGCAGCCTGAAATCCATCGCGATCACGCCGGAAATCCGCAGCGCGCTCGGAATCGGCGAGGACGTGGAATCGCTATCGCCGATCGAACTGATCAGCGCGATCCTGAAGGCGCCGGTGGACCTTTTGTGGAACGGCGGCATCGGCACCTACGTCAAGGCGGCTTCGGAATCGAATGCCGACGTGGGCGACCGCGCCAACAACGCGCTGCGCATCAACGGCGGCGATCTTCGCTGCAAGATCGTGGGCGAGGGCGGCAACCTCGGCTTCACCCAGAAGGGCCGCATCGAAGCCGCGCAGAAGGGCGTGATCCTCAACACCGACTTCATCGACAACTCGGCGGGCGTGGATACCTCCGATCACGAGGTCAACATCAAGATCCTGCTGAACGACGCGGTGCAGCGCGGCGAGATGGACATCGAGGCGCGCAACAAGTTGCTGCACTCGATGACCGACGAAGTCGAGAAGCTGGTGCTGTGGGACAACTACCGCCAGACCGTCGCGATCAGCCTGATGGAACGCATGTCGGTGAGCCGCATCGGTTCCAAGGCGCACTTCATTCGCACGCTGGAGTCACGCGGCCAGCTCGATCGCCAGATCGAATCGCTGCCGTCCGATGCGGAACTCGCCGAGCGCCGCACCCACCACCAAGGCCTGACCCGGCCGGAACTGGCGGTGCTGCTGTCGTATTCCAAGATCGTGCTGTACCAGCAGTTGCTGGATTCCGACGTGCCGGAGGATCCGTTCCTGTCGCACGAACTGGTGCGCTACTTCCCCGAACCGCTGCACGAGAAATATGCGGCGCACATGCAGCGCCATCGCCTGAAGCGCGAGATCATCGCGACCGCGGTCACCAACTCCATCGTCAACCGCATGGGTGCCACCTTCGTGCTGCGCAGCCAGGAGGACACCGGGGAAACCGCGGCGGCGGTGGTGAAGGCCTACAACGCGGCGCGCCAGATCCTGCACGCGCGCGAGCTGTGGTCGGGCATCGACGCGCTGGATGGCAAGGTCAGCGAACCCGCGCAGATCGACGCGTTGATGAAGGTCTGGTCGCTGCTGCGCCACATCTCGCGCTGGGTGCTCAACCTTCCGGGCACGGTGCTCGGCATCACGGACCTGGTGCAGCGCTATCAGCCGGGCATGGACAAGCTGCGTGCGGGCTTGCCCGAGTTGCTTACGCAAACCGGCCGCGCTTCCTGGAACGTAGACCTCGAGAAGTGGCAGGGGATGGGTTTCCCCGCCGAGCTGGCGAAGAAACTCGCCACGCTGCCGTTGCTGGAAGTGGCGATGGACGTGATCGAAACCTCGCTCGAATCCGGCCGTCCGGTGGAACACGTCGCGCGCGTGTTCTTCGATCTCGGCGAGGCGCTCGACATCGAGTGGCTGCGAGGCCAGATCGAGAGGCTGCCGGTGGAAAGCCGCTGGCACGCACAGGCGCGCGGCGCGTTGCGCGACGAACTGGCGGTGCAGCAGCGCGCGATGGTCAGCCAGATCCTCTCGTCAGAACAGGCGAAGCAGGCTGCCGATGGCGCGGTGTCCGCGTGGCTGCAACGCGACAATCCGCAACTGCAATTCACCCGCGGGATGCTGGACGAGATCCGCGGCGTGGATGTCGACTATCCGATCGCTTCGGTGGCATTGCGCCGCCTCGCGCAAATCGCGCAGTCGGTTTGAGAAACGGCGCACGCGATGCTTGGGGCATCGCGTGCGGTCGCTGCAAGGGTCCGCGGGCGTCACGCGCCCGGAAGCATGCGCTGCAGCACCCGGTCGCGGCGAATGAAGTAGTGGTACAGCGCCGCAGCGACGTGCAGTCCCACCAGCGGAAGAATCCCGTATTCCGCGACCAGCGTGTGGATGTCGCCGGTCCAGCGCCAGCTCGCGTCGTGGGTGGCGACCAGCTGCGGCACGTGCACCAGCCCGAAGAACGTGATCGGCATGCCGCGGTACGAGGCGTTGATCCAGCCCAGCAGCGGCACCACGAGCAGCAACAGGTAAAGCAGCCAGTGGATCACGCGTGCCGAGCGCACCTGCCATGGCGGCACGCCCGCCTCCGGCGTGGGTTCGCCATGGATGATCCGCCAGATCAGGCGCACGACGATCACGCCGAGGATCAGCACGCCGATCGAGAAGTGCAGGCTGATCAGCGTGGTCACCGGTGTGTTGCGGCCGATGTGCGGCATCGTCCAGCCGACGATGTACTGCGCGACCAGCAGCGCGAGGATCAGCCAGTGGAGGAAGATCGCGGTGCGCGTGTAGCGGCCTTGCGTGCTGACGACCATCATGCCTCCTGCCGTTGTCGCAGTGGTTCCGGCTATTGGCCAACTCTACCGCAGTCATCGCTGCGCGATCGTGGTACTCGATCGATGTTTCACAACTCGAACTGCTCGTCCAGGATCCGCTGCGCTAGGCTGCGCTCGGGATCGAACAGCAGGGTGATCGCGCGTTCGCGCGCCTGGCGGACGCGAATCTCCACGGCATCGCGCACTTCGTGGAAATCGGCCGTCGCGCTGAGCGGGCGATGATCCGGTTCCAGCGTGCGCAAGCCGATTTGCGTGGCGACCGGCAGCAGCGCGCCGCGCCAGCGACGCGGACGGAACGGGCTGATCGGGGTGAGCGCCAGCACGTTGGCATCCAGCGGCAGGATCGGCCCGTGCGCCGACAGGTTGTAGGCGGTGGAACCCGCGGGCGTCGCGACCAGCAGGCCGTCGCAGATCAGGTTGGCGAGTTTCACTTCGCCGTTCAGCGCCACTTCGATGTGGGCGGCCTGGTTGGTTTGCCGCAGCAGCGAAATTTCGTTGAAGGCCAGCGCGTCGACCTCGGTGCCGTCGCGTTGCCTGGCGTGCATTTCCAAGGGGTGCAGGACCGCGGGGCGCGCCGCCGCGATCCGCGCGGGAAGTCCGTCGGGCAGGTAACGGTTCATCAGGAAGCCGACCCGGCCGAGTTTCATGCCGTACACCGACAGGCCATGGCCGAGTTGCGCGTGCAGGGTACGCAACATGAAGCCGTCACCGCCCAGGGCGACGATCACGTCCGCATCGTCAGGTGACACCGAACCGTAGAGGTCCTGCAGGTGATCACAGGCCGCGCGCGCCTTGTCGGAGGCGGACGCGACGAAGGCCAGCTTCGGGCTGGAGGAAACCGGGCGCGGTGCGGTGGCCATGCCGCCAGTTTGATCGAGATTTGTGCGATCGTCCATGATCGGCCGCGTCGCCGACGATTGGCGACTCAGCTCAACGACCGCATCTCCGACGACGGCTCGGCCAGGAAGTTGCCCTGTGCGAAGTTCACGCCAGCCGAGAACAGCATCGGCATGCTGGTCGCCTCCTCGATCCACTCGACCATGGTGCGCTTGCCGCCGGCGTGCGCCTGCGAACACAACTCGCGCACCTTCAATTCGTTTTCGGAATGGTGGGCGAGATCGACGGTGAGGGCGCGGTCGAGCTTCAGGAAGTCGGCGTCGATGTGCTTCAGCGCCTGGAACGAATTGAGGCCCGAGCCGAACTGCTCCAGCCCGAAACCGCCGCCGCTCTGGCGCCAGCGCTCGACGAATTCACGCGCGGGCTTCAGGCAGGTCATCACCTTGGCTTCAGGCACTTCGAACACCAGTTGCGAGGCCTTCACGCCGGCCGCGGCGAGTTTCGCATCCACCCAGTCGGCCAGTTTCTCGTCGTGCAGGGTGAGCGTGGACAGCTTGATGAACAGGGTAACGTTGGCCGAGCCGCTGCTGCGCTTGCCGAGCGCGGCGATCGCATGCTCGATCACCCAGCGGTCGATCGCCAGCAGGCGGTCGTTGCGTTCCGCGATCGGCAGGAAATGCGAGGGCAGCACTTCTTCCGTCGGGCCGCGGATGCGCAGCAGCACTTCGTAGAATTCGCCTTCCTCGCCCTGCAGGCTGACCACCGGCTGGTAGTAGAGAAGGAAGCCGTCCTGCTGCAGCGCGTTGTCGATCATGTCCAGCCATTGCTGCTGACGCGCGGCCTCGGCTTTGTCGGCGGCGGCCGGGTCGTGGATGTCGACGCGGTTGCCGCCCTGGCCGGAGGCCGCGCGCAGCGCGTCGTCGGCCAGCGACAACAGCACCTGCGATTTCGCGTTCTTCTCGCCGAGCAGGCTGCCGCCGATGCTGATCGTGAGGCTGGTGGAACGTCCGCCGGCTTCGATGATGGCCGTCTCGACGCTGGCGCGCAGCGCCTCGGCGATCTGCAGCGCCTCGGCCTGGGTGCGGCCCGACAGCAGGATGCCGAACGAATGATCACCGATGCGGCCGGCGCGGTCGGAGGGGTGCAGGCGCTGCTTGATGGTACCGGCTAGCTGGCGCAGTACGTCGTCGGCGCCGGTGATGCCGACGGTGTCGAGCACCGCGCGGTAATTGTCGGGTTCCAGCAACAGCAGCGCCTGGTCGGTGCTTCCGTCGATCGCGCGCGCCACGGCCTCATCCACGCATTCGAGGAAGTGGGTGCGGTTGGAAAGACCGGTGAGTGGATCCTGCGTCTTCAGGCGGCGCAGTTCTTCCTCGGTCGCGGTATTGGTGGCCGGCAGGCGGAACACGATCTGCTGGCAGGGTTCGCCTTCATACGTTGCAGGCGAGAATTCCATCACCGCCTCGAAGGTGCTGCCATCCGCGCGCTGCGCGGTGAGGTCCAGCTTCGGCGGCGGCTTCTCGCCGCGCGCGAGGCGTTTCAGCAGGTCCTTGAAGTCGGCGGTGTGTTGCGGCGCGACCAGGTCGAGGATGGTCAGGCCTTCCACATCCTCGAAACTCTCGAAGCCGAACATTTCGAGATAGGCGTTGTTGGCGCGGACGTGAGTGCCTTCATGGATGTAGGCGATCGGGTCGCGCGAAGAATCCAGCAGCGAATCGCAGCGGCGTTCCGATTCGCGCAACGCGGCTTCCAGCCGGCGCACGTTGCGGCGCGTGTTCAGCGCATCCAGCTCCCGCCGCACCACGTTCTGCAGCTGGTCATGGCGGGTGCGCAGCGCGATGCCGCGCACGCTGCCGTGCGCCAGGATTGCGGCGATCACGTCGTCGGTGAGCTTGTCGGCGAGCGCCAGCAGCGCCACATCCTTGCCGGTCGCATCCAGTGCGCGTCCGATTTCGGCGAGGGAAATTTCCTTGCAGCCCGGATTGGCCAGCACCAGGTCCGGGGTGAACGACTCCAGCGTCGCGGCCAGTTCTTCTTCGGTCGAGATCCGTTGCGGGCGCAGCGCGATGCCGCTGTTGCGCAACACGCTGATGATCTGCTCGGCGTCCTCGGCCTGATCCTCGGCGATGATCAGCTTGGTGATGGGTTCGGACAACATGGACGGCCTTCGGCTGAACTCACTTCTTCGCATTGCGGTGCGGCGGGCGTTTCAAGCGGCGTCCGTGCCGTTTGCTCTGTGCCGGCCGGTGTCGATCGCTGGTGCCGGGACCCCTTGGCCGCTCCGCGAACCAAGCAGGCTTTGTACCCGATCGACGCTGATTCCGCCAGCGGACGCGTCACAACAGGCGCTTGCCCGGTTCGCCCGGCACCTCGCGCACCAGCCGGGGCACCAGATACCCGGGAAGCCGTGCACGCAGCGTGCCCACCAGCTCGCGCGCACGGTCGTCGGTCACCTCGAAATGCGCCGCGCCGCGCACCCGGTCGAGCTGGTGCAGGTAATAGGGCAGCACGCCGAAGGCGAACAGACGCTCGGAAAGTCCGGCCAGCGCTTCGGCATCGTCGTTGACCCCGCGCAGCAGCACCGACTGGTTGAGCAGCGTCGCGCCGGCTTCCCGCAAGCGCGCGCAAGCCGCGCCAACACTCGCGTCCAGCTCGCGCGGATGGTTGGCGTGCAGCACTACCACGCGCTGCAACGGGAGGGCCGCGAGCCAGGCGCAAAAGGCATTGTCGATGCGTTCGGGAAGCACCACCGGCAGGCGCGAATGGATGCGCAGGCGGATCACGTGCGGCAGCCCGCGTAGCGCTTCCGTCAGATCCGTCAACTTTTGTGTCGACAGCACCAGCGGGTCGCCGCCCGACAGGATCACTTCGCGGATCGAGGTGTCGTTCGCCAGGAAATCGATGGCTTCGCGCCATGCATGGGCGGCGGCCAGTTCTTCCGCGTAGGGAAAATGCCGGCGAAAGCAGTAGCGGCAGTTCACGGCGCAGGAGCCGGCCGCGATCAGCAGCGCGCGGCCGTCGTATTTGTGCAGCACGCCTTGCGCCGCGGCGGCCTCGAGATCGCCCACCGCGTCGTCCGTGAATCCGGGCGCGTCGTCCAGTTCGGCCAGCTGCGGCAGCACCTGCAGCAACAGCGGGTCGGCCGGATCGCCGTGGCGCATCCGTGCGACGAAGCCGCGAGGCACCTTGAGCGCAAAACCGGCATCGCCGGCCGGCAGGTGATCCGCGAAATGCGGCAGGCCCACCAGTGCCAGCAACTCGTGCGGATCGGTGACGGCATCGCGCAGCGATTGCCGCCAGTCGGGCAAGCCGTGCTGCGTGGATTGGCCGAATGCAGTTATCATGGTTGGCCTTGCGCCGGGCCGTCGCCCGGAAAACCAGACATTTTAGGGCAACCCCGGATCGAGGTTCACGTTTCCGGCGGCGGCCCGTACCACGGAGCATCAACATGGCCAGCTATGGTCTCAACGACGTCAAGAACGGTCTGAAGATCATCGTCGACGGCGATCCCTACGTGATCGTCGGAGCGGATTTCATCAAACCCGGCAAGGGCCAGGCGTTCACGCGCATCAAGATCCGCAACTTGAAGAACGGCCGCACCACCGAAAAGACGATGAAGGCGACCGACTCGGTCGAAGGCGCCGACGTGGTCGACACCGACATGCAGTACCTCTACAACGACGGCGAGTTCTGGCATTTCATGGATCCGGCCAGCTACGAGCAGCACACCGCGGACAAGAACGCCGTCGGCGATGCCGCGCAGTGGCTTAAGGGCGAAGAGGAGTGCATCGTCACCTTCTGGAACGGCATCCCGTTGTCGGTCGCGCCGCCGAATTTCGTGGAACTGAAGATCGTCGAAACCGATCCCGGCCTGCGCGGCGACACCTCGGGCGGCGGCGGCAAACCCGCCAAGCTGGAAACCGGCGCCACCGTGCGCGTGCCGCTGTTCGTGAACCAGGACGAAGTGATCCGTGTCGATACGCGGACCGGCGAGTACGTCAGCCGCGTGAAGTGATTGATTCGCAGCAAATTCGCGCAGCGATGCGTCGCGAATCAATCACCCCGGCGAAGGCCGGGGTCCATGTTCGGGTGTTCGCAGCAAATTCGCGCAGCGATGCGTCGCGAATCAATCGCCGCGGCGAAAGTCGGGGTCCATGTTCGGGTGTTCGCAGCAAATTCGCGCAGCGGTGCGTGGCGAATCAATCACCCCGGCGCAGGCCGGAGTCCATTTCAAACCAGTAAATGGATTCCGGCCTGCGCCGGACTGCGGAGGCAGGATGCCGAAGCGAACGTCGGCGCAGCCGACCGCCCATTGGGCCAGACTGCAGGATGCAGTCTGTAATGACGAGCAAGAGCAGATCGTCATGACCGAGGATGCAGCCGAACAGGTCCGCTCCATCGACCTCCTCATCTCCGCCCGCTGGATCGTGCCGGTCCAACCGGATCGCGTGGTGCTGGAAGACCACACCGTGGCCGTGGCTGGTGGCGCGATCATCGAGGTGTTGCCGCGCGATGACGCCGCCGCGAAATACGCGCCGCGCGAAACCGTCGATCTGCCGGACCATGCGCTGATTCCCGGGCTGGTCAACGCGCACACCCACAACCCGATGACGCTGCTGCGCGGCTTGGCGGACGACCTGCCGCTGATGAGCTGGTTGCGCGAGCACATCTGGCCGGTGGAAGCCAAGGTGATCGGCCCCGAGTTCGTGCGCGACGGCGTGGAGCTCGCGATCGCGGAAATGTTGCGCGGCGGAACCACCTGCTGCAGCGAAAACTATTTCTTCCCCGACGCGCAGGCGCAGGCGCACAAGGCGCACGGTTTCCGCGCGACGGTGGGCCTGCCGATCATCGAGTTTCCCAGCGCCTGGGCGCAGACGCGCGACGAATACTTCGAGCGTGCGCTGGCGGTACATGACCAATTTCGTGGCGATCCATTGATCGCCACGACCTTCGCGCCGCACGCGCCTTACACCGTCGCCGATCCCTCGTTCGAGCGCATCCGCACCTTGTCCGACCAGCTCGACCTGCCGGTGCACCTGCACCTGATGGAAACCGCGCAGGAAGTCGAAGACGGCAAGCGCGAACACGGGCTGCGTCCGTTGCAGCGCCTGCAAAAGCTCGGTCTCGTGAACGATCGCCTGATCGCGGTGCACATGACCCAGGTGAGCGATCCGGAAATTGCGTTGTGCGCGGAGGCGGGTGTGTCGGTGGTGCATTGTCCGGAATCGAACCTCAAGCTTGCGTCGGGGTTCTGTCCCGCGGAGAAACTGCGCCGCGCCGGGGTCAACCTCTCGCTCGGCACCGACGGCTGCGCCTCCAACAACGACCTCGACATGTTCGGCGAAATGCGCACCGCGGCGTTGCTGGCCAAAGGCGTCGCGGGCGATGCCTCCGCGTTCGACGATGCGTTCGCCCTGCGCGCGGCCACGCTGAACGGCGCGAAGGCGCTGCAGCTCGATGCGAAAATCGGTTCGATCGAAGCGGGCAAGCGCGCCGATCTGGTCGCGGTGAAGCTGGACGAAGTGGAAACACAACCGCTCTACAATGTGGTTTCGCATCTCGCATACGCGGTGTCGCGCCGGCAGGTCAGCGACGTCTGGATCGACGGGGCGCGCAAGCTGGCCGATGGCGCGCTGGTCGATTTCGACCTGGCCGGCGTGCTGGAAAAAACCCGTCGCTGGCGCGAGCGCATCCAGGCGATCAGGTAGAGGTGCAAAAGCAACAGTGGTCCGCAAATGAACGCGAAGAACGCAAATAAGGCAAAAGCTGATCCTTCATTCGCGCTCATGCGTTCATTCGCGGACCGGTCCAGCTTTTTGGGTGAGCCAGACGAAGTGAACAGTGCTACGCACAATGTCGATCCCGAGGAACTCGCCCGCTTCGGCAAGCTGGCGGCGAGGTGGTGGGATCCGGATGGCGAGTCGCGTCCGCTGCACGATTTGAACCCCGTGCGGCTCGGCTTCGTGGCCGAGCGCGTGGTCTTGCGCGGCGCGCGTGTGGCCGATGTCGGTTGCGGCGGCGGATTGCTCAGCGAGGCCCTGGCGAAGGCGGGTGCGCACGTCACCGCGATCGATCTTGCGCCGGAAGTCGTCGAAGTCGCGAAACTGCACCTGCACGAAACCAACGCTGCGTTGCCGTCGCCGCTCATGATCGACTACCGACTGTCGTCGTCGCGCGAACTCGCCACCACCGAGCCGGGCGGCTTCGATGCGGTGTGCTGCATGGAACTGATCGAACACGTGCCCGATCCCGCGGCACTGGTTTGCGACCTGGCGGCGCTGGCCAAGCCCGGCGGCAAGGTGTTCCTGTCCACGCTCAACCGCACGCCGGCGAGTTTCGTCACCGCGATCATCGGCGCCGAATACGTCGCCCGGCTGTTGCCGCGCGGTACGCACGATTACCGGCAATTTCTGCGGCCGTCGGAGTTGGCGGCGCTGTTGCGTCGGGCCGGATTGCGGCTCGGCGAAATCTCAGGAATCGCTTACAACCCTTTGAGCCGCAAGGCATGGCTGACGCGTCATACCGCGATCAATTACCTGGTCTGCGCCAGCAACGTGCCGGGTCGAAGCCGCGCCGCATGAGCTCCGTGCCGCAGCCGCTTGCCGGGGCGTTTTTCGACCTCGACGGTACGCTGGTGGATTCCGCGCGCGACATGCACGATGCGCTCACCGCGTTGTGCGTCGAACTCGGAATCGAGGTGCCGCGTTACGAGGTCGTCCGCGAAACCGTTTCGCGCGGCGCGCGCGCGGTGCTGCGCTGCGCGGTCGGCAACGACGAGGCGCGCATCGACGCGGTGATGCCGCGCTTCCTGGAACTGTACGTGGCCACCGGCATGGTGCACACCCACGCCTTCGAAGGCATGGATGCCGTGCTGGATCGGCTCGAGGCGCGCGGCGTGCGCTGGGGCGTGGTCAGCAACAAGGCCGGCTGGCTGGTCGCGCTGGTGATGACCAGGCTGGGATACGACGCACGCGCCGACGCGGTGGTCGGCGGCGACACGCTGGCGAAACGCAAACCCGATCCTGATCCCGTCCTGCACGCCTGCGCGCTGGCGCGCGTCGAGCCCGCGAACTGCGTCTTCGTGGGTGACGATCCTCGCGACATCATCGCGGGCCGGGCAGCCAGCCTGTACACGGTGGCCGCGGGCTGGGGCTATCTGGGCGGCGCCGATCCGCAGGCGTGGTCGCCCGATGCAGTCTGCACCGATCCCGCGCAACTCGGCCTGCTGCTGGACCGCGCGTGAGCGAAAGCGCGCTCGACGACTACCTCGCGCAGTGGCGCGCCGTCAGCCCGCAGCGCTCCATCGCGTGGCTGTTCCTGCGTCGCGACGAGCGCGCCCGCTTCGGTGCGCTCGCAGCACTGGTGCAAGAATGGCAAAAGTCCGCGCGCGAAGTGCGCGAACCCCAGGTGGCCGCGGCGAAGTTCGGCTGGTGGCGCGAGGAAATGCAGCGCGCCGTGCAAGGGCAGGCTCGCCACCCGCTCACGCAGGCGCTGTTTGAGGATACGCGTGCCGGTTCGATTTCGCTGGAGGATTGGATATCGCCGGTCGAAGCCGCCGTTGGCATGTTGATGGCGCCGCCGCCTGCCGATTTCGCGGCGCAACGCGGCGCGGCATCGCCTTTCGCGACGGCCGTCGCGGAGTTGGAGACGCGCCTCTGGTTCGGCGCCGGCGCCGCGCGCGGACGCGCCGCGTGCGTGGTGTTGTCCGCACAGCTCGTGTCGGCCGCGCGCGCACTGACGGTGGAGGTCGAGCACGGGCGCTCGCCGCTGCCCATGAACCTGCTGGCCCGGCACGGGTTGACCACCGAGGCGCTGGGCAACGACAGCCCGGCGCGGCGCGCGGCGCTCCGCGACTATGCCGGTGAACTGCGACGCGAAACCTTGGACGCCGCTAGAATGCAGGGTCCGCTGACGCTGTTCCGCACCGTCGATCTGCAGCGTGACCTGCAGGCGCTCGGGTTTGCGGTGCACGCCGAAGATCCGCTTGCCGCGTTGCACGCACCCGCCCACGGGTTCGGCGACGTGTTGAAAACCTGGCGCGCGGCCCGCACATGGCGGAGCATCGCGCGCAGGGAGTCCCATCCATGAGCATCGTTCCCGACAATACACGCTTGCCCGATGTCGCCACCGGCGCGCAGCTGCAAGCGGGCGGCGCGCTGGATTGGGTCGGGATGGGCGGCATCGACCTGCCGGTGCGTTGCGCGGACGGGCAGGGCGGCATCACCACGGTGCCGGCGCGCGTGTCGGTGCAGGTGAACCTGGCCGATCCCGCGGCGCGCGGCATCCACATGTCGCGGCTGTACCTCGCGCTCGAGAAAGCACTGGGTGTGCAGGCCCTGACGCCGGCCGGGCTGTGCAGCCTGCTGCACGCGCTTCTCGCTTCGCACGCCGGCCTTTCCGATCGCGTCCGCCTGCGCCTCGAATATTCGCAACTGCTGAAACGTCGCGCGCTGGTCAGCGACAACGCCGGCTGGCGCGCGTACCCGGTCATCGTCGAGGCGCAGTTGCTGGACGACCATTTCAGCGTGCGCCTCGGTTGCGATGTGACGTATTCCTCAACGTGTCCGGCCTCGGCGGCGCTGTCGCGGCAACTCAACCAGCAGCGCTTCGACGAGGATTTCGCCGACGCCGTGCCCTCGCAACGCGCGGTGCGCGAGTGGCTGGGCTCGGAGCGCGGGGTGGCCGCGACGCCGCACGCGCAGCGCAGCACCGCGAGCGTGATGGTGCGCCTGGCGCCCGGTTTCGATTTGCCTGTTTCGGAGTTGATCGACACGGTCGAAGCCGCGTTGGCGACGCCGGTGCAGACCGCGGTCAAGCGCGAGGACGAACAGGCGTTCGCGAAGTTGAATGCCGACAACCTGATGTTCTGCGAAGACGCCGCCCGCCGCATCCGCGCCGCGCTGGATGCCGACAAGCGCGTGGCGGGCTACCGCATCCGCGCCGCGCACCACGAGAGCCTGCATCCGCACGATGCAGTGGCCGAAGTCAGTCGCGACATGGCGAAGGACCAGGAACGTTTTTGACGCGCATGAGCGCGGATCAAAGCCGACAAGGCTTTGTAGCCCGGATGCAACGAAGCGGAATCCGGGGAAACCCTCCCGGATTGCGTTGCACTTCATCCGGGCTACGTGACTTCAGCGATCGAATGCCAGTCGCATGCCCATTGGCGCATCGAGGATCCTTCCATCCCGCACGACAAGATTCCCGTTGACGAAGGTTGCCGCGACGCTCGCGCGGAAGGTATCGCCCTCGAAGGGTGACCAGCCGCATTTCGACAGCACATGGTCCTTGCGCACCGTCTGCGGTTTGTCCGGATCGACCAGTGTCAGGTCGGCGAAATGCCCCTCGCGCAGATAGCCGCGTTCCTTGATCGCGAACAGCGTGGCGGGCGCGTGCGCGTAAGCTTCGACCAGTCGTTCCAAACTGAAATCGCCGCGGAATACGCACTCCAGCGCCGACTGCAGCGCGAACTGGATCAGCGGGATGCCGGACGGACAGCTCGTGTACGGCTTGGCCTTTTCCGATGCGAGGTGCGGCGCGTGGTCGGTGGCGAGGATGTCGATGCGGGTATCGGCCAGCGCGCGCGTCAGCGCTTCGCGATCCGACGCCGCCTTGATCGCGGGATTGCACTTGATCCTGCCGCCGAGCGTCGCGTAATCGGCATCGCTGTAGCGCAGGAAATGCACGCAGGTCTCGGCGGTGATCTTTTTGTTCGCGATCGGACCGGGTTCGAACATCGCCAGCTCGTCGGCCGTGGAGACATGCAGCACGTGCAACCGCGTGCCGTGCTGACGGGCGGTTTCGACGGCCCACTTCGTCGATTCGAAACACGCCTCACGCGAACGGATCTCCGGATGCAGCCGCATCGGGATGTCGTCGCCGTATTCGGCTTTTGCACGATCGAGATTCGCGTGGATGATGCGGCTGTCCTCGCAATGGACCACCACGGTCACGGGCGAGTCGCGGAACACGCCGTCCAGCGCCTCCGGATCGCTGACGCACAGGTTTCCCGTCGATTCGCACAGGAACACCTTGACGCCGGGTACCGTGCGTGGATCGAGCGCGCGGATCGCGTCGAGGTTGTCGTTGCTGGCGCCGAAGTAGAACGCGTAATTGGCGAGCGAGCTGCGCGAGGCGATCGCGTATTTGTCTTCCAGCAGTGCGTGCGTCAGGGTCGCCGGTGTGGTGTTCGGCATGTCGACGAAGCTGGTGGCGCCGCCCGCGACCGCGGCGCGCGATTCGGAGGCAATGTCGGCTTTCGCGGTGTAGCCCGGTTCGCGGAAGTGCACGTGGTCGTCGATCATGCCGGGCAGCAGCCACAGGCCCGCGGCGTCGAACACTTGCTCGTCCTGGCGTGCATCCAGATCGCCGCCGATCTGCTCGATGCGCTGGCCGCGGATGCGCAGGTCGGCCTGGAAGCGGCGGCCTTCGTTGACCAGTTCGGCATTCTTGATCAGCCAGTCGGCCATTCAGTGTTCTCCATGGGAGCGGCAGCGCCGCAACGTGAAATGTTCGGGCACGGGATCCATGCCGCCTTCGCACAGCGGTTGGCAGCGCAGGATACGCCATGCCGCAAGCACACTGCCGCGCCACGGCCCGTGGCGCGCGATCGCGATCCGCGCATAGGCCGAGCAGGTCGGGTAGAACCGACAACGCGCGCCCAGCAGGGGACTCAACAGGCGCTTGTACGCGGCGATCAGGAACAACAGGAAGCGTGTCACGGGCGGATGCCGTCCGCATGGCAGGAAAGGGCGCGTGGCGGGCTTTTGAAACTGGTTGCCCGGCCGCATTGA
>JBQCCP010000057.1:0-8925 GCA_051962095.1 Rhodanobacteraceae bacterium
GTAAAAACAGCTAATTACGATACATAGCTGATGTTGATTGCTGAATAAAATGAAATCCCGAAATTTTGTGATGGACTTCTCACGCGCAAAGCGTAAAGTAGGCTCGCAGCCAGTTGGGTTAGCCGGGGTTCGTGGGGAGACTTGGTGAGATGCGTCAGCGGGTTACCAGCGCCTTTGCATGCAATTTTGTGAAGACGCTCCGCCCGGCGTACTCATGCGTATCCTGCGGCCCCGTGGCCCGATTGGCGGCAAACGAAAGCACAGTCAGCGAAGGGGCCCCGTCTTCGTCACATCCGCCCGATGTGCTGTGCCGAAAAACTCGACCTGACCCGAGGAGATCATCATGAGTGTGCGTTTTGAACGTAGTGGCCCGCTGACCCAACTGAGCAGCTACCCGCAGTGGACCCAGGACATGGTGGGTGAATGCGATGTCGTCAAGAAAACCTTCGTGGAGCATGAGTTGTGGAGCCTGATTCGTGATGGCGAAGCGACCCATGACTGCATGGTCAAGTTCATGGTCGGAATCTGGCCGGTGATCGAAGGCTTTCCCGGCTTCATGGCAAGAAGTCTGCTGAAGACGCGGTACGGCCGCAGCGAAGGCGACAACCTCGCGCGTCGCTGGCTGGTCCGCAACATCCGCGTCGAACAGAATCACGCGGAGTATTGGTTGAACTGGTCGGAAGGGCACAACGTACCTCGCCAACAGCTCATCGACGGCCGGCTGCCGCCTGGAACGCGAATCCTTGCGGACTGGTGTGACGAGATCAGCACCCAGGGATCACTTGCAGCAAGCATTGCCGCGGTCAACTACGCGATCGAAGGCGCGACCGGCGAATGGTCTCAGACTCTCTACGAAAGCGAGGAGTACGTTGCCCGATTCCCCGTATCGACCCGTCGCGGCACCCTCCGCTGGCTGCAGTTGCATGCCGCCTATGACGATGAGCATCCGTGGGAGGCACTGGAAATCGTCTGCACCATTCTGGGTGCCGCACCCAAAGCCGCAGAGGTGGCGCATATCGCCGAGTGCGTGAAGCGCAGCTACGTGGCCATGCGGATCCTTGCCGATCGGTGTGTGACCAAGAGCCAGATCATGGAGGCCGGGTACGAATCTGCGGTCGCCGCGTGATCACAGGATCGCACCGCTACCTGGTCCGCGCCGACGGCGACGCGGCTCCAGGTAGCGGCCGAAATGTGAACCAGTTCAACAAATCAGGGGTTTTTTAGCTGCCGGTCCGGCGGGTGGTACGAAAAGTGCTTGCAAGGAGAACCACATAGCTCGATAGGCGACGGCCCCTGATCCGTATGCCCCGCCGCACCGCTCAGCTCCGACCGGACTCCATGACCAGGCGCCTGGTGCCATTGGCGTGCGCGTCGATCGCGTTCGTGCTGTTCATCCTGTTGCTGACGTGGGCTTCCAACCAGTTCCAGACGGCGTTCGTCGGCTTGCTCAACGGCGAAAGCATCTGGTCGAAGGCGCAGAAGCAAGCCGTCGTCGATTTGCTCGATTACGCGAATACCGGCAATCCCGAAGCCTATCGGGACATGCAGTCCAACGTGGCCACGATGGACTCGCTCCGGACGGCTCGCGACATGATTTCGTCCGGTCAGTTCGATTATTCGGCCGTGCGTGACGAGTTGCGCCGTGGCCACGCGATGCCTGTCGCGCTCACCAATATCGTTTTCCTGTGGGACTATTTCGCGCGGGCACCCTACGTCCGGAATTCGCTGGCCCTTTGGCGTTCGACGGATGCGGCCGTCGCGGAATTGAAGACGATAGGCGACGAACTGCACCAGAGTTATGTTTCGGGGACCATCTCGACGGACGAAATCGCCCGCCAGCGCAATCGCATCAATGCGCTCAACACGTTCATTCGTCCCCGCAGCAATCAATTTTCGGTCTCGATTGCCGACGCCTCGGTCATGACCGGCAGGCTTCTGTTCGCCGGCGTGGTCGTGCTGGTCGCAGCCGCGTTGGCGGTATGGTGGCTGATGGTGCGGCGCGTGCTGGCCGGCATTCGCGGCAGCGAAGAGCGCTACCGGCTATTGTTCGACAGCGCGCCGGACGCAATCCTGATGGTCGACGAGAACAGCGGTCGCGTGCTGGACGTCAATCGTACGGCAAGTGCGTGGACGGGCCGCGCGCCCGCCGACCTGGTGGGGAACCACTACGTCCGGCTGTTCCAGAAGGATCCGCTGCAGAAAGGCGCGGCCGGCAACGGCGAATTGCGCGGGGTGAACGGCCAGCTCAGGCCGGTCGAGGCGCAGAGCAGCACGGCGGAATGGGGCGACCAGACGGTGCGCCAGGCCATCATCCGCGACATTTCGGAACGCGTGGAAAGCGAGCGCGCGCGGCGCATCGCCGCCGAGGCGCTGGCCAGCATCGCCGAAGGCGTGATCATCGCCGATGCCGAGCGGCGCGTGGTGTCGGTGAACGCGGCGGCTACGTTGATCACCGGCCACACCGCCGAAAGCCTGATCGGCACACGGCTGGACGACTCCCGCAGCATGCCGGACGGCACCCCGCTGCCGAGGCTGATTTGGGAACAGATCGCCGCTGCCCGCCACTGGTCGGGGGAGGTGCGCAGTCGCCGCAAGGACGGCAGCACGTATCCCGAACGGCTCAGTATCAGCACGATCCGCGACGTCGACCAGGGCGTGCTTCACTACGTCGCCGTGTTCAGCGACATTTCGGTGGCGAAGGCCGATCGTTACCGGCTCGAGCACCTCGCCGCGCACGACGCGCTGACGGGCCTGGTCAACCGTTCGGAATTCCAGCGCCATTGCGAGAAGGCCATCGAGCACGCGAAGCAGAGTCGCGGCGCGGTGGCGGTGATGTTCATCGACCTCGACGCGTTCAAATTCGTCAACGACAGCTACAGCCATGCGATCGGCGACCGGCTGTTGAACCTGGTCGCCGAGCGCATCCGCCACGAGCTGCGCGATGGTGACATCGCCGGCCGCATCGGCGGCGACGAGTTCACCGTGCTGCTGCCGCGGCTGACCCTGCGCGAAGACGCGACCCGACTCGCGGACCGGCTGTTGTCGGTGCTCTCGGAACCCTTCCACGTCGACAGCTATGAAATCGTGGTCAGCGCCAGCATCGGCATCGCGGGTTACCCGCTCGACGGCGAGGACGCCAAGACCCTGATCGCCAGCGCGGACGCGGCGATGTACGCGGCCAAGAGCGAGGAGCGCAACGCGTGGCGCTTTTACCTGCCGATGATGCAGGCCAACGCGCGGCAGCGGATGCTGCTGACCTCGGAACTGCGCCAGGCCTTGCAGGAAGAGGAATTCCAGCTTGTCTACCAGCCCAGCGTCGAAATGCGCTCGGGCCGCATCGTGGCCGTGGAAGCGTTGCTGCGCTGGCAGCACCCCGATCGCGGCGAAATCATGCCGGGCGAGTTCATCCCGGTCGCCGAAAGCATCGGCCTGATCCATCGCATCGACGAATGGGTGATGCACGCGGTGTGCGCGCAGATCCGTGCATGGGACGAATCCGGCATCCCCCCGATCCGCGTCGCGCTGAACGTGTCGGCGCGCTGGTTCGGGCATCCGGGCTTCGTCGAAAGCATCCGCCGGGCGCTGCAGACGAATGCCGTCGCGCCGGAGCGCATCGTGCTGGAAATCACCGAGGGCGCGATGCTGCGGCTGGGCGAGGAAACCGAACGCACCATGCGCGCGCTGCACGCACTGGGCATCGGCGTCGCGATCGACGACTTCGGCACCGGCTACGCGTCGATGGCGTACCTGAAACTGCCGGCGGTCGCATACCTCAAGATCGACCGCTCGTTCATCACCGGATTGCCCGACGACACCAACGACGTGGCGATCATCGGCGCGATGCTGGCGATGGCCGGCAGTCTCGGCCTGACCGCCATCGCAGAGGGCATCGAAACCGAAGGCCAGCACGATTTCCTGTTGCGCGCGGGATGCGTCGAAGGGCAGGGTTATCTTTACTCGTATCCGCTGCAGCCCGCCGCGCTGGAACGCATGCTGCGGCCCAAGCGCCAGACGCCGGGAGCGAAGCTGAAACTGGTGCCGCCGGTCCGCAGTTGAGCGCGCGCTCAGCGCGCCGCGAATTCCACCCCGCACCGGTACCGGCGTTCGGCGCCGGGTTCGAGCCGGACCGCATCGGCGCATTCCGGCCGGTTGAACGCGTCGGCCATGCATTCCATCGGCTCCAGCGCCACGGCGCTGCGCGCGCCTGCGGCCAGCGTGTCGCCGGTGAACGCGTGCATCACGCCGCGTTTCTGCCACACCGTCACGGTGAAACCGCTGTTGGGGTCCGACAACCGCGTGCGAACGCGTCCGTCCTCGTCCGGAACGAGATCGGTGTAGCCATTGTCGAGGACGCTGTTGCCGATAACGCGAGACTTCCGAAAATCCAGCGCCGGTGCCTCGTCCAGCGGAACGTAGGCCGCCTTGCCCGGCAGCGCGATCAGCTTGTCATCGGTGCGGATCGTGGTTTGCGCCGGAACCTGCAGCATCCAGTCGTCGGTCATGCCGGCACCGGCGCGGAAGTAGGCATGCCAGCCGAAGAAGCACGGCGCGGCTTCGCGGCCCGCGTTGCGCATGCGCGCTTCCAGCGCGAGGCCCTGCGCGTCCAGGACGAAAGTCACCGCCAGGTCGATCGAAAACGGATAGCCCGGCCGTGGACGAATCGCGGAGGTCGCAAGCGTGCACCGCGCGGACGTGTCGTTCGCGAGCAGCTCCTCGACTTCGAAATCCACGCTCCGCACTAAACCGTGGCGGAACTCGCGTGCGGCGCCTTCGACGCCGGGCTGGAGATCGTAAGCATGGCCATCGAAGCGATAGCGCGCATCACCAATGCGTCCGCCGAACGGCACGAGGATCGCGAAGTGCGAGCCCGCGCGCGCCTTGATTTCCGCTGCATCGCGGTAGCCCCAGGCGATGTCGAACGCGGCGCCGTCGCGTGGCACTTCCAGGCTCAACAGCGCCGCGCCGTGGCAGGCGATGCGCGCGCGATGGCCCGCATCGTCGGCCAACACGACGATGGACTGGTCGCCGAGCGTCGTACGTTCCGCGGTGTATCTGTCCATGCTTCATGTCCTGATGCCAATTCGACATGGTACGCGTGCGGATGTGCCCGTGGCGCGCGCCGATACCATGCAACCGTTCCCGCCCGCGATGTCAGATGAAAAGCAATCTCCACGATCCGGCGCACGCAACGCACGACACCACCGCGATCAACCGCCTGCGGCACGATTTCCGCGGCGTGGAAAGCGTATGGCTGTTCGGCTACGGTTCGCTGATCTACAAGGTGGATTTTCCGTACCTCGAGCGCCGGCCCGCGACGATCCGCGGCTGGTCGCGGCGCCTGTGGCAGGGCTCGCACGACCACCGCGGCACGCCCGACCATCCGGGACGCGTCGCCACGCTGGTGCCGGAACACGACGCGGTCTGCACGGGCATGGCGTATCGCGTGACGCCCGCGACGTTCGAACATCTCGATCACCGCGAGAAGAACGGCTATCTGCGCTTCACGATGACGCTGCACTTCGACGACGAGCAGACGGCCGAAGGCATCGTGTACATCGCCAGTTCCGACAATGTGGCGTGGCTCGGCCCCGCGGATGACGCGGAGATCGCGCGCCATGTCGCCGGCGCCGTGGGGCCGAGCGGCCGCAACAGCGATTACGTTCGCAGGCTTGCCGAGGCGTTGCGCGGGCTCGGCGCCGACGATCCGCACGTATTTGCGGTGGATGCGGCGTTGCGGGCAATGCAATCGGTCGTCTGAAACAAGCGGCACTCACGACATCGCGCGCAGCCGCAAGCCGCGCGGCGTCAACGCACGCTCGATCAGTTCGAACACGCCCTGCATCACCAGCGCCAGCAATGCAGCGGGAACGGCGCCTTCCATGATCAGCGGAATGCTGTCGAGGCGAATGCCGGTGAGGATCGGCTGACCGTAACCGCCGGCGCCGATCAACGCGCCCAGCGTGGCGGTGCCGACGTTGATCACCGCGGCGATCTTGATCCCGGCGAGGATCGAGCGCAGCGCCAGCGGCAGTTCCACCCGCCACAGCCGCACATGCGATGGCAGCCCCAGCGCGGCCGCCGATTCCAGCAGCGGGGGCGCGATGCCGGTCAGGCCGGCGTGCGTGTTGCGAACGATGGGCAGCAAGCTGTACAGGAAAAGCGCCGCGATCGCGGGTTCGGCGCCGATGCCGAACAACGGGATCATGAACACGAACAGCGCCAGCGACGGCACGGTTTGGAGGATGCCGGCCAGGCCCAGAACGATCTGCCCGAGCCGACGTCGGCGCGCGGCCAAGACTCCCAGCGGTACCGCCAGCACGATCGCCAGGATGAGTGAAATCCCGACCAGCGCCAGGTGCTGCGCGGTGTAGCGCGCCATCCGGCTCCAGAATCCGCTGCCGCCGCCCGATTGTGCGTCACCCCCCAGGAATGTCGCGGCCACGCTGGTTTCGCTCATTCCGTCGATTTTCACGTCCTTGTTCATCGCGCGCATCTGCGGCGCATCGATGCTTCCCGCCAAACTGTTCAGTGCGGCCACGAATTGCGGCGCGCGCTGCACCAGGTCCAGCCGGTACAGGTACACCGCGTCGTAGCGCGGGAAATAATGCAAGTCGTCCTTCAGCACGCGCAGGTGGTAGTACGCGATTTCCGCGTCGGTGCTGTACAGGTCGATCGCGTCGACCGCGCCGGAGGCAAGTGCACGATAAGCCAGGTCGTGATCCATGCCGCGCGCGCCCATCGACAGGTGGTAGGCGGCCTTCAGGCCGGGCCAGCCATCGGCGCGGTTCATGAATTCATTCGAGAAGGCCAGCCTCAGGTCCGGGTGTTTCGCGAGATCGGAAATGCTGCGGATGCGAAGCTTGCGCGCTTCGGATTCGCGCATCCCGATCGCGTAGGTGTTGTTGAAGCCCAGCGGGTCGGTGATGCCGATGCCGAGCGACTTCAAACGTGCGCGCAGCAACGCGATGCCGGCGTTGGGTGGCATATCGTGCAGCAACTCGTGGGTGATCGTGCCGGTGTATTCCGGGTAGGCGTCGATATCGCCTCCCAGCAGCGCGCGCCACAGGATGCGCGTGCCGCCGAGGCTGCGGCGGTGTTCGGCCTGAACGCCCCGTTGCTGCGCCGCGAGCCGGGCGACTTCGCCCAGCACCACCGATTCGGTGAAATTCTTCGAACCGATCACCACCGTCGCGGCGGCGCATGCGGTCCGAAGCGGCGCCCAAGCCGCCAGCGACATGATCAGCAGGGGTGCGAGCCAGCGTTTCATGCGCTGGCACCCGGCAAGGCACGATGAGCGGCGACAAATTCGTGCACGAACGGATCGGCGGGTCGGCGCCGGAAATCATCGAGGCTGCCGTCCTGCAGCACGCGGCCGCGCCGCATCAGGATCAATCGATCGCTGAAGAACGCGGCTTCGGCGAGGTCGTGCGTCACCATGATCACGGTCTTGCCAAGGTTGCGAAAGATCTCGCGCAGTTCATCCTGCAAACCGTGGCGCACCAGCGGATCGAGCGCGCCCAGGGGTTCGTCCAGCAGCAGGGTAGGCGGGTCGAGCATCAGCGCGCGCATCAAGGCTACGCGCTGGCGTTGGCCGCCGGACAGCTCCGCGGGAAATCGATCCAGAAGATCGGAGTGCAGATGGGAGAGGGCAGCCAGTTCGCGCGCACGCTCCAGCACGCGCGAACGGCGCCAGCCGAGATGGCGCGGCAGCAGCGTGAGATTGCCGAGCACCGTCAGATGCGGAAACAGGCCGCCATCCTGGATCACGTAGCCGACCCGGCGACGCACCTCCGGCACGTCCGCACGTCGCAGCGGTTCGCCATCGCAAAACACTTCGCCGACCGTCGGCCATTCAAGCCCGATCAGCAGCCGCAGCAGCGTGGATTTTCCCGAACCGCTGCTGCCGATCAGGATGCTGGTGCGACCGCGCGCGAAGTCGAGGCTGACGTCGTCCACCGCACGCGTCGTGCCGAACGTGCAGGTCGCGTGGACAAGGGAGAACGCCGAATCAGGAAACGTCGGATTGGACCCGGGCGAGGCAGGCATCATCGAGGTTGCGCCGTTTGCGTCCGACCACCGCGTAGTAATACAGCATGTTGCCCTCGATCGACAGCCGGTGGCGGCAACGTTCCAGCCGGTGCAGCTTCAGGTAAGCATCATGCACCATGTGCTTGACCAGCCGCGAGAAGCCACTGGTGTCGGCGGTGTCGAGGAAGATTTCCTTGATATTGAAGGCGATCCAGCCGTCGTCGCGCACCAGGTTGTACGCCGCCGCGAACGCCGCCACCGGAATGTCGCCGAAACCGGGCGCGGCGACGCTGGTCATCGCATCGAAACTCCAGCCCTTGAGTTCCGCCAGCAATGCCGGCGACAGCTTGGTGAGGTCGGCGACGTAATAGGCGTCGTAGGCACCTGGCCGGTTGCGGTCGGCGGCGTGCTCGGCTTCGCGAATGTTGTCGATGCCGACCACGCGCGCGGCGCCGTGCTGTACCAGCAGTTCGCCGATCATCCCGTTGCCGGCGCCGACGTCCAGCACCCGCATCTGGGTGGGATCGTCGCCGGCGCAGCGGCCTGCAGGCCGCGAAGCCGAAGCGCCGTACCGCCGCGCGGGATGAACATCGAATGATGCCTTTGGCAACGATTTCCCCACGGGTTTACGATGGCGCACTCGTCGAGCGCCTGGGGGTGCCATGAAAACGTTGCCTGTCGCGCGTCCGTTCCGCGGTCTTGCAGCAACGGTGGTCGCGTTGCTGATCGTTTCCGGATCGGCGCTTTCGGCGCCGCCGCCGCAGCAATACCCTGATTATCCGAGCGAGACGCCGGCGCATTTCACGCCCGCGACCGCGAGCCACGACTACATCCGGCGCGACGTGGACATCCCGATGCGCGACGGCGTGAAGCTGCACACGGTCATTCTGGTCCCCA
>JBQCCP010000058.1:0-2712 GCA_051962095.1 Rhodanobacteraceae bacterium
CTCGCGCGCATCGCCGCGGCGTGCGCGCTGTGGATCGCAGCGGCGTGGGCCGGCCCCGCGGCGGCCAGCGTGCTGTACCGCTGCGTCGGCAGCCAAGGCGAAATCGCCTACGTCAGCCACACTGCGGGCTACCGCGACTGCACGAAGCTGGGCGCGTGGTCCACGCCGCGTGCGCGCCCCATGCATGCCAGCCTGCAGACCGCCCGTCCGCGCGACCAGCCCAGCGGCACCGTGCTGCCCGGCAAACCTCCGCACGAGGTCAAGGCCAATCCCGAAGTGCTGAAGGTGATGCCGCTGGGCGAGGACAACTCGATCCACGTGCAGAAGCTGGAATCGCCCGAAGCCTGGCAGCCGCTGCCGGTCGCGATCCTGGACACGCTGGGCGGTCGCGTGCTGCCGCACCTGCTCGGCATCGAGCCGACGTCCTCCGCGCCGGCGACCGAACCCGCGCCGCCGGCGAGCGTGCCCGCGCCCGCAGCCACCGCATCGATTCCGCTGAAGCTTGAAGCCGACGCGCCCAAGCCGCCACGCACGGGCGCGGTGTATCGCGTGGTCCAGAAGAACGGCACCGTGCTCTACACCAACGTCGCGTCGCTGGCGCAGGGCCATGACGCGAAGATGCTGTTCACCTACATCATCGAATGCTACGCCTGCGACGTGCACTCGAAGATCGACTGGAACACCGTGCCGCTGCACCTGGTCGACTATCGCGACGACATCCACGCCGCCGCGCGCCTGACGGGCGTCAACGCGGCATTGCTGCGCGCGGTGATCCACGCGGAATCCGGATTCAACGCGCGCGCGCTTTCCTACAAGGGTGCGCAGGGGTTGATGCAGTTGATGCCCGGCACCGCCACCGAACTCGGCATCGGCGATGCTTTCGATCCCGCCGAGAACATTTCGGGCGGCGCGCGTTATCTCGCGATGCTGCTGCGTGATTTCCACGGCGACGTGAAACTCGCGGCGGCGGCCTACAACGCGGGTGCGGGCGCCGTGACGAAATACGGCGGCGTGCCGCCGTACGCCGAAACACAGGTGTACGTGAAGCGCGTCGCGCTGCTTTTCCAGCGCTACCAGAAGGCGCTGGCGGCCCGCGTCGGTCCGACGCTTGCGACCGCAGCGGCGGATTGACTGACCTCGTCATTCCGGGTTCCGCCCGGATCAAGCCCGGGCGGCCCTGGAATGACGATGAGGTGAAACGCAATCCGGGTTCCGTGCGTCAGCGTTTCAGCTCCGACGTCAGGATCGGCGCGACCGTTTCCACGATCTGCCCGGCCAGCACGTGGTTCGCGGCGACGATGTTGCCGGATTCCGGCAGGCCGTCGCGGCCGACGAAGTTGCAATAGCGGCCGCCGGCTTCGCGTACCAGCAGGCAGCCTGCGGCCATGTCCCAAACCTTGAGGCCGGTTTCGAAATAGCCGTCAAAACGTCCGGTGGCGGTCCAGGCGAGATCCAGCGCAGCCGAGCCGGTGCGGCGAAAATCCTCGGCGCGCTTCAGCAGTTCGCGGGTCATGCCGAGTTGCGCATCCAGGTGGCGGCGCTCGCGGTACGGGAAACCCGTGCACAGCATCGCTCCATCCAGCGACTCGCGCTTGCCGATGCGGATGCGACGGTCGTTGAGGAACGCACCGTCGCCCTTGCTGGCGGTGAAGATCTCATTGCGCACGGGATCAAGGATCACCGCGTGCACCGGTTCGCCGTGGTCGAGTTGCGCGATCGACACACCGAAATGCGGGATGCCGCGCAGGTAGTTGTGCGTGCCGTCCAGCGGGTCGATCACCCATGTGAAGCGTGCGCCGGACTTGCCGGATGCACCGCCTTCCTCGGCGAGGACCGCGTGGTCCGGATAGGCGCGCTTCAGTTCGCGCACGATTTCGGTTTCGGCCTGGCGATCGACTTCCGACACGAAATCGAGGTGGTGCTTCTCGATCACCGCCAGGCTGTCGAGACGATTCATGTAGCGCAGGATCACGCTGCCGGCGGCGCGCGCGGCACGGATCGCGACGGTGACGGCAGGTCGGGCCATGGCGATGAAGATTCCGAGGTTTGAAAAAGAACGCGCCGCACGGAGCGGCGCCAAGTCATTTTAGCAGTGCCACAACTTGCATGCGCGCGCTTGTCACCCTCTCCCCATCCGCGAAGCGGGTGCGCTTGTCTCCCTCTCCCCCATCGGCAGCATCGATGGGGAGAGGGCTGGGGTGAGGGGAGCGCCGCGATTGAAAATCATGCTGATAACCTTGCATGGATGAACCAATCCACCGCCTCCATTCCGCCCGCGCCGCAAACCATCCGCTTCGTGCTGGCGCGCACGTCCCATCCCGGCAACATCGGCGCGGCCGCGCGCGCGATCCGCACCATGGGCTTCTGGCGTCTGGTGCTGGTGGCGCCGCAGCGTTACCCCGATCCGCAGGTCGAAGCGATGGCGGCGGGCGCCGACGACGTGCTTCAGCACCTCGCGACCGCGGCCAGCGTCCCCGAAGCCATCGCCGATTGCACCCGCGTGTACGGATTGTCCGCGCGCCGGCGCGGCGTCAGCCTGCCGGAACTCGACCCGCGCGCGGCTGTCGCCGAAATCGCGCCGCTGCTGCAGGCCGGACGCGAAGTCGCGCTGCTGTTCGGCAATGAACGATCGGGCCTGGACAACGACGAACTGTCGGTGTGCCACGCGATGGTGCGCATCCCGAGCGCGGAGGATTTCTCGTCGCTCAACCT
>JBQCCP010000059.1:0-87871 GCA_051962095.1 Rhodanobacteraceae bacterium
GTCGTGTACCAGCTCGCGGCGCGCCTCAACCAGAGCATGCAGATCGGAAAGCTGACCGCGACCTTCAAAGCGGACAAGGAGCTCTTCCCGTACTTTCTGATTTTCGCGATCGCGCTCTTCATTCTGCCGCTCCTACAACACACCATGGATGATGATGCGTACCAGATCGCTCAAGCTGAGTTTTACCAGATCTATGGACAGCTTTGGTTGGTTACCATAGATCGGCGTCTGCCGACTATCACCGACTCAACAAGACATAACAGGTCTTTTGCGAACACTCGAACTGTGCCGGACATGCCGAGTAAATATGGCATGTCCGGCACTCGCCATGCGGAGTGCTACCCAATGGTGTCGCGAACTAAGTTATTGATGTCGTCACCGTAATACTTGTTGATCTCGCTTCCAACCCACCAACCTGCACTCGCTGCCATTCCAACCGCACCCAAAACGCCGCTAAATGTTAGGCCAGCATCGATTCCACTAATACCAAGAAATGGGTCGAGCAGACCACTACCAATATTGTTTCGTTGGACTTCGGTAAGTTGATACATAGCTTTCTCCACTTTGTTGCGCCAGGAAGTACAGAGCCGTCCCGGCTTCGGCTATCCCGCCACCTCCACTTCGTGGATCTGTAACGGAATGGGTTGCACCGCGCCGTTTGCGACCAGCAGCGCGCGTTGCACGCTGGCGATGGTCTCGGGGCGGTGGGCGATCACGATGCGTGTGATCGCGAGATGATTGACGGCGGCATTGACCTGCCGCTCGCGTTTGATATCCAGATGGCTGGTGGCTTCGTCCAGTACCAGCAGGGAGGGTTTGCGATAGAGCGCGCGCGCCAACAGGATGCGCTGCTTCTGGCCGCCGGACAGCGCCGAGCCCATGTCACCGACCAGGCTCTGATACCCCATCGGCATTTTTGCGATATCGTCGTGGATCGCGACCAGCCGCGCCGCGCCCTCGATGCGCAAGGGGTTGGACTCGGGATCGAAGCAGGCGATGTTGTCTGCGATGGAACCGGCGAACAGTTGGTCGTCCTGCATCACGGCACCGATCTGGCTGCGGTAGCGGCCAAGTCCCAGCCGCCGGATATCGATACCGCCGTACAGAACTTCGCCCTCCTCGGGTTCCAACAGGCCCAGGATGACCTTGGCCAGTGTTGTTTTGCCGCACCCAGAGGGCCCGACGAGGGCCACCGACTCCCCGGCGGGAATCGTGAGCGAACAATTCCTGAGGATCCACGGCTCCCCGTTCGCGTAGCGGAAACTGACGTTGCGAACTTCGATCTCCGCTTCCGGTAGTGGTGCGTCCCACGGGGATTCGACGTGCCGCTCGGGCGCGGTGAGTGCGATGTCTGCCACGCGTTCGGCGTGCAGGCGCAACATCCGGAACTGGATGCTCTTGTCGATCAGATCGGCTGCGCGACTGACGAACTGGTCGGCGTACGCTGCGAACGCCACCAGCATGCCCGCGGTGAAGGTGCCGTCCAGCACGAGCATGGCGGCAAGCCAAATCAAGGCTACCTTCTCGATGCCGAAAACCAGTTGGTTGCCGCTGGTGAATGCGATGTTGAGCCGCTGCATCGCAATGTTGCGGTTGACCGTTTCGACGACAGCATTGGCGTAGCGGGCCGTGCGCGGCTGCTGCTGATTGAAGAGCTTCAGCGTCTGCGCGCCGCGAATGGCCTCCAGCAGCTCGGTCTGCTGACGCGCGGCGTACACGATCTGGTCTTCTTGCGCGCGTCGCAACGGCTGATAGGTGAACCAACGCAGGACCGCGTACAGCGCGAACGCTGCGGTCACGACCAACGTCAGTTTGACGCTGTAGAGCGCCAGCACGACCAGCGTCAACGTGGCCATGATGCCGTCCAAAATCGCGGCGACGAAGCCGGTGGTCAGCGTCTGCTGGATGGTTTGCATCGAGCCGAAGCGCGAGACCACGTCACCCACATGACGCTTTTCGTACCAATCCAGCGGCAGCTTTAAAAGATGTGCGAAGACGTTGGTGACCCATTGCACGTTCAGCATCGCGCCCAGCCAGGTGATGGTCCACGCGCGCACCGCAGAAATCGCGGCCTGGAACACCGCCACCAGAAGAAAACCGATTCCCAGCAGCATCAACAGACTTTTGTCGGCCGAGACCAGCACTTGATCAAGCACCCATTGCAGATAGAACGGGCCGACCAGCGCGAACACTTCCAATGCCAGTGCCAGCACGAAGATCTGGATCAGCGAACAAGATAATCCTTCGACCCTTCCGGTAAGCGCCCGCAGGGAGATGGATTCGCACGTCCTGATCGGCTTGAAGTCGGCACGCGGCGTACATTCCAGTGCCACGCCGGTGAAGTGCTTCGACACTTCGGCGTTCGACTGTTTCAGCACACCGCGCGCCGGATCGTGAATGATTGCGCCGCGAGATGTTGCCCGCTTCAGCACCACGAAATGGTTCAAATTCCAGTGCAGGATGCAGGGTGTTTTGAGTTCGGGAAGCTCTTCCAGCTCCAGCCGCAACGGCCGCGTTTCGAAACCAAGCTGACCCGCCATCTCCATCACGCGCGCCAGATTGGCGCCTTTCAGCGAAGTCGAGTGGCGGCGGCGCAAGGAAGGGAGATCCACATCATGGCCGTGGTAACGCGCAATCATCGCCAATGATGCAAGACCGCATTCGGCCGCTTCGGTCTGCAGGACGACCGAAAGCTTGCGTCGCCAGCTCCATTGCAGGCCGCCGACAAACCCGCCGTCCATGGCTGCGCCGTCACTCATCCGTGATCTGCTCCGTTACCCGCGAGCTGTTGCCGCAGGCCGTACAGCGGTTCGAACACCCATTGCCACAGGCTGCGACGATCCAGCAAAAGGTCGGCGCTCAAGGCCATGCCGGGCTTCAGCGCCTCGGCCGTGCCGTAGGCATTGATGGTCTGGCGATCCAGCGAAACCAGCACGCGGTACAGCGGCGTCGTGATGTTCTGCCCCAGCAGGGTCGCGGCCTCGGCGGGGCTGAGCGCGCTGCGCGAGACCTGCACGACCTGGCCGTATTGCTGGCCGAACTTCTGATACGGATACGCCTGATAGCGCAGCACCACTGGCGTACCCTCGTGCACGAAGCCGATCGCGCTGCTTGGCACCAGCAACTGCGCTTGCAGCCTCGAACCATGCGGCAGGATGGACAACAGCGGTTGGCCTATAGCAACGTTCTGACCGGGCTTCACCAGCAAGGTCGAAACGACGCCGGCGCGCGGCGCACGCAATATTGTGCCGCCCGCCGCTTCGCTCTGGGCCAGCTGCGCAGCGAGCTGCGCCAATTGACCGCGCAACTGGCTGGCTTTGGCACCCATGTCCAGGGGAAGCTGCGTCAACTGGGCCTGCAAAGAAGACAACTGCTGGTTGGCGTCCAGCCGCTGGCGCGCCAAGGCCTTGACCTGTGCCTGTTGGGTCAGGGCCTGCGACTGGTACGCGTTGAATTGCGCGATGGAAATCACGCCCTTCTCGAGGACGGGTTTGATTTTCGTGACGAAGGCGGTGGCGGTCGCCGCTTGCTCGTGTTGCAGCGCCGATTGATCGTCGATCTGGCGCACCTGCGCCTGCAGCATCCCAATCCGGGTGCGTAAATCCTGGGCCTGTGCCTTGGCTTGCGGCTGGAGGTTGGCCAGCATGTCCCGAACCTGGGCCTGCTGGGCGCGCAACTGTGCGCTGACCATGGCGTGGGTATCGCCCATGCTGGCGCTGACCAAATCCGCAGACACTTCGACCAGCGGTTCGCCGGCCCTGACCTGCTCGCCCTCGTGCACCAGTGTTTGGGTGACGGTGCCGGTGGTCTGGGCCGAGAGAGTGAGCATTCCCGCACTGGGCTGGAGTTGCCCTGTCACTTCGGCCCGGCGCGTGTAATATCCGAAGATGAGAAACAGGCCAATCGCCACGGCGAGGCTCGCTGACAACAAGGCCCACCATATGAACGAAAGAGGAGTCGCAAGATTGATAGCGCCGAGCCACTGCACCCGCTGCGTCTGAAGAACTTCATTGCGAAACAAACCGTCCATTACGCCCCCTGCTGCGTCGGTGCCGCGCTGGCGTTGGCGCGGCACTCACGATCTTCCACGGCAGAGCCTCCGCGATAATGGGACAACTTCCCGAATTGCTGTAGGAAATTTCCTATTGAGTTCCGCTTTGGCTAACCTGAGACCTATCGCAGGCCGCGAGACGCGCCGGCGTATGCTGCCCGGATGCAAACGCTTCCGCCCGCGCGTATCAAGGGACGCGGCGCCGCCTCCAACCCGGAGGGGCGCTTCGAAACGATGCGCCATCAGATCGAGGACGACGGCTGGTCGGGCGAACTGCTGGACGAGGGGGCGCCGCGGCCGCGCACGGAAGTCACCGAAGAACGCGCGCGCAGCGTGATCACACACAACGATTCGCCCGACATCGCGTTCGAGCAGGCGATGAACCCCTACCGCGGCTGCGAACACGGATGCATCTACTGCTTTGCGCGTCCGTCGCACAGTTACTTGAACCTGTCGCCGGGGCTGGATTTCGAAACGAAGATCCGCGCGAAGTCGAATCTCGCCGAGGTGTTGAGTACGGAGTTGTCGAAGCCGAGTTACGTACCTAAACCCATCAACATCGGCAGCAATACCGATCCGTACCAACCCGTCGAGAAGAAATGGCGGCTCACGCGCGCCGCGCTGGAAGTGCTGGCGGAATGCCGGCACCCCTGCACCATCGTCACCAAGAACGCGCTGGTGGAACGCGATCTCGACATCCTGGCGCCGATGGCGCGCTCGAAACTGGTACACGTATTCGTATCGGTGAATTCACTCGACAACCGGCTGGCTTCGAAGCTGGAGCCCCGCGCCTCGGCGCCCCACCGCCGCTTGCAGGCGATCCGCGCGTTGACCGAAGCGGGCGTGCCCGCCGGCGTGCTGGTGGCGCCGATCATCCCGGCGTTGAACGATCGCGACATGGAAGCGGTGCTGGAACGGGCCGCGGAGGCCGGCGCGAGGATGGCGGGCTATACCGTGCTACGCCTGCCGTGGGAATTGAAGGCGCTGTTCCGCGAATGGCTTTCGATCCATGTGCCGCAACGCGCCGAACACGTGATGAGCCTGGTGCGGCAGATGAACGGCGGCCGCGATTACGATTCCGATTTCCGCACCCGGATGCGTGGGCATGGACCGTTCGCGGAGTTGCTGCGCCGGCGCTTCGAGGTGGCGTGCCGCCGCCACGGTTTTACCCGCGCACGCACGCTGCAACTCGATGGCTCGCGTTTCACGCCGCCGCGCAAAACCTCGCCGCAGGGCCAGCTGTTCTGACGCAGTACGCGCCGCTCAATCCGCGGGCGCCGCCGAAAGATATTTGCCGAACCAGTCCAGCGAGCGGCGCATGATGTCTTCCCGGTTCTTCGGCTGCGCGATGTGGTGGCCTTCGTTCGCGTACACCACCAGCGTGGTCGGCACCCCCAGCGTCTTCAGGGCGTGCCAGTACTCGAACGACTGCGGCGCGGGACATTCCTCGTCGCGTTCGCCCACCACGATCAGCGCCGGCGTTTTCGTGCGCTTGATGAAATTGATCGCGGAGCTTTTCGCGTAGGCGGCAGGACCGTCGTACAGCGACGCACCGAAGAACGGAATCATCCATTGGTCGATCTGGTTTTCGCCGTAATAGCTCTGCCAGTCGGACAGGCCCGCGCCCGCCACTACCGCCTTGAAGCGGTTGGTGCGGGTCGGCGCGAACATGCTCATGAAACCGCCGTAGCTCCAGCCGGTCATGCCGAGGCGGTTGTCATCGATGGGCAGCATCTTCTCGACCTTGTCCACGCCCGCAAGGATATCGTCGAGATCGCCGTAGCCCATCTGGTTGCGGATCGCCTGCGCGAACTTTTCGCCCTCGCCGAAGCTGCCGCGGGGATTGGGCATCAGGACGAAATAGCCGAACTGGGAATAGGCGCTCGCGTTGTTGCTCCAGGTCGGCAGGTTGGCCCACGAGGGGCCGCCATGCACGTACACGATCAGCGGATATTTCTTGTTCGCATCGTAGCCGGCCGGATACATCAACCAACCCTGCACCTGTGTCCCGCCGCTGTTCCACTCCACCGATTCCGCCTTGCCCGCGTCGTGCGAAAGCCCGGCATTGATCGAGGTGACTGCGGGCGGCGGCGCGGTGGTGAGCTGGCCGGCGTGGACCTCCGGCGGATGGTCGAACGATTCGGCCGCGTAGGCGATCCGGCGCGGGGCCTTGCTGGACAGCGAAACCGAAAACGCGGCGCGCCCGTCGCCCAGCACGCCGTGCGCCGTGAACCACGTGCGCGTCTGGCGGGCGTGGTTGCCGGACAACGTGTACTCGGTGACCTGCACCTTGCCGCTGGCGATCTGGTTCACCAGCAGCGAGCGTGCATCGAGGACGGTGAACCACGACGGAGTCACCTTCACGCCCTCGGTCAGGTTCACCGGCGCGCCACCCGACGCGGGCACGCTGTAGATGTCGCCACCAGTCGCGCCGCGGTCGCTCATCAGGCCGCCGATGAACAGGATGCGCGCGTCATCGGGTGACCATCGCGGCAGGGCGATCTGCAGGCCGTGCAGCGAGCCCTTAATCGAGCCGGGATCGACGATTTCCCGCGGCGCCGCACCCGCTTTCGCATCCTGCACGTACAGCTTGGCCGTCCACCAGTTGTTGTCGCCAGGTGGCGGCGCCGCGGTGTAGGCGATGCGGCTGCCGATCGACGACGTGCGGAATTCGTACACGTACAAGCCCTCGGGCGTCAGCAGTTCGGGCGTGCCGCCTGCGGCGGCGGCGCTGGCGACGCGCTGCACCTGCACGTCCGTTTCGCCGATCACGCCCACGCGCGGATTGCCGGAAGCGGTGGCTTCCGGCAGGCGGGTGGCGCCCGGCACGAACAGGAAGAGGATGCGTTTGCCGTCGCGGCTCCACTGCATGCCTTCGGCGAAACCGTCGAGGTCGGCAATTTTGCCCGGCGACTTGCCGGCGTTTACGTCGATCAGCCAGATGGCGCCGTGGATCGGCTGGGTGTTGGACGGGTCGATCTTGCAGCGGGTCAGCACGGCCAAGGTGTTCCAGTTCGGCGCCCAGCGCAGGCCTGCTTCGCGGCAACCGCCGGGAATCGTCACGGCGTGTGCGTTCTGGCCGTTCCACGATCCCAGCATCAGTACGGTCTGCTCGCCGTGTGCTACCACCCACGCAAGGTGCTGGCCGTCGTACGACAGGGCGACCGCCAGGATTTCTCTGACCTTCGCGTGCTGCGCGAGGATGTGCTCGATGCGCGCGCTTTCTGGCGCGGTGGTGGCCGGTGTCGGCGGTTTCGCCGCCGCGCCGGTCGCATACCCGGCAACGAAGAACACGGCGAGCAGTAGCAAGCCATCGCGAGGGAACTTCATCGCGCACCTCCGGACGAGACAATCCAGCGAACCTACACCCGGTCGCGCGGCGAGCCAAGTGCCAGGTGGCAGGCCGGGGAGATTCGCTCCGTCAGGGCCGCGGAGCGCTATTTCGAAAACGTGTGTCGCGTCTTGAGCGCCGCCGTCGGCTGGACAGGGCCAAGTGGGGCGAGCGGTTCGACGTTGTCGCGTGTTTCGGGGACGCGGGCGGCCGGTCGGCCGGATTCGGCCTGCTGCGCCTTCAACAATTCCTGCATCTGGGCCTTCAGGGCTTCCATCTGGACCGTATGCCGGTGCAGCGCGGCCATGATCGCCCACAGCACGACGCACAGGACGATGAGCAGGATGCCGATATCGGTGGTTGTCACTTGCGGTACCTCGCGGCCGTGGAACCCCCACGGCGAATGCGGCAGGTCAGGCCGAGCAAACCGGGATCGCTCCCCGTGTCCCCTCCCTTCCCACGTCCAAAGCATACAAGCAACATTCATGCCGGTGCAGGGGGCGCACGTTCAGTTTGCGCGCGGCTCCCGTCCCGTGGGGTCGTTCAGCTTCCCGTCGCGGTGAGCGTTCCCGGACATGAAGCAGGTCGATCGACCGATCTCGGCCGCCATTCCATGGCTTTTCAATAATGCACATTCAAAACGGAATTTATTCACGGGCTATTCAAATATATAAACATGGTAATCATTACAACCATTCAAAAACAATCATTGAAATGTTCAGCAGTGGTTTTATGGATAGCGGCATACTGGATTTCACGGTGGCCAAAGGCGTACACGGATGGTTTCTGCGGCACATACGGTTCTATCGGCTTGTTTCGTTTCGATCGGCGCTTCGGCGCTGGGGCTGTGCATCCTGGTTCCGATCAGCAAGCCCGTCGGTTTGCTCGACCATCCGGATGCCCGCAAGCGGCATGCGTTTGCGACTCCGCTGGTCGGCGGGTTGTCGATCTTCGCTGGGATGCTGGCCGGATGGTTCTGGCTCGGCCAGATCCAGAAGTTCGACGATATCGTGCTGGCCACGGCATGCGTGCTGGTCGCGCTGGGTGCATTGGACGACCGCTATGGCTTGCGCGTAAGCGTGCGAGTGGTGGTGCAGATCGCAGCGGTCCTGATCGTGATTTCGACCACCGGCATGTACGTGCATTCACTCGGCGTGCTGCACGGCCACGAATTGAAACTTGGTTGGCTCGGTGTTCCGTTCACGGTGCTCGCCGTGATCGGTCTGATCAATGCCTTCAATCTGATGGACGGCATCGACGGGCTGGCGGGGTGTCTTGCGCTGGTCAGCGCCGGCGCGATCGCGTTGCTGATGGCGCCCGACATGCCCGCGCCGCTCACCGTGATCGTGCTGTTGCTGGCGGCGGCGCTGTATCCGTTCCTGATGGCGAACCTGGGTCTCCTGGGTAAAAAAGCCAAGGTGTTCCTGGGCGACTCCGGAAGCGTGGTGCTGGGTTACGTGATCGCCTGGACGCTGATCGCATTGAGCCAGAGTTCGCCGCGTCGCCTTTCACCCGGCCTGGTGCTGTGGTGCGTGGCGCTCCCGGTAATGGACACGCTGGCGGTGATCTACCGCCGCCTGAAACGCGGCGTGTCGCCTTTCACCCCGGACCGCACCCATATCCACCACCTGCTGATGAACGCGGGGATCGGGCCGCGACGGGCGCTGGTGTATCTGGTTGCGTTCGCGATTGTGCTGCCGTTCGTGGGCGTCGTGATCCACTCGCAAATCGGGCCCATCGCGAATCTCGTCGCGTTCGTGGCGATGGCCGCGATCTATGGCGCCTTCACTGCCCATCTGGAACGCAAGCAGGCGGCGCTTCTGCAGAACACAGCGCCCACAGCCGCGCAGCCGGCATCCACCCATACCGATTCGTGAATCGGTTTTCCTAGGTGACGGCCGCCACGGCGCCGGGTCCGCCCAGCACCTCATCGTAGGTCGCGAGCGTGCGGCGGATCACGATGCGCTCGTCGAACGCAGCCAGCGCCTTGGCGCGTGCTGCGTGCCCCAGCTTTTCCGCCAGCTCCGGTGAATCGAGCAGGCGCGTGATGGCCGTGCACAATGCTTCGGCGTTCCGCGGCGGCACGAGCAATCCATCCACACCGTCGGTGACGACGTCGCGGCAACCCGGCATATCGGTGGTGATCAGCGGCGTTGCGCAGGCGGCGGCCTCGATCAGTGATCGAGGCAGGCCTTCGCGGTAATAGCTCGGCAGCACGAAAACGTGGCAGGAGGCGAACAACGCCGGCATGTCCTCGATGTGGCCCGTCCACTCGATAAGGCCTTCCTCGACCCATTCGCGCACCGTGGCTTCCGGAACGGCGGCGGGATTGCCTGGGTCGGACGCGCCGGCCAGAAGAAAGCGGGCATTTCTTCCCTGCGCGCGCAACATCCGCGAGGCCTGCACGTATTCGGTCAGTCCTTTTTCCCACAACAACCTCGCGGCCAGCAGCACCCGCGGCGGATCTTCGTGCGACCGGGGCCGCGACGGAACGAACCGCGTGCAGTCCACGCCCGAGCCCGCGATCACGCGGATGCGTCCGCTTTCGACCAGGCCGTGCGCGAGGAACATCCGTGCGTCGTCATGGTTCTGCAGGATCAGTCGCGAGCGCCGCCCGCGCAACGCGAAGCGCATTAGCGCGCGCACCAGCGGGCGCAGCAGGCGCGCACGTGGCGCGTTGCTGGCGAACACGTAACCCAGGCCCGCGACCGCATTGATGCGGGCAGGCACCCCGGTCAGCATCGCGGCGAGCGAGCCATACACCGCGCACTTGATGGTGAAGTTGTGCACGAGCACCGGGCGCTCGCGCCTGAACAGCGCGACCAGTTGGGCCAGCGCCCGCGCCTCGCGCAGTGGGTTCAGACTGCGGCGATCCATCGCAGGCAGGGCTTCCCAGCGCAGGCCCAGTTCACGGAATCGCGCGCCGTATTTCCCGGGCGGTGAAATCAGCAGGACATCGTGGCCCGCGGCCTTGGCCGCCAGCGCCAGTGCCCGCCGGAAGTTGTAGAGGTACCAGTCGGTGTTGGCGAACAGGATGACTTTCGGCATGCCTTGGTTCCGACACTCGAAGATCAGTGATGTGCGGCCGGCGAACCGTCGCCCCGGGTCGCGTTTGGAGCCGCGCAGCCTGCGCGCACCTGATGGATCGCGTCCACGAATTGCTGGAAATTCGACGCGGGCGGCGCGGTGTCCGGCTGGTCGCCTGCCTGCCAGGTACCGCCCTTGCCATAGATCCAGACGTAGTCATTCGAAACGTCGAATGCGACGCGCAGGCGCTGGGCAAAACGCTCGGGGCTTTCGCGAGCCGACTTGTCGGCGCTGGTGCGACCCAGCGGCCACAGCCCGGTCGCGATGGCGGGAGCAGTCTGCGACGCTCCGCTCTCCTGCATGAAATCCGTGTAGAGCTGGCGCACCTGCGGCACCGTAGCCACTATCCCGTCGCTGTTCCGGCTGTAGGTCTGCTCGATGCCGATCACGACTTGCCTCCATGGCACCGACAACAGCCCGCGCAGGAACGGCACCGCCAACTCGTAGGTGTCGTGCTTCGACAAATCCAGGGTTCCCGACTTGAGCTGGTGCAGTCCGGACATGAGTTTCTGTTTGAAGGTCCTGTAGCGGTCGGATGAATCCAGCACGTCCGGCATCACGATCAGGGTCATGTCCGGATAGGCCGCGAACATGGCCTGGCCGATTCCGTGCCCTTCGCGTTCGACGGTGGACGCGAGTTCGGCGCCATCGGCCGATGGGATCCAGGTCGGCGTGTACGGCTCTAGATCCAGCGCCATGCCCTTGAAACCCGCGTACCGAGCGAGCGCCGCGGCGTGCGCGAAATGCTCGATGATCGCGCTGTTTTGCCGCGCGCTGGTCCAGTCATGCGGCTTGTACAGCGCGACCTTGATGAAGTTGTCGGTGACGCCGTACTTCGCATAGTTGGACTGAAACAACCTGGCCTGTTGCCACAACTTGCTGTCGGGATCGGTTCCGACGTCAGCCTGCCAGTACCCCATCACGTTGCTGACGAACACGCCCTGCACCCCGACCGCGCGGCCCCAGTACGAAGCCTGCTGCGTACCGGCCTCGGTCTTTACGTTGATGCCGTCGAACATCAGCACCTTCGGGCATTGTGCGGCGGCGCTTTGCCAGGCGCCGACCAGCAACACGAATGCCGGTATCCAGCGCGGCCAGGCTGCGGACAGCCGAAGCACCGAACAGCTCATGTCGTGCGTCCCGAGGCTTGCAGTTTCGACTTCAGCAGGAAAATCACCTCCTGGGAAAGCGCCGGCGCGATCCAGACGTGTTTGACGACCTCGAACACCGGTTCGAGCTCGGCTCTTGCCTCGGCGATGCTGCAGAAGCACAGGGAGTCATTCGATCCGCCGAAGACCGAGGCCCTGACGCCACGCCGCAGCGCATGGAACCCGTTCTCGATCCCGAATGAAACGATGGCATGTGACGCGACGCATGCGAGTTCGCCCAGCATGGTCTTGCGCAGCGCGGGCGGGACCCGGTGCATGAGCCGCAGGCACACGGTCACGTCGAACTGGCCATCACGGAATTGGCTAAGATCCGAAGCATCCGCGATCTGGAAGGAAGCGTGCGCGTAACCGATCCGGGCATACTCCGCCTCGGCCAGTTTCAGCATGCTCGCCGAGATGTCCGAGGCGACGACCCGCGTGCCCAGCGCGGCGAAAATACCGGCCAGCTTTCCCGTGCCTGCGGGAATATCGAGCGCCGTGCGGTGTGGTACGCGCAGCAACAACTTTTCGATCGCGCGGCGCTCCCGCTGCGCCACGACACGGGAAGGCAGGTTGCGCCAGCCGCCCTCCACGAACATGCGGTGATAGCGCTGCGCGGTGGCGTCGTCCTGGTAGAACGCCCGGGTGTTGCGCTCGTAGTCAAAGCTCATGGTTCGTCACCCATTGTTCGAGTTGCAGGAAATAGGCCGCGAGATACGGCCTGCCGAGGACCCGCCGAGCTGCGCCCATCGAGCCCAGCGCCTTTTCGGCGAAGTGTCTTCGCATGGCCACGGTTTCGCGCAGGAAGTAGTTGAGCAGCATCCTGTCGAGTGCGCGCGCCGCGGCGCCTTCGTAGATCGAAACCAACTCGTCGAAGCGGAAGTCCTGCCACAGCTTCAGCGAACCGCCCTTGCCCCAGTTGAGCATCAGCAGGGAAATCACGAAGCGCGCGAGGTCGTCCTCGGGCATCCCGAGGAACATGTGCTGGGGATCGAAGAAATACCAGCCGTCCTCGCGCTTGTCGAAACGGAAATTCCGGGCCTCGAAGCCGCCGATGAAGATCGAGCGTTCGCGTTGGGCGATGCGCTTCGCGACCTGCTCGCCAGGCACGAGATACCCGGCGTGCAGGTAGTCCTTGGCCGGATACGGCGCCACCGTGCCGCGGGTCGCGGTGTGCAATCGGGCAAGCAGGACCAGGGCTTCGCGCAGCGCGGCGGCGCGTTTCGGTGCTTCGGTGTTTCGCGACCGCAGCATCACCCGCATGTCGGGCCCCGACAGCAACGGATACACGACGCAGGCGTGGTCCAGGCCGAGCGGGCGGCAGATGCGCTCGCCGAGCCGGCGCAGGAACAGCATGTCCGCATGCTCGCGGCGGCCCATTTCGATGCACACCGGGTCCAGCCAGTCGCGCACGGGATCGTCGCTGCGGCGGAACATCTTGTAGAACCGCCCCGACGAGGCGGCGATCCACGATTCCTTGCGGGCCTTGAACGCGAGCTGCGCGACGTCGACCTCGGGCACGGCGTTCGCACCATCGCCGCTGCGGTGCGTGCGCCCGGATTCGGGAGGCCGGCGATTCCGCATCGAGACCTCAACCGACATGCTGCACCCGGTGAAACGCGTATTTGTCGCAACCCGAGCCCATCAGCCCCTGCAGGGCCCATCCGCCCTTCCGGACGAATTCACGATCGATCACGAAACCGGACTGCGTCAGCAAGGCGTGGCAGGTCTCCGGATCGATCGATTGGTAGGGGTAGCCGCCGAGCCAGTCGTGCACGTCGTTGTAGTAATCCATGCCGCGGCTTGCGTAGCTGCGCACGTATGTGTCGAAGTCCACGCGCTTCATCCTGAAGATGGCCTTGCGCAGCAAGATGTAGGTGCTGCGCGCCCGGCGTTGCGAAGCGGGGGGCGCTTTCGAATACCAGCGCTTGATGGCGCGCCACATCCCGCAAAAACGGGTCTTCCGGTACAGCGCGAGATAGAACTCGCCGCCCGGCCTGACCAGGGCGCCTGCGGTTTCGATGGCCCTCATCATGTCGCCGGTGTGGTGCAGGACGCCCCACGAATGGACGATGTCGAAGCTTCCGAACTCGGTGGCGGTCATGTCGAACACGCTGCGCACCTGGAAATCCGCGGGAAATCCCGGCGCAAATTTGGCGAACACTGATCGCGCTGCCGCCACGGAGTCGGGATCGATGTCGACGCCGGTGACGCGGTTTGCCCCCAGCCGCATCGCAGCCAGCGCGGACAAGCCGGATCCGCAACCGATGTCCAGGAAACTCAGGCCATCAAAATTTTGCCGCCCGCTCAACTGGCGCAGGTCGGCGATGGCCTGCGCGATCTTTGCCTCGTCGATCTTCCGCGCATAGTCCAGCCAATTCTTGCCGAACGCGAAATGCGATTGCTGCTGAAGCAGATTTTCCGGTTTCATGGGAGATCACCTTTCCATCCATCGCGTGTCCCCTGTCGTTGCCGCAGCCGGTCGTGGCGGAAGCGCCGAACCATCCTTTTCGCACCCGGGCCACTCATGCCGCCGCCTCCGCGTACGCGGGCAACCGGTTCCGCGGGATTGCGGAGAGCCAGGCCTGGAACATCAGCACGTCCCACAGACGGCCACCTTCATTCACCCGCCCCGCGACGTGATCGGCGAGCAGCTTCCTGACGTAGGCGGGATCGAAATAGCCTTCCTCGCGCAGCCGCTGTTCGCTCAGCAATGCTTCCGCCCAGTCCCGCAACGGACCGCGCAGCCACACGCCGATCGGCACGCCGAATCCCTGCTTGGGACGGTCGATCAGTTGCCGCGGCACGTGCCGGTACAGCACCTGCCGCAACAGCCATTTGCCCTGCCCGTGCCGCACTTTCTGCGCGATCGGCACGCGCCACGCGAATTCCACGACGCGATGGTCCAGCAGTGGCACGCGTGCCTCCAGGCTCACGGCCATGCTGGCGCGGTCGACCTTGGTGAGGATGTCACCCGGAAGGTAGGTGACGAGATCGCTGTACATCATCCGTTCGATGCTCTCGGCCACGCCCGGCCCGAGCACTGGATCGCTGAGCTCGGTGGCCGGTTCGCGGGCGTGCAGCACGATCGAAGCCGGATTCCGGACATGCGACATCAGCAGGCGATAGCGCTCTTCCTGCGGGCCCGCCCGGAGCATGCCGGCCAGCACGCCCACCTTGGATTTCGGCCGCTTCAGCCGCGCGCGCATCGGCAGGCAATGGTTGACGCCCGCCAGCAGCGATTCGTAAAACCCGGCGTGCCGCGACAGCGAGCGCGCCGCGCGCCAGCGCATGCTGTCGGGCATCCAGCCGAGGCAGCGTTCGATGTCGCGGGCCTTGAAGTAGCGGAGATAACCACCGAACAATTCGTCGCCACCATCGCCGGAAAGGCTCACCGTCACCTGCCTGCGCGCGAGCTGCGACAGCAGGAAGGTCGGGATCTGCGAGGAATCGGAAAACGGCTCATCGAAGATTTCCGGCAATTTCGGCACCACGTCCAGGGCGTCCTGTGCGGTGACGTACAACTCGTGGTGCTCGGTGCCGAGGTGTCTCGCGACCGCACTCGCGTGCACGGCCTCGTCGTAGCCCTTCTCCCGGAATCCGATCGAAAAGGTCTGCACCGGGCGCGGGGACTGCGCCTGCATCAGCGCGACCACCAGCGACGAATCCACGCCGCCCGACAGGAATGCGCCCAGCGGCACGTCGGCTTCCATCCGCAGCGCCACCGCGTCGCGCAGCACGCGTTCGAGTGCATCGGTAGCTTGCGCATCGGACAGGTGCAGGCGATCCGCTACGCCCGTTTCGGCGACCTCGCGTGCGGACCAGTACGTGCGTGTTGCTGCAGCGAGCGCCGCGTCGTTCGAGGGTGTTCGCGCCATGTCGGCGCTGACCGTCACCCAGGTGCCCGGCACCAGTTTGCGGATGCCCTGGTAGATCGAGTAGGGCGCGTTAATGTAGTTGTGGCGGAGCAGCAGGCAAAGCGAGTCGCGATCGATCGCGTTGTCGAAATCGGGGAGCCGCGTGATCGCCTTCAATTCCGACGCGAACACGAAACGCGGGCCGATCCAGCCGCAGTAAAGCGGCTTGATGCCCAGCCGGTCGCGGACCAGCGAGAGCGAGCGTTCCCGCCGATCCCACAGCGCGAAGGCGAACATGCCTATGAAGCGCTTCACGGCGGCCTCGAGTCCCCATCGTTCGATTGCCGCCAGCATCACTTCGGTGTCGGAATGTCCGCGGAAGCCGGCGCCGTGGGCGGCCAGCTCGCGCCGCATCGCGTCGTGGTTGTAGACCTCGCCGTTGTAGACCATCACGTAGCGGCCGCTGGCCGAGGTCATCGGCTGGTGGCCTTCCGGGGAAAGGTCGATCACGGAAAGACGGCGGTGCCCGAGCGCAATGCCGGCCGCGGCATCCTGGAAAAAGCCTTCGTCATCCGGACCGCGCCGGTGCAGCGCGCGGGTCATGCCGCGCACGGCCGCGAGATTTTCGTCGGCCGGGAAATGGTGGGCAGCGTCCCAGAGTCCTGCGATCCCGCACATGTCAGTGCTCCAGCACGAGTGAGGAATACAGATCCGCGTAGCGGCGCGCGCGGATGCCGTTCGCGTAGTGTTCGATGATGCGTCGACGCGCGCGAAGGCCGAGCGCGCGGCGCCCTTCCGCGCCGAGGGCCGCCAGCTTCGACCAGCCGGCGCTCAACGCCACCGGGTCGCGCGGCGGCACGACCCTGCCCGTGTCGCCTACGATCTCCGGCACGTCGCCGACGTTGGTCGCAACGCACGGCACGCCGCAGGCCATGGCCTCGGCAACCGCATTCGGGAATGCCTCGCCGCGCGAGGACAAGGTGGCGATGTCGAACGCCGTGTTGATCGCGGGGATGTCCGCCCTGCGGCCCAACAGGCGCACCCGCGTGCGCAGTCCTTCCGCATCGACCAGCGCGGCGAGTTCGGGGTTGTCCTCCGTGGTGCCGTCGCCGACCAGCACGAACATCGCGTCCGGATGGCTGTCCAGGAACAGGCGGGCGGCAGAACAGAAGTTGGCGTGGTCCTTGGTCGGGTGCACGCGCGCCACCAGTCCGATCACCAATGCATCATCCGACAGTTCCAGCGAAGCCCGCATCCGTGCGCGTCCGTCCGGGTCCGGCGCGAACGCGTCGGTGTCGTAGCCGTTGGGAATGACCGCCGTGCGCGCCTTGCAGAAGCCGTAGGTTTCGTGTTGCGAGGCGCTGACGCGCGAGGCGTAGAGGATCCGCTGGGGCCGGGTGGAGAACCATGCGTTCAGGCGTATCACCACGCGCGTGAGGCGCTTGTCGGTCGAGACGTCGCTGAGCGAATGGTGGACGCTCCACAGGTGGGGTTCGCGTTCGCCCCATACGGCCAGTGTCGTCAGCAGGTGCGCGTGGTACATCCAGGCGTGAACCAAGTCGCTGGCCTCGTGCCGGAGCATCTGCCTGAGCCGCAGCACGTCGCGCGGCCCGGCCCGGCCCGGGCGCAGGCCCAAGTGATGGACCGTGGCGGATTCGGCGATACGTTCGCTGAGCGCGGCCTCGGTCCCGAGTACGATCACCGAATGTTCGAAGCGGGGCGGCCGCAAGGATTCCAGCAAGCGGCACAGGGCAATTTCCGCACCGCCCGAGTTCAATCCGGTAATGACATGGCAGATCTTCATGGGTCGGGACGTGGTGCGAGCGCGCTGGTCCTGTGCCTGGAAGTAATCCCAAGTCTTCTCCCGCTGCATCGTCAGGCGCCTCTCTCGGGTTGCGGGAAAGCACCATCGTGGGCTTCTCCGTACTGCCGCCCGCGCAATTCGGGGCGATCCGCCGGGACGCCGACGCTTCGCACCAGTCTGAAACTCCGTCTGACCAGTGCGAGGATTCCGTAGTACTGGAAGATCACGATGAGCCCATCGATCTGGATCCGGTGGCGCGGCCCCTGCAGCGTGGTTTGCACGCCGTACAGGACGGTCATGACCAGAAAATAGATCACCAGGAAATGACCGGTCAGCGACTTTTTCTTCCAGACGGCCAGCATTCCGTATGCCTCGAGTGGCAACAGCAGCCAGTAGATCAGTTGCGGGAGGTCGAGGAATCCGTACCCGGGTGCGGTATGGAACGGAATCGGCGTTACCACGAACCGCAGGACACCTGTTATCGGATTGCCCCCGCCCTCGCGGAGTTTGTGGAGTGCGCCGGTGACGCTGCCGTGGCCGAGCACGTGGGCCACACCGGCCAGTGCAACGAGACCCATCAGCCACAGCCATGGGCTGCGCCGGGCGCGGCGCGAGAACAACAGCGCAATGCCGAACGCGATACCAAGCGTCAATGGCACGTAGAAGCGCGTGACCATCAGGACCGCGGTGCCCGCTGCCGCGACGAGCAACGCGCGCCATGGCCGGCCGTCGTCCACCAGCGCCACGGCGTACACCACCGCCGCCGTGGCGGTGGCAACCACGATGTCCTTCATGTTGGTGATCGTCGACCACGCGAGGATCGACGGCGCCAGTGCGAGGAAGGCAAACAGTCCGGCGCTCGTGCGCCGGCCCATGCCAAGCCCGGCACGCGCGGTCCCGGCCAGCAGGCCCGCCGTGAGGAAGGTCAACAGGATGTTCATCGCTACCGGCGCGTAGTAGCCGTCGCCGAACACGTCGATGGCCGACGCGTTGTAGATGTAGTAGGAGAGGTTGACGCTCTCCACCGTGCTCAGGATGTACTGGTAATTCCGGATGAAGTTGAAGACGCCGATGCGCTGGTGCGCCAGCAGTTCGCCGATGTGCAGGTAACGCCAGTCGTCCAGGAAGGTGTAGGTGCCGTCGAACAACACGCCGAAATACAACAGGAACAGGCCCGCCTTCAGCGTCGCGATCGCGTAACTCAGCACTGGCCTGCGCGTAAACGCGTAGCTGATGATGGATCCCACCACCAGGATGGCGATCGTGGGCAGCATCAGGTCACCGAGCGGGAAAGGATGCATGGCTCAGACCCCTCCCGCTCGCCGCCCGGGCATGCCGCAGACGGCGCTGAACGCGGCTTCCGAATTGCGCAGCAGGACTTCCAGCGCGAAGGTTTCCTCGATCCGCGCGCGCGCCATCACGCGCAGCCTGCTGCCCTCTTCACGGCGCGCCAAAAGCGCCCGCGTCTTTTCGAGACCAGCCGCGAACGCCGCCGGATCGCGTGCCGCGACCACCGCGCCGCACGGACCGACGATGCGCGCCGAGTCGCCCACGTCGGTCACCACGCACGGCCGGCCGCATGCCATCGCCTCGGCCACGGTGTTGGGAAAGCCCTCCCCGTATGAAGTCGAAGCGGCGATGTCGAGCGCGCTGTAAACCGCAGGCATGTCGTCCGCCCCGCCTGCCCAGATCAGACGATCGCGCAAACCGAGTTCCTCGGCCAGCGACACGAGTGTGCGCGCGTGACCGGAGTCGCCGCCGGCCCCGACGCACACGAACCGCCAGTGCGGATCGCGCGCCGCCAGCAGCGCCGCGGCGTGCAGGAACGTGGCGTGGTCCTTCATGGGATCCAGCCTTCCGATCACGCCGACGAGAACCGCATCGTCCGGCACCGCCCATGCCGCCCGCAGCCGCCTGCGCCCTTCCGGATCGAACCGGAATCGCTGCGTGTCGATGCCGTTCGGGACGACACGGATCCGCTGCGCGGGATAACCCAGCGCCGCGTGATGGGCGGCCCCGGCCTCGGAATTGAAGATGATCGCGTCCGCAAAGCGCGCCATCCGGCAGCTCAGGCGGAAGGTCAGCCGCGACAGCCAGTCGTAGCGATCGCGGTCGATGTAGGACGAGCGGACGCCCCACACCACGCGCGTGCGTCGGTTGGACAGTCTCGACGACAGCGCCAGCAGGTTGCCGACGGTCAAATAGCCATGGACGATATCGGGATCGAAGTCGCGGAACGCGCGCCGCAGGCGTTTCGCGAACCCGAGCAAATGCCAGCGTCCGCGTTTGCCGAGATCGATGACCGGCACGTTGGCGCGTTCTAGGTCGCGCTGGAACGCGCCGCCGGCGTAGAAACAGGCGACGGCAACGTCCCAGCCGGAGCGCTTCAGGCCGGCCGCCAACGCCACGAGCTGCCGCTCCGCGCCGCCACGCCCGAGCGAGCGGATGAGAAACAGGATGCGCGGCTTGCGGAATCCCGCCGTCGCGGCGCCGGTGGTGGCGCCAGGGAAGGGCTCGGCCGTCATGCGGGAATTCACGGCATTCATCCTGGGCTCCTCGCCATTGCCTTCGCGTTGCGTGCAGGCGCCACGGCCTGCGCCAGCAACTTGTTCCACTGTTCGACCACCGCCGTCAGCGAGTAGAGGTTGCGCACCTCGCGGGCACGCGCGCCGAGGCGCGCCCGCAAATCGGCGTCGCCCATCAGGGCATCGAGCGCGGCGGCCAGCGCATCAGCATTCCCGGCGGGCACCAGCCAACCGTTGCGGCGGTGTTCGATCAACTCGCGCGGCCCGGCTTCGCAATCGAAGCTCACGCACGCGAGGCCTTCGGTCATCGCTTCCAGCAAGGCGTTGGGAAAACCTTCGTAGCGGGACGACAGCACGAACAGGTCCGCGCGCCGCATCGCCGCGCGGACGTGCGCGTCGAACCCCGGCATCGCGACGCGCCCGCCGAGCCTGTGTCCGGCAACCTTGCGCTCCAGTTCGGTGCGCTGCGAACCTTCACCGAGGATCACGAGTTGCCAATCGGGGTGGCGTGGCGCGAGCTGCGCGAATGTATCGATCAACAGATCGAACCCTTTTTCCGGCGACAGTCGTCCGACCGCAAGGAGCGTGTGTCCGCCAGCGGCGTTGCCGCCAGCCGCGTCGTCCGGGCGGGATTCGATCGACACCGGATTGGCGATCACCTCCACCTCGCGGCGCACCAGCGCTTCGAGGTCGGCGGCACCGCGGCGCGTTTGCGCGACGATCGCGCGGGCCCGCGGATAGCACCAGCGGCGCAGCGCGCGCTGGACCCGGTGGACCTGGTGGTGGTTCAGGGCACTTCGTTCCGAAACGATCACCGGCACTCGCAGACCCGCGGTGGCGATCAGGACACGGACATTGCTTTCCGCCACGAAGCTGATCACCACATCGGGCCGGCTCGCCGCGATCGCGCGGCGCAGCGCACGGACCCGCAGGAAGTTGTTGCCGATCGCCGCGAACACGTGGCGGGACTTCCCGGCCACATCGAGGGCAATACGCCGCACCGCCGGGTCCAGCGGATAGCTGTCCCTCCGATCCGAGGCCAACGTGATCAACGTGACTTCGTTGTCGCGCGCCGCCCATTCATTGGCGAGCAGCGCCATCACGCGTTCCGCGCCGCCGCCACCGAGCGAGGAGATGACCAGGAGCAGTTTCATCGTGGCGCCACTCCGCGTTCCGGCTTGCCGAACACCGAAGGCTCGACGCCCAGGCGGATAGTGACGAACCGCCACGCCAGCCCCCGCCAGATGAACAGTGACAGCGACGCGCCGATCGCGGCGCCCGTAGCGCCGAGACGTGGCACCAGCAGAACCGCCGCGATGCAGTTCGCGGCGATCCCGACCAAGACGAAGAACGAGGCCTGCTTCTGGTACTTGGTCATCGAGAGCATGAAGCCCACTTCGCCGAAGCAGGTGCTGGCGCAGCAGCCCAGCAACAGGATCAGCAGCGGCACGTAGGCGTCGTCGAATCCATGGCCGAACAGCGCCAGCAGCCACTTGCCCGCGACGGCGCAGAACAACGCCACGCCCAGCGCACCGGCGAGGCCGATGCGCGCGCCCTGCACCGCCACCGATTGCAGGCCCTGCATGTCGCGCGCGTCGTAGCGCTCGGCGATCATCGGCGCCAGCACCACGCTGACGGCCTGTGAGCCGAAGAACGCGAATGCGGCCATCTTGACCGCCGCGTAGTAGGGGCCCACGTCACCCGTGCCCATGATCGCGCCCAGCAGCATCACGTCGAGGCGCGCACCGCCGACGATGATGATCGACAGCAGCGACAGCTTGGCGCCAACGGCCACCCAGCGGCGGACTTCGTATTTCGCGCGCATCCCGCGCGCCTGCGCGGGCCACGCGCGCGACAGATGGCCGCCGGATGCGACCAGCGAAATCAAGGCCGCCACGGCGGTGCACGCCGCGGCGATCGGTGCCGTCCGGGGCGCCAGCGCGATCGCGGCGAGCCCCAGCAGTCCCAGCAACACCACCGGCCGCATCACCGTCGAATAGATTCCCGTGATCACCGGACGCTTGAACGCGCGATGCATCGCGCTGCTCTGTTGCAACTGCGTCAGGATCGGCAGCATCGCGAAGCCGATGTAAAAGGTGTCGCGCCAGCCGGCGGAATGCCGGGCGCCGATGACGTGCACCACCACGCACCCGCCGACGGCGACGCATACGCTGACGGCGAGCACGAAAAATCCGACGCCGATCCTGAGCCCGCGCATCTTGTCCCAGGCTTCGCTTTGGATGTAAGTCGGAACGAAACGGACGATGCTGATGTCCTGGCCTGCCTGCGCGATCATCGCCAGGACGCTCACCCAACTGAACATCAACGCGTAAACGCCGTATTCTGCGCGCCCGATCAGCCGCGCCATCGCCAGGTTCGCAAGCAAGCCGAGCCCGGTACCCGTGACGGAAACGATGAATGCACCCGAGGCGCCGCGCCGCAACAGGCGCGACGTGAGGGCGTGTTCCGACGCACGCGCGGGAACCTCCTGTGCGGCCTGGCTCACGCTGATGCCATCGGGCGGCATGTTCCGTGCTCCTCGGCAGATCGGGGCTTCCGGTGCAAGGGCGCCGGTCCGGCGCCGGCACCACAACAGGCGAATGGGCGTCGATCTTTCATCACGGCACCCGTCCCCGTGCACCCAGGGCATCCAGCATCGACGCCATGGCGCGCTCGCCTTCCCAGTTCAAGACGTTTCCGTTCACAACCGATCGCCGCCCCGCCAGCATCAGTGCCTGCGCACACAAGTAGGCGGCCAGCCGGGCGCGTGCCGCCGCCGGCGAGCGGCCCAGCTCGCGCGTGAGGATCGTTTCGATGGCGATGCACGCATCGGCGGGATTCGCACGCCGGGCGCTGCGGATCGCGAACAGGAAACGGATCAGGTCGTAATCCGCCGGGTAGGCGTAGCCCGCGTATTCCCAGTCGAAGACGAAAACGCGGTCCTGGTAGCGGAACGTGTTGATGGGCGTGAAGTCGCCGTGCGCCAGTCCGCGCGGGGCCACGAGATCCGGAGCGAACGCGAGTCCCTGCAGGGCTCGCTCGAAACGTTGCCGCCATTTGGCGGACAACGCCGTCGCAAGGTTGGCCACCTGCGCGCGCAAGCCGCGCAGCAAGCCGTCGCCGTCCGGCATCTCGGGCGATGCGGTGCGCACCGCCAACTCCTCGAGAAAAAGCAGATGCGAGGGATGCAGGCTCGTGCAGCACGAATGCCGTGGCGTACGCACGGTGTTGGTGGCGAGGATCGTCGCGTCGCCTTCGCTGCCTTCACGCAACCGCGCGCGCGGCACCAAGGCGGTGTGCAGGCCGATCTTGCGCAGCCGATCCAGCACCGAAGCTTCATTGGCGAGCAATGCCTGCACGGCCGGTGCGCGCGACACTTTCGCATAACCCGTGATGCGCCCGCGGCCGTCCATCCATTGCACCGTCAATTTGCGGTGCGGACCTGCGGTGCCGGTGAGGAACGCGGCCTGCGATGCAGCGGCATCGAAGCTGCGCGCTGAAATGCCGATGCCGGAAACGTGCACCCGGCCTTGCCGCCACAGTGCCGGCAGGCCAAGTGTCGCGGTGACGGCCATCGCCTGTTTGAAGAGTCGCGCGGCCGGTCGCAGCGGCTGGATCAGCGCCAGCGACGCCAGGCGGACTTTCCGCGGTTGCGCCGGCATCAGGAACCAGCGCAGATGCGCCCGCCCGGGCAGTACGTCAAAAGGAATCGAACCGGGGTGCGCCGCCGCGGTGACGCGCAGGCCCAGCGCCTCCATCTCGTGCACGGCGGCAACGAACGGTGCGTCGCCGAAGCAGCCGCCAAGCGCCGTCTGCCCGCCGCCCGGGCGAGGCGGTGCGGCGCGCGGGATCGACCTGCGGACCGTGGCGGGCTGCGTCATGCTTCGGTTCCATATCCGACGTAGCCATAGGAGGAGTAACTGCCGGTGCGCTTCTCCATGCCGTTGAACACCACGCCGCTGACCTCGACACCGCTTTGCTGCAATCGCTGCATCGCCAGCTCGACTTCGCGCGAATGGTTGAGGCCGAAGCGCACCACCAGCAGGTTGGTGCCGGCATAGTGGCCGATGATCGCCGCGTCCGTGACCGCGAGGATCGGCGGACTGTCGATCACCACCATGTCGTAATGCGGCGAAAGCCTGCGGAGCAGGGCTGCGAAACTGTTGCGCATCAGCAGTTCCGACGGGTTGCCCGGGCGCCGCCCGGCCGAAATGAAGTGCAGGTTCTCCACGCCTTCGACGTCACGGATCGCTTCCTCGTCGACGATCCGGTCGGTGAGCAGTTCGGACAATCCGTTTTCCGGACGGCCGCCGAGGATGGTGTGCAACTGCGCGTCGCGCATGTTGGCGTCGATCAGCAACACGCGCTGGCCCGCCTGCGCATTGACCGCGGCGAGATTGGCGGAAATGAAGGTCTTGCCCGCCTTGGAGCTGGCGCCGCAGATCATCACCAGCTTGTTGCTGGCGTCGCGCTGGACGAATCGCAGGCTGGTGCGCAGGCTGCGCAGGGCCTCGGCCGCCAAGTCCTCGGGCGCCGCCAGGGCCAGCAGGCGCTGGCGGCGCCGCGCGAACAGGCGCTGGCTGGAATCCGACAATTCGAGTTGCTGCTCGCTCAGCGGAATCGCGGTGTACACCGGCAAGCCGAGCTGTTCGATTTCCGACGGATCCTCCACGCCTTGGCGCATGGTCTTCCGCAGCAGCACGAAACCCATCGCGAAGAAGGCGCCGATGAAGGTGCTGGCCGCGACGGTCATCAGCTTGCGCGGCTTCACCGGGTGCGTGATGTCGACACTGGGGTGGTCGACGATGCGCGTGGTGCCCACGGTGCCGGCCTGCGCGATTTCAAGTTGCTGCTCCTCGTTCAGCAGGCCGTTGTACGTGGTGTTGAGTACGTCCACGTTGCCGTTCAGGCGCAACAATTCCCGCTGGGTGTTGGGCAGTGTGTCCATGTGTTTCGCGATCTCGGCCTTCCGCGCGGACAACGCCCCTATCTGCTTGACGATCGCCTGATAGGCCGGATTCGCGGGCGTGTAGAGTCGCGCCGCCGCGATCTTCTGCGTCTCCAGTTGCTGGATGTTGCTGTCGAGGGAGTCGATCTGGGTAAGCATGCTCTGCGTCTGCATCGGCACGTCCACCGAATGTGCCTTGAGCTGGTACGCGTTGAGCGCGGCCTGCGCGTCCTCCAACCGCTGCTTCACCACCGGGAGTTGTTTGTTCACGAACTTCAGGCTGTTGGCAGCCTGCGCGGAATTGCGCCCCACGTTTTGGGCCAGGTAGGCCTTGGTCACCTGATCGAGTACCGCCACTGCACGTTGCGGGTTTTCGCTGTCATAGGTCAGTTCGATGACATTTGCACCCTGCGAAACCTGCTTGGCATCGATGGCCTTCTGCAGCCAATGGATCGTCGTCATCTCGTAGTTGCGCGTGACGTGGAAACGCATGCCGGGATTGGCCTGCAGGCTGCCCACCAGCATCGTCACGCCCGAACCTTTCGCCGGTTGGCCGACCGTGCCCTGCAGCAGCAATCTGCCGCGCATGAACGGAATGATGCTGTCTTCCCATAGTGCATAGGTCCCGTCGTCGCCGGCCACCAGCGTCATCTTCTTGCCGTAGAGATCGGTGGGGACGCTGAGCTCGCGCACGTCGAGGTTCGAACCGCCCCAGTTGTAACCGGAGAGACCGAGCCACGGCTTGGCCACCTCACCAGGCGCGGACGGCGTGTACTGCCGTGCGATCAGGCTGCCGAGCACCGGTATCTGGTAATTGCTGACGACGGTATTCAGATCGAGGTTGTCGACCGCGGGCTTGAGCACCGATTCCGACGTAAGGATGGACAGCGCGTCGGTGGATTCGGGATTGGTTGCACCCACGGCCTGCGCGACGGCGGTCAGCCCGGGCAGGGTTGGGGATTGTTCGACCTGCACCATCGCGTCGGCCTCGTAGATGGGCGTCGCGACCAGCACATACGCGACGGCAGCGAGGAAGCAGGCCAGGGTGACGCCGATGATCAGCCGCTTGTGGTCGAGCAAGGTCCCGAGGAGCGCCCGCAGGTCGATCTCACCCTCCGGACGCGCCGTGTCGAATGATGCACCCGCTCGTGGACTTCCGATGGTCATCGTCTTGTTCATGGGGAACTCCTATTCCTGTGTGGAAGGAACATCCCCATGGAGAGAACCCTCCATTCGGCAGGCCGGCGGTCTGCTGATCCACGAGCCGATGCGCTGCACGAAGCGCCGCCGCATTGGCCGAGACGCTCACTCTTCCACTGTGTGAGTTGTGAAATGCCTGTTGGTGATCCGGTTAAATCTTCAAAAACGGATCGTGATATGCCCGTGTTGAACCTTCCCGAAACGCGTCTGAAAACATTCTCGGATGATGCACCCATGCATGATGATCGAGCCGGCCTAGACTGTGCTGTCCATTGAGGCGAACCACCGAGTGTAAATCGCTGCAAGTCGCGTGGCGTGTGTTTCCAAGGATCCGCGCGTGGCGGCGCCCTGCACATTCAGTGACTCGTCAGCATCCGGCGCATCGCCATCGCGCATCCGTGATTCAGCTTATTTCACACGGTTTTCACGTCCTCGAGCACGCGCCGATTTCGCGATGCATGAGCATGCTTGAGAACAGAGGCGCCGGAGATTCGATCCCGCTCCCGCATGTTCCCGTTTGCAGCATGTTCATTCAGGTGAATAACGGATAAAGAAGCAATGAATAAGAAATAAATAAATGTTTCGCTAATCGGATGAACACAGTGGGTGGACAAGCAGCGCGTTAGATGACCATACTCAGGGCTCGGCATCAAAAACGGTGTTGAGACAGGGATCGATACGACAACAGAGGAGCTCGCGGACCATGATGGACATGTCGGATGCGCGTCGGTCTTCATCGGAAAAGGCTGGGCGTCGCGTCGCCCGAGGCCTCGGACTTACGAGTTGCATACTCGTGCTTGCGGGATTGGTGGGCTGCGCACCGGGACAGAGCATGGATGTGCGCAGCAACAATGATTACGTGCAGCTCGTGTCGATCACGCCGCAACTGGTAACCTCTCAACAGGCGGCGGCCACGGCTCCGCAGCTTCCCGCCGCACTGCTCGACTACCACCCGCAGGGCTACCGCATCGGCCCCGGCGACACCTTGTACATCACCGTGTGGGATCACCCCGAACTGACTTCACCCGCGGGGTCGCAGCAGGAGAGCCAGGCCAACGGTCGGCTGGTGCGGCCGGATGGCACGCTTTACTACCCCTACATCGGTTCGATGAAGGTCGCGGGCATGACGATCGAACAGGCGCGTGAGGCGATCGCGTCCAAGCTCGCCCACTGGATCAAGAATCCGATGGTGGACATCAGCGTCGCCAATTACTCCAGCCAGCATGTCGTGCTGGAAGGCGCGTTGACCAAGTCCGGTGCGCAGCCCATCACCACGGTGCCGCTGACCCTGGGTGAGGCCATCGCGAACGCTGGGGTGGACAACCAGTACGCCAATCTTTCCGACGTGGTGCTGACCCGCGGCGACCAGACCTACCACCTCGACATGAGCGGCTATGCGGGCAGGGGCAGTCCGGCCGGACAGATCTACCTGAAGCCAGGGGATCGGGTGCTGGTGCCTTACAACGATCGTCAGGCCGTTTTCGTGATGGGCGAGGTCACCCGTCCGCAGGCGCTGCGCTTCAAGACAGGCGATATCACGTTGACGCAGGCGCTCGGTGATGCCGGTGGCCTCAACGAGGTCACCTCCAAGGGCATGGTTTACGTCGTGCGCGGCGCTTTCGATAAGGACGGCCACCAGACGCAGGGCCCGACCGTTTACCAGCTCGACCTGAAATCGCCGGCCGCCTTCGCGCTGGCCGACGGCTTCGACGTGCAACCGGGCGACGTGGTGTTCGCGTCCGCCGCGGGCGTGACCCGCTGGAACCGCTTCCTCAGCCAGTTGTTGCCGCTCACCAGCGCGCTGAGCGCCACCGCAGCGGCCAATTATTACATCGGCAAATAGCGTTCCTGCAGTTCACGTGCACGCTCGTTCCTTCGCCTGCCCGAAGGGCGAGGGCCGAAACCGGAAATTCGTGGCGTGGATCGGTTGACCTTGCCCTTGGGGCAGGCCGTAATCTCCGCAACCGATGACGAAGCCACCTGCCTCCGCGAGGTTCCTGCGCATTGGCCAGCTCGCCGCACGCAGCGGCGTGTCGGCCAGGGCGTTGCGTCTGTACGAGAGCCGCGGTTTGCTGGAACCCGACGCGCATTCGGACAGCGGTTATCGCCTGTACGGCTCGCCCGCGCTTGCGCGGCTCAATGAAATCGGTGTGCTCAAGCGCGCCGGCTTCACGCTGGCCGAAATCGGCACGCTGCTTCAGCGGAACGGTTCGGCGGCGGCACTGGTCGAGGTGCGCATCGTGGCCTTGCGCCGCGAGGTGAACGCGAAAGCGCAGGCGCTGGCAGCGCTGGAACGCGCGTGGCGCGGGTTGGACTCGGCATCGAACGATATCGACCAACTCCTGGAGACCATCACGATGAACGAGAAACTGGACATGCGCTTCAGCGAAGCGGAAATGGCCGGCTTCAGACGCCGCGCGGAAATCCTCGGCCAGCACTTCACGCCCGAAGAGCGCGAGCGAATGCGCCGTCGCGCCGAACAGATCGGCGAAGCCGGCATGCAACAGGCGCAGCAGGGATGGCCGCGCCTGATCGCCGAGGTGCGCGCCGCGATGGACGCAGGCACGCCGCCCGACGATCCCGCCGTGCTCGACATGGGCCGCCGCTGGCATGCCCTGGTCAACGCGTTCACCGGCGGCGACCCCGGCATCGCACGCAAGCTGAAAGACGCCTATGCAAAGGAACCGCAGGTGCTCGCCGCGCAAGGCATGGATGTCGCGATGTTCGCCTACATTCGCATGGCGATGCAGGCCGCGGGCTTGACGCTGTCCGCATGAGTCAAGGGCGCCGTGCGGCGCATTTACTCATTGCCTGTTTTTCACGTACCCGGTGAACAACTCGTGGATGCGCCGGTATTCGTCGTACCACGCGTCGGCGTGTTCGAATGCATGGCGCTCGGTCGGGTACAGCGTCATCCAGAAGTTCTTCTTGTGCAGCTCGATGAAGCGCTGATAAAGGCGGATCGAATCACCCGGCATCACGTTGTTGTCGATCAGGCCGTGCGAGATCAGCAGCGGGTCTTCAAGATTCTTCGCGTATTCGATCGGCGAGGAAACCTTGTACGACTCGGGATCGAGCTGCGGCGTGTTGAGGATGTCGGAGGTGTAGCCGTCGTTGTAGCTGGTCCAGTCCGACGGCGGACGCAGCGCCGCGCCCGCGGCGAATTCACCCGGCGCGCGCAGCAGCGCCATCTCGGTCATGAAGCCGCCGTACGAACCGCCGTAGATGCCGACGCGCTTCGGATCGACGTGATGGTTTTTCACCAGCCACGCCTTGCCGTCCAGCAGGTCTTCCAGTTCCGGATGGCCCATCTGCCGGTAGATCGCATCGCGCCAGTCGCGGCCGTAGCCCGCCGAGCCGCGGTAGTCCATGTCCAGCACCACGTAGCCTTCCTGCGTCAGCAGGTTGTTGAACATCTGCTCGCGGAAGTAATACGACCAGTTCTTGTCGACGTCCTGCAGATACCCGGCGCCGTGGACGAAGAACACCGCCGGGTGCGCGCGCGAGGTGTCGTAGTCGACCGGTTGGTAGAACTTGGCCCAGACGCCGAAGTTGCCGTGGCTGCTCGGGATCTTCACGAACTGCGGCTGCACCCAGGTCGCCGCCAGCGCCTTGTATTCGGGCGCGCGGGTATCGGTGAGTTCGCGCGCGCCCGAACCATCCGCATCCACCACCGCGAGCTGCGGCGGAACGTAGGCGCTGGAATGAAGCACCGCGAGCTTGCTGCCGTCGGGTGACAGTTCAAAATCATCCATGCCTTCGAAGTGCGTCACCCGTTCCATCGCACCGCCGGCGACCGGCACGCGATACACGTCATAGGCGTACGGCGCCTGCTTGTTCGATCGCACGTAAAACCATTTGCCATCGTGCGACAGCACCGGCGTGGACGTTTCGTAGCCCGTGCCGGTCAATGCGCGCGCCTTGCCGCCCAGCGGTTTCACGAACAATTGCGCCCAGCCAGATGCTTCCGATTCGAACCACAGCGTCTGGTTGTCCGGCAGCCAGCCGAGCGCGTTGAAGCTCCAGTTGATCCAGGCGGGATCGGTGAGGCGGTCCTGCGTCACCAGCTTGTGATTGGCGGAATCGACCGAGGTGATCCAGCGGTCCTTGTGGTCGTTCGCGACCAGTTCCACCGCGACCTGGCTGCCGTCCGAACTCCACACGATCGCGGGAACGCCCGATTCGCCGACGGCGATGAAATTCACCGACACCGGACGTGTCTTGGGCGCGGCCAGCGCGGCGGTTTCGTCGGCATGGCCTTCCTTCTTGAGCTCCGCGATGCGCTTCGCTCGCAACTCGTGCAGCGGATCGTCGTGGACGCCAGGCAGATCGTCCAGCGACAATGGATACTGCTTATGGTGTTGTAAATCCAGCAGCAGCAACGATTGCGGCGCCGGATTGTTGTGGCCGACGTAGGTGCGCGCCGGTTCGGTTTCGGGATAGCCCGAGTCGTTGACGTAATGCACGACCACCGGGCGCTTGCCGCGCTGGTAGTTTTCCGGACGCGTCACCACCAGCATCCAGCGTGCGTTCGGCGACAGCGACGTCATCGCCACGTGCACCTTGTCGCCGAGATAAAACGGCGCCGCGGCGCGTGCGGGATTTTCCGCGTCCAATTTCCGGTCACGGTCGCGCACCGCGTTCTTGTCGGCCTTGTCCTCGCGCAGGGTGGAAAACAGGCTGAGCTGCAGGCGCTCCATCTGGTCGGGCCTGGCGGCGTCCGGATCGTCTTCGGTCTTCAGCGTCGCCGCCAGCGCGACCACGCCGGTTGCCGCGTTCCACACGCGCCAGCCGTCGTCCTGGTTCCAGCTCACCAGGTTGCCGTCCGCGGAAATCTGCAGGCCGGATTTGTCGGCGTCGTCGCGGGTGAGCTGGCGGGTCGAACCGCTCGGCACGTCGCGCACGAACACGTCGCCGTGGCGCAGGAACGCTGCGCGATCGCGCGCGCGATCGAACACCGCGGGTCCGTCGGCCGCCGCGAGTTCGCCGTCGCCCAGTTTTTCCGGCGTGCCGCCGTGCGCCGGCATGCGATAGAGGTCGCGGATCGACGAACCCTTGCGCTTCAGCTTGAAGTAGATGCTGTGGCCGTCCACGCTCCAGTATTCGTCCTCGACCGGCGGCCCGATCCAGTCGGGATCGGCCATGATCTGTTCGAGGCTGAGTTTCTGGGCCGCGCCTGGCGCGGCCGCGGGCGAGGCGTCCTGTGGCGCGGCGGCGAACGTGCCCCCGCTCACGAGAAGACAAACCAGACCTGCGACGGCAATGCGATTCATGGACGTGACCCCAGACAAAAGCCCGGAGCGTAGCCAGATGCCGGAAGGCCGCGCAAGCGCCGAAAGTATCGATGGTGTGCGAAGCGGGTGGGGTGGCGCTAACCTGCGCGGGTCGCCACCGCATCCGGGAGTTCCGCCATGTTCGTCCTTCGTGCGTTTGCAGGTTGCGGGTTCACCTTCCTGGCTGGGGTAGTGTTCGCGCAGACGACGGAGCCGCATCCGCGGGCGGCGACTGATTATGCGCTGATCGACACCCAGCACGAGATTCCCGCGATGCCGCCGCCGACCCGGAAGGATGATGTGACCGAAACGTTCTTCGGCACCACGGTGCACGATCCGTATCGCTGGCTGGAAGACGCCGGCGCGCCCGCGGTGAAGCAGTGGATCGCGGCGCAGAATGCCTACACCGAAAAGGTGATGGACGGCTTCAAGGAGGCCAAGGCGATCGCGAAGCGCGTGGGCGAACTGGCGCTCACTTCCGCCCAGCGGTCCGATCCGGAAATTATCGGCGGCACCTTGTTCTACATGCGCCAGACGCCGCCGCAACCGCAGGCGGTGCTGGTGGCGCAGGCGTGGCCGAACGGCAAGGCGAAGGTGCTGGTGGATCCGAACGGCGCGAACGGCAGCGTCGCGATCACCGGCTACTGGCCATCGCCAAACGGCCAGTACGTGGCCTACGGCACCGCCGAAGGCGGCAACGAGGAAACCACGATCCGCTTCATCGAAGTCGCCACCGGCAAGACCTTGCCGGACGCCCTGCCGCACGCGGGCGGCGGCACCACGCCGCAGGCGCTGGTGTGGGACGCCGAAGGCAGGGGCGTCACCTACGTGCGTTTGCCTTCAGGCGTGCCGGCCGATCAATCACAGTTCAATGCCGCGCTGTACCACCACGCGCTCGGCAGCGACGCCAAAACCGACACACTGGAATTCGGCAAGGGCTTGTCGAAGGTGGCCGAGTACACGCTGCTCGGATCGGCCGATGGCCGGCACGCCGCCGCGCTGGTGCATGCGGGCGACGGCGCGCCCGACGAGGTGTATCTGCGAAGCGGCAATGGTCCGTGGAAACGCGTACTCGGCAGCGACGCCAACGTGCGCGCAGCCTCGGAAATCAACCAGGGCGCGGCGTGGGATGGCGATCGCCTGCTGGTGATTGCCTACCAGGACGCACCGCACGGCAAGCTGCTGGCGCTGGATGCGAACGGCAAGGCAACGCCGCTGGTGCCGGAGTTGCAACACAACTGGGCGATGCATTCGGTGGCGCCCGTGAAGGGCGGTTTCCTGATCACCGAAGTGCGCGGACCGGATTGGCGCGTGCAGTTCTATGACGCCGGGGGTGGCTTCATCCGCACCGTGGGCTTGCCTGAAACAGGCATCGGCATCGGCGCGATCGCGAGCAGCGCAAGTTCCGAAAAGGCGTTGATCACGTATTCGGGCTGGACGATTCCGACCCGCTGGGTGGAATACGACACGGCGCTCGACACCTTGAAGGCGGTGTTCGAAGTCAAACCTGCGGCGGATTATTCGAACGTCGTCGCGCACCGGCTGGACGCGATCTCGAAGGACGGCACCAAGATTCCGGTCACCGTGATCGCGATGCGCGGTGTGACACCGAATGGCGCGCGACCGACGATCCTCTACGGCTACGGCGGTTTCGGCATCGTGACCGCGCCGCGCTTCCTGGGGTCGACATTGGCGTGGCTGGAACGCGGCGGCATATATGCGGTGGCGAACATCCGCGGCGGCGGCGAGTTCGGCGAAGGCTGGCACGAAGCCGGGATGCTGGGCAAGAAACAGAATGTCTTCGACGATTTCCACGTGGCCGCCCAGGCGTTGGTGCAGCAACACTGGACCGACACCGCGCACCTCGGAATCATGGGCGGTTCCAACGGCGGCCTGCTGATGGGCGCGGCGTTGACGCAGCATCCGTCCGAATATCGCGCGGTGGTGTCGCTGGTCGGCATCTACGACATGCTGCGTGTCGAGTTGTGGCCGAACGGGCAATACAACATCAGCGAGTACGGCACGGTCACGAAGAAGCCCGACTTCGAATGGCTGCGCGCCTACTCGCCGCTGCAGAACGTGAAGCCCGACACCGCGTATCCGGCGGTGATGCTGATCACCGGCGTCAACGATCCGCGCGTCGCGCCGTGGCAGTCGCGCAAATTCACGGCGGCACTGCAGGCCGCCAACACGTCGAAGCATCCGATCCTGCTGCTGACCCGCATGAATGAAGGCCATGGTGTCACCGCATCTTTCAGCCAGCGCGTGGGCAATGCGGCGGCGGCGATGGCCTTCTTCGCGCAGGAATTGGAGCTGCCTTCCACGCCGGAGCGGGCGAAGTAATGCTCGAATGCGTCGAAATCCAATCCGCGCCGAATCCGCGCCACGCCGTCATCTGGCTGCACGGGCTCGGCGCCGACGGGCATGATTTCAAGCCGATCGTGCCGCAACTGCTGCGACCGGAATGGCCGGCGTTGCGCTTCGTGTTCCCGCACGCGCCGGTGCGGCCGATCACCTTGAACAACGGTCTGCCGATGCGGGCGTGGTACGACATCGCGGGTTTCGATCTGGCGCAGCGACAGGACGAACCCGGGATTCGCACGTCGATCGGCGCGGTTGACGCGTTGGTCGCGCGCGAAGTCGAGCGCGGCGTGCCGGTTTCCAACATCGTACTGACGGGGTTCTCGCAGGGCGGCGCGGTCGCGCTGGCGGCAGGGCTGCGTCACGCGCAAAAACTTGCCGGCATCGTCGCGTTGTCCACGTATCTCCCGATCGCCGACCGCACCACGGCCGAACGCCACGTCGCGAACGCGGCCACGCCGATCTTCATGGCGCACGGCGCGTTCGACCCAGTGGTGCCGCAGGTGCTGGGCGAACGCTCGCGTGACCAGTTGCGAGCGTGGGGTTGCTCCGTCGAGTGGCACAGCTATCCGATGGCGCACCAGGTCTGTCCGCCCGAGATCGAGGACCTCGCGGTGTTCCTCACTGCCGTCTTCGGGAAAGCCTGACCGATGTCCCGCGCGCCGCGCGGAGTTGCTGTGGTGGAAAGTCAGGCCAGGGAAGGCCGTTCTGGACCCTCACGACTTGGAAAGGTCATGGTTGCCAATCGATCCAACATTGCCGCGATCACGGACGATCGCACAAACAGTGTGCTGCCGGATTTCTGTTCACTGGCGTCGGTGTTCACCTTGGTGGTGGTGGCGGAACTGGGGGTGGTGATCGACGCCTTGGCGCCGGACGCGCGGATGAGTTGGCGCGGCTTCTCGACCGCCACGTTGTTCGTGGTGTGGCTGGCGCTGCTCGCGTCGTTGCTGCTGTGCCGGCTGACGCCGCTGCTGCTGCGCTGGCCGCGCACGGCCGCCTGGCCGCTGGCATGGTGCGCGCTGGTCGCGCTGGTGGCGGCGGCGAGCGCGCTGATCGCGTGGCTGGACCGCGCGCTCGGCACGGGCCTCACGCCCGCTTCCGGACTGCGCTTCGTAGTCGGCAACACAGTGCTGGCGGCATTGCTCGGCGCCGCGTTGCTGCGGTACTTCTACGTGCTGGCGGAATGGCGCGCGCGGCTGGCCGCGGTGGCGCGCGCGCAGTTCGACGCGCTGCAGGCGCGCATTCGTCCGCACTTCCTGTACAACAGCATGAACACCGTCGCCGCCTTGGTGCGCGTCGATCCCGACGCCGCCGAACGCACGGTGGAAGACCTGAGCGAATTGTTCCGCGCGTCGCTCGGTACATCCGCCAAGCCCAGCACGCTGGGCGCGGAACTCGCTCTGATCGACCGCTACCTCGCGATCGAACAACTGCGCCTCGGCGACCGCCTCAAGGTCGAACGCGATCTCGACGCTTTGCCGATGGACATGGAAATGCCCGCGTTGCTGCTGCAGCCGCTGGTCGAGAACGCTGTCTATCACGGCATCCAGCCGAGGCGGGAGGGCGGCACGTTGCGGATCGCCGGCCATCGCGTCGTCGGCGGCATCGAAATCGAAATCGCGAATCCGTTGCCCGACATGGCTTCGACGCCTCGCAACGGGCACGGGCTCGACAACGTGCGCCGTCGCATCGCCTATCACTTCGGCGAACACGGCAGGCTGGAAACACGCAGCGAGAATGGCGCGTTCCGGGTCAGCGTGAGGTTGCCTGATGCGCATCCTGATCGCTGACGACGAACCGCTTGCGCGCGCGCGGCTGGCCGCGCTGTTGCGCGACTGCGACGGCGCCGACATTGTCGCCAGCGTTGGCGACGGCGAAGCGGCGCTCGAGGCCTGCGCGCGGCTCCGGCCCGACCTGCTGCTGCTGGACATTGCGATGCCGGGGCTCGATGGCATCGGCGTGGCGCGCCGGCTGGCGGCGCTGACTGATCCGCCGCAACTGGTGTTCTGCACCGCCTACGAGCAGCACGCGCTGCAAGCCTACGAACTGCGTGCCGCGGACTATCTTTTGAAACCGGTGCGCATCGAACGCCTGCGCGAAGCGCTGACGCGGGCCGAGGCGCTGCAGCGCCGGGCGTCGACGGCGGCCCGGGCGCTGCTGGCGCAGGTGCAGGGCGCGCCGCTGCGCATTCCGCTGGCCGAAGTCTTGTACCTCAGCGCCGACGACAAATACGTCACCGTGCATCGTGCCGCCGGCGACGTGCTGATCGAGCAATCGTTGAAGGCGATCGAGGAAGCGATGCCCGAACGTTTCGTGCGCGTGCATCGCGCCTGCCTTGTCCCGGTCGAACGCCTGCTGGGCCTTCGCCGCGACGCCGACGGCACCACACGCGCGCTGATCGCAGGCAGCGACGCCGCGCCCGAGATCAGCCGGCGCAATCTTCCGGCGGTGCGCAAGCTGTTGCGCGGTGGGTGAAGAAAAGCGGTCCGCGAATGGGCGCGAATGAATTCCGCAGGTTGGGCTGCCGCCGACGGCACCTGCGTCAGCCCAACCTAACGTTCAACGGAACACTTCGCGTCACGCGACCCAACCCGCCAGCACGATCAGCGCCACCACCGCCAGCCAGACGATCAGCACGCGCAACATCAGGCTGCGCGCGTCGGCGAGTTCGGCGATCGGATCGTGCGTGTCCAGCGTCAGGCCGTCGCCCGCCTCGATGTCCGCATCCACGCCCGAGCGCGCCACGGCCGCGAGGAAATCCGGGTCGAGTTCCCACATCGATCGGCTCGGCATCGCATGCCACGCGCGCCAGGCGCCGATCACCGCGTCGAAATTCGAAACCATCGCCATCGCCAGCGTCATCAGGTGAGCGGGAATCCAGTCCAGTGCCAGTGCGAAGCGGCGCGCCGCGTGGCGGGTGCGCGGATCGACGCGTTCGGGGTCGCTGTTCGCCGTGACCCACGCCAGCCGATAGCCCAGCGCGCCGGCCGGCCCCAGCAGGAAAAACCAGAACAGCACGCCGAAACGGCGGCGCAACGAAGCGGTGACCGCGGCTTCCACGAGTTCGGCGGCGGTGAACGCGCGCGGCGCGCCGTCCGGCAGGCTGCGCAGGTTGGCCGCGGCGGCCACCCTCGCGACCGGATTGTCTTCCTTCAGCACCGCCTCGAAATCGCTTTCGAGTTCGCGCGGGCCGAACGTGTAGAACAGGATCAGCACCGCGAATGCCAGCGCCGCCAGCGCGTAAATCCAGTGCTGGATGAAATGCGCGACCAGCGCGCACGCGACCACCGGCAGCACCAGCGCCAGCGCGACGCGGCCGCCGCCCTCGGCGAAATCCAGCGCGTCGAGCCAGGCGCGATACCAGCCGAATTGGCGCAAGCCCGCGACGTTGCCGGGCCACAGCAGCAGCACCAGCAACACGATCAGCGCGGCGACGAGTTCGACGGCCATTCCATCACGAGGTCATCAACAGCTTCGCGCGGATTGTAATGGCGCGACTCAACGAGCGCCCGTCAATTCATCCAGTTCCAAGCCAGCGCGTGCGCGCAACCAATGCTCGATCAGACGATAGGAAATGGACAAAGGCGTCGACACGCGCAGCGACCCGTCGCGCAAGCCGTCCATGATGTCGCGCGCGGTGAACCAGCGCGCGTCTTCCAGTTCGCCGTCGGCAAGACGGATCTCGCGCCCGGCGGCGGTCGCGGTGAAACCCAGCATCAGCGAGGCGGGGAACGGCCACGGTTGCGAGGAATGGAAATCGCAGTCGATCACCTCGATGCCGGTTTCCTCGCGCACTTCGCGCCGCACCGCGTCGGCCAGGGATTCGCCGGGTTCGACGAAGCCGGCCAGCGTGGAATATTGCCGGGGTTTCCAGATGGCCTGGCGGCCCAGCAGGCAGGCGTCGCCGTGTTCGACGATCACGATGATCGCCGCATCGGTGCGAGGAAAGTGCAGGCGCCCGCAACCCGTGCACGAGGCACGGTGGCCGCCGTCGATCAATGTGACAGGGGCGCCGCAATAGCTGCAGTGGCGGGTGGCGTCCTGCCAGTTCGCGAGGCCGCGCGCGTAGGCGAACAGGCCGGCGTCCTGGCGCTCGAGTTCGGCGGCAGCGGTGCGCAGGTCCAGCCATTTCGCTTCGGGAAAAACGGCCTGCGCCACCGGTTCGCGCAAGGCATAAAGCGGCGCGCAGTCGAGGCAACCCAGGAAATTCGCCGGCGCGTCGGCGGCATGCCCGGCTTGCAGCAGGCGCAAGCGGCCGTCCTGCACCGGCGCGCGGCCCTCGCTGTCGAACGCGAGCCAGCGTGCGCCGGGCGCCGCACACTGCGCCGCCATCCATGCCGCGTTCGCGCGGTGTTCGCCGCAGCGATCCAGCGGCGTCTCGGCAAAGGTGTTGAGGCGCGTGCGTTCGGCCGAACTCACGATGAAAGACCGATTCGAAGCCGCTGTGGTGGAAAGTCAGGCCATGGATGGCCGTGCTGGTGTTCCAAGCCGCGACACGCTGCAGGTGGACAAGAGCTCAATGAAGCAGCGTTCACGGACGAACGCAAGACCAATGTCGTGAAGAGTCAGACCATGGACGGTCGTTCCGTTGCTTTCGGCGCTAAAGCGCTGCAGGCGAACGGCGCGCTCAACGAAGCTGCGTTCATGGACGAACGCGCCACTATGCCGTGAAGGAGCTGCCGCACCCGCAGGTGGTCTTCGCGTTCGGGTTGTGGATCACGAACTGCGCGCCCGAAAGTTCCTCGACGTAGTCCACTTCCGCGCCTTCGAGATACTGCATGCTCAACGGATCGACCAGCAGCTCGACGCCGCCGCGGTCGAACACGAAATCGTCCTCGGCGCGCGCCTCGTCGAAACTGAAACCGTACTGGAAGCCCGAACAGCCGCCGCCCTCAATGAAGACGCGCAGCTTCAGTTCGGACTTGCCTTCCTCGGCAATCAGTTCACGCACGCGCGCGAGCGCGGCGTCTGAAATCTTCAAGGCAGGTTCCGGAATGACGGAAATGGTATTCATGGCGGCACCTCGCCAGCCATGATGGAGGCGGCTCGACGGGCGATCAAGGCGTGCCGCGCTGGCCGGCGATCGCCTCGCTCCAGTCCAGCTTGCGGATAATCGCGGCGCCACCCTTGGGATTCAGGGTAACGACCACGCGGTTGGGCACGAATCCCTTGGGCAGCACGAACGAACCGCGTACCTGCTGGAAGAACTTGAAGGCGAACGGCACGCCATCCCTGGCGGCCGATCCGGCCAGTTCCGCCCAGTTCAGCGTCGCGAGCTTGCCGCCGCGCACGCCTTCGATCGCGAGCGTGAGCGTGCCGCGCGCCGCGTCGGCGTTTTCGGCGGTATTGATCAGCGTGGCCACGAAGTTCCAGGCGTCGGTGCCGGGCACCCGCGTCACCGCGATGCCATGCACGCCCAGCCCGGAACGGTCGCTGTCGATGCCGATCAGCTTGCTGTAGAACGCCTGTTCCTGCTTCAGTTTCTGCAATTCGTCGTCGCGCGCCGCGAGCGATTGCTTGAGCGCGTCCAACGCGGTGGACGTGGTTTGCTGCTGTTGCTGGAGGCTCTGGACCTGGTCCTGCAGCGCCGTGTTCTGACCGGTCAGCCGGCGCGCGCGCGCCTCCAGTCCATTTGGAAGGCCGAAACCGCGTCCGACCGCGACGCCCAGCACGAACACCGCCGCGACGCAGAGTGTCCAAAACGCGCCGCGCATCCAGCGCTGGCGCTGCGGCGGCAGCGCGCGATACTGGTCCAGCCAGTGATGGAAGATGGTCGAAGCCATGCCGATCCGTAAAACAATCCGCCGCTTATAGCCAGCCGCCGCGCCTCGCGCAACCCGGCGGCCGAAGCCCGCGCGGGCGGCGTGGCCGCGCAGGCCGATCCACTATGACCGCGCCAACTTGCCTCGCGTTCTCCGGCTGTGCTTGAATCGACCCATGATCGACGTGGACGGCTACCGGCTGAACGTGGGCATCGTGTTGCTGAACGCGCGCGGTCAGGTGTTCTGGGCGCGGCGGGTGCAGCGCGACGGCTGGCAGTTCCCGCAAGGTGGCATGAACACCGACGAGACGCCCGACGAGGCGATGTACCGCGAGCTGGCGGAGGAAACCGGCCTGCGCGCGGAACAGGTCGAGGTGCTGGGTTCCACACACGGCTGGCTGCGCTACCGGCTGCCGCCGCGTTACGTGCGGCGCGGCCGCCACCCGACCTGCATCGGCCAGAAGCAGGTGTGGTTCCTGCTCAGAATGCTGGACGAAGACTCGGCATTCCGGCTGGATGCCCACGCCAGCCCCGAGTTCGACGTGTGGCGCTGGGTCGATTTCTGGTATCCCGCCGAGCACGTGGTCGATTTCAAGCGCGAGGTCTATCGGCGCGCGCTGCGCTATTTCGCGCCGCTGGTCGAGGCGGCCTGTTCCGTCGAGGTCGGAGTGGAACTTCGCAAAGCTACTTGACAATCATTCGCATTCGCGTTCAAATGGCGCCCGTCGAGCCCTCAACCTCGAAAAGCGCATGTACGTCTGCGTCTGCCAAGCCGTTTCCGACCATGACATCCGCCGCGCCGTCGCGCGTGGCGCGCACTCGTTCGAGGACGTGCAGGCGCAGACCGGTTGCGCCACCTGCTGCGGCTGCTGCGAAGGCGAAGCGCGCGAACTGGTGGAGACCGCGGTCGAGTCCGAACGCCGAGCCGCCGCCCTGCCCGTCGCTGCATAGAAGTGCGATCATCCTTGGTCACTGCGTCGCTGTAACGCCCCTTCCTTTCCAGCCTTTCGGCAATCGACATCAGAACGCCCTTCCCTGGGCTGACTTTCACGACAGCCGCGTGTGGCCGTCGGCGGTATAGTCGGGCATCGCGTGCGCGGCGCGCGTCCCGCTGAAGGAGTCCGGCATGAAAGGCGACGCCAAGGTCATCGAGCACCTCAACAAGGTGTTGGGCAACGAGCTGATCGCGATCAACCAGTACTTCCTGCATTACCGGATGTACGACAACTGGGGCTACAAAGAACTGGCCGAACACGAGCGCACCGAATCGATCGACGAGATGAAACACGCCGACCGGTTGATCGAGCGCATCCTGTTCCTGGAAGGCCTGCCCAACCTCCAGAAGCTCGGCAAGCTGTTGATCGGGCAGACGCCGAAAGAATGCATCGAATGCGACCTCAAGCTGGAACGCACCGCGCTACCCGACCTGCAGGTCGCGATCGCCTACTGCGAACAGACCGGCGACTACGTCAGCCGCCAGCTGTTCGGCGATATCATGCACTCCGAGGAAGAACACATCGACTGGCTGGAAACGCAGCTCGGGTTGATCGCGCAGGTTGGATTGGAGAATTACCTGCAGACGCATATTCGCAGCTAGATCGTTCGGAGCGCGTAGGACGGGAGTAGCGCAGCGCATCCCGTCGATCGGTGCCTCAACCGTCGGGTTGTCACCGCCCTACAGAAGCGCGCACGTTGGCGCTGCCTACGGCCGCTTGTAGCGCTGCTTCAGCGCCGCCGCCGCATTCGCGTACAACTTCTCCAGCGCCGCGACGCTGTCCGCGGGATTCGCGAGCGTCCCGTTGCGCGCGGCCTCTTCCACCTGGCGCGCGCGGTTGGCCAGCGGCATCGCGCCGAGGTTCGCGCTGGACGATTTCAGCGAATGCGCGAGCTTGCCCACTTCGGTGCCGTCGCCGCGATCGGCCGCTTCGCGCATGTTGCGCATCCGCGTTTCGCCGTCACGCAGGTAGGCGTCGACCAGCGTGACCAGTTCGTCACCCATGATGTCTTCGAGATCGACCAGCGTGGTGCTGTCCAGGGTATCCGGCGGTGGTGGATTCTGCATGGCGGTCGAGGCGGCTTCCGGCTTGAGGGTGGGAATGGCGACGGATGCCGGCTCGGCGATCGCCATCAATGCGGCCTCCGGCGATTTCGGCATCCAGCGCGCCAGCGTCTGTTCCAGCAACTGGCGGTCGAGCGGCTTGGAAAGGTAATCATCCATCCCCGCCTGCAGGCACCGCTCGCGATCGCCCGACATCGCGTGTGCCGTCATCGCGATCACCGGCGTGCGCGGCTTGCCCTGCCCGCTTTCGATTTCGCGGAGGCGGCGGGTGGCGCTGTAGCCGTCCAGCACGGGCATCTGGCAGTCCATCAGCACCATCGCGTAAGCCTGGTCGCGCAGCTTTTCGAGCGCCACTTCGCCGTTTTCCGCCACGTCCACCACCAGGCCCAGGCGCTCCAGCAATTTCTGCGCGACCTTCTGGTTGACGGGATGGTCTTCCACCAGCAGCACCTTGCCGCTGAGCGGCTGGTCGCCCACGCTCGCGACGGGCGTCAGCGGCGCGCTCAGTACCGGCTGCGCGCGCGCCTGCGGGGCGACGCCGAACGCGCTGCGCACGCCTTGCCGCAAGGCCGCGTCGTCGGCGCGCGCCGGCGCCAGCACGATGCGCGCGTCGGGTGCGCTGTCCAGGCCCAGCGCCAGGATGCGCAGCGCATCGAGTTGGCGGTCGGCGAGAATGCCGCGGAGCAAGGCGCCCACGTCGCCGGCGACGCTGCCGGCGTCCACGATCAGGAGGTCGAAGCTGAAGGTCTTGCCGAGCGGAGCGGCCTGCTTGAGGCGCGCCAGTGCGGCGCCGGCGTCGCCGACCTGCGTGGCGTCGAGTTCGAGGGTCGCGAGGATCGGCGTGACGTGCTGCGCGCGCTGCGGACTGGCGGCCAGCAGCACGCGTGAGCCGGGCAGGCTCCTGTGCGGGCCGGAAATGTCACCCGGCGCCTTCTCGAACGGAATCGTGAACCAGAACACCGAGCCGCGGCCCGGTTCCGAGCGCACGCCGATGCGCCCGCCCATCAGGTCCACCAGCTTCTTGCAGATCGTGAGGCCCAGCCCGGTGCCGCCGTAACGCCGCGTTACCGACGCGTCCGCTTGGGTGAACGGCTGGAACAGCCGCGCGGCCGCGTCGGCGGCAAGGCCGATGCCGGTGTCGCGCACCGCGAACAGCAACTCGTGCTGGGTGGCGGTGTCGTTGCGCTTGCTCACGCGCACCGAGACGCCGCCGCGCTGGGTGAACTTGATCGCATTGCCCATCAGGTTGGTGAGGATCTGGCGGATCCGCATCGGGTCGCCGCGCACGATCGGTCGCACATCGGCATCGACCACCGCGCGCATCGCGAGGCCCTTGGCCTCCGCGGGCTTTTCCAGCAGGCGTTTGACGCTGTCCACCAGTTCGCGGATGTTGATGCTGACCGATTCGAGGTCCAGCTTGCCGGCCTCGGCCTTGGAGTAGTCGAGGATGTCGTCGACGATCCGCAGCAGTTCCTTGGCCGACGCGTTGGCGGTGATCAGGTATTCGCGCTGCGCGGGCGAAAGCTCGGTGCCGAGCACGATGTCGAGCAGCGGCAGGATACCGTTCAGCGGCGTACGGATTTCGTGGCTCATGCTGGCCAGGAATTCGCTCTTGGCCAGCATCGCGGCCTCCGCCGCTTGCTTGGCCGCCAGCAGCTCGCGCTGCACGCCGCGCAGCGACGTCAGTTCCGATTGCGCGGAGGCCAGCCGTGTGCGCATCGCGACGTCCACCGGGTCATGCACCGGCGGCGTGGAAATGTTGCGGGCGGCGATGCCCTGCGGCGCGCGCGCCATCCACAGCAGGATCAGCGCGATCAGCAACAGACCCCACAGCGCGGCCACCTGCGGCAGCGCCACCCACAGCGCGGCGGCAGCGCCGGCCGCGACCAACGCGAAGCTGCCCAGCACCCGCGGCCACGACACCCGCCCCGTCCGGCTCGCGGCCACCATCGTCAGCTTCCTCGCCCGGGGAATGAATGGTCGAGTTCGGCGGCGGGCGGTCGGAAATGGTTGCCTTGCAGCATGTCCACGCTGGCGGCGCGCAGTTGCTCGGCGCGCGCCATGGTTTCGATGCGCGGCGCGATCACGTGCAGGTTGCGCGCGTGCGCATGGCGGACGACATCTTCCAGGTCCGTGTCGGCCAGGTCGGGCGCGAGCTTGATGAAATCGAGCGGCAGGTGTTCGATCCAGCCCGCGTGTACCGCCCCGGCGTCGACGCCCGCCAGGCACAGCCGCACACCCGCCTGTTTCAGTTCCGGCGCCAGCTTGACCAGCGTGCGCAGGTTGTCGCGCGCCTCCTCGCAGCGGAACTCAAGCACCAGCGAGGTCGGCGCCACGCCCGCGGTCGCGAGTCGCGCCGCGAGTTGTCCGCGCCGGCCGTGCTGCTCCCAGCCATGCAGCGACTGGCTGGCGAACAGGCACACCGGATCGCCGTCACGCTGGTGCTGGGCCAGCACGCCGATGCAATGGTCCATCACCCAGGCGTCGACCGCGGCGATGTAACCCGCGCGGATCGCCGCCGGGATCAGTTCGGCGGCCAGGAATTCGCGTTCGCCATGGTGCAGGCGCAGCAGCGCCTGATAGTGCGGACCCGCGGCGCCGCGGATCGGGATGATTGGCTGGAATACGAGGTCGAAGGAACCGTGCGCCAGCGCCGCCGAAATGCGCTGGGCCAGCGAATTCGGATCGGGCCCGAGCGCGGAATGCACCGCGATGCGGTCCGGTTGCGTGCGCGCCACCGTCAGGGTGTGCTGCACGGCCGCCAGCGCCACCGCGGATTCGCTGGTGGCGGCGTCGAACGCGCAGACCGCGCAGTCCAGCCGCACGGCCGTGGCCTGGGCACCGAAGCGTTCGTCGTCCGCGCCCTTGATCAGGTCCGTGGCGAGTGCCACCAGGTCGCGCTCGCTGCGTGCGGGCGAGAAGATCAGGAACGAGGCATGCGTCTGGCGCGCGGTCATGTAGCCCGTGCGCGCGTGGCGCACGATGAAATCGCCGACCTGGTTGAGGACCTGATCGAAGGCGGCGAGGCCGATGCGGTCGCGCAGGATCGTGGCGTCGCGGATTTCCACCGCCACCAGTCCGCCCTGCGCGGCGTAGCCGCCCGCCGCGGCGAGGTGTTCGGACAAGGCGTCCAGCAGTTGCGCGCGTTCGTGCAACCCGGTGGTGGCATCGCGGCGGCGCTTGCGCCGGGTGCGCGCGGCGGCCGCGCGGGCGCGCCGCACGCGGTTGGTCACCGCAGCGACCAGGTGGGTGGGGCGGATCGGTTTCATCAGGAAGTCGTCGCCGCCCGCGTCCAGCGCGGCGAATTGGCGATCTTCGTCCTGATCGCCGGAAAGGAACACGATCGGCGTGTTGACGTAGCCGTCGCGCTCGCGGATCAGCGCGGTCAGCTCGAAGCCATCGCAATCCGGCATGTTGAGGTCGAGCAGCAGCAGGTCCGGCTGGAAGCGGTCCAGTTCTTCCAGCACCGCCAGTGATTCGCCCAGCACGCGCGTTTCCATGCCCGCGCGGCGCAGGATCGCCTGGGCGAACAGCGCTTGCGGGGCGTCGTCGTCCACGATCAGGATGCGGTACGGGCTTTCCTCGTCCACCATCGCCAGTTCCAGCGCGGCGCCGACGGTTTCGCTTGGCGTGGCCGGCAGCGCGATGCAGCGATCGGCGCCTGCCCGCAATGCCCGTAGCCGGAGTTCCACGTCGGTTTCGCGCAGCAGGGCCAGCAGGTGCACGCGGTGGGCGGGATCGCGCCGCGCTTCACGCAGCGCGGGGGCGAGTTGTTCCAGCGGGGTCTGCGCGTCGGCCGCCAAAATGATGAGGTCCGGGGGCGCGCCCTGCAGTTGTTCCAGAAGGCCCTGCATGTGATCGAGCAGCGCCACGTCGCAGCCCTGCTGGTCGAGGCGCAGCAGCAGTTCGTTGATCAGCGGATCGTCATCATTGATGATCCGTACGCGCGGCCCGCGTGGCGGTTCCGGCATCACGGGCACCTCGGGCTGGGGTGCCGGCGCTTCGTTGGCCGCAGCGGCTGGGGCGACCCCGCTCGCATCGGTGATGCCGAGTTGCAGCCAGTAGCCAGGTGGCGGCGTGTCGCAGCGCGGAAACGGCGCCTTGCCGGCGACCGGCGGAGGATCCTGCATCCAGGCCGGCAAGCCGGGGCCGCGCAGCGACTGCTGCAGGTGTGGACGCAGGCTGTCCAGCAGCGCATCGATTTCGCTGCTGGCCGCACTGTCGGGCACCTCGTTGGCCGCCACCGCCGGCGCCATCGCCGACTCCAGCGCCAGCAGGCGTTCGCCGGTTTCCAGCATCCCGTAGCGGCCGCAGGCGCCGGCCAGTTGCGCGATCTCGTCGTGCAGCGACCGCAGCACGTTGCAGTCCCAGCCGCTGCGGCATTGTGCGCGCGCGCGCCGCAGCAGCGTCCGCAGACGCTGCGGCAGATGCTGTCGAAACGCAGCCTGCAGCTCCGCATCGGGCTTCTGCTGGGACAACTGCGATGCCATGGAAACTCCCCCGCTTCGGCAAAACTATACCAAGCCGGCGGGCTGGAAGTGTGTTCGGCGTATCGCTTGCTCCGCGCCAGGCGAAATCCATGAAACCCGCCGAGCCGTTCGAAGCTGCTGTCGTGGAAAGTCAGGGCGCTCACGCGATGCCAGTGGCATCGCCTGCCCGGCTGAGCGCCCGGCCAAGGAGGGCTCGGCCGGCGCTCGCACCTTACGGTTACTTGCCGTGAGTCGTGTGAGGCAGTTTGTGCGGACAGGTGAACCGCCGTTGTCTCCGATCAGGGACGATCGCATCAAAAAGGCTTGACCACCGCCAGGATCACGATCGCCAGCAGCAGCACGCCAGGGATCTCGTTGAACCCACGCAGCCGCCGCGAGGACCAGTTGCAGCGATCGCGTGCGAAGTCGCGGGTGAGCTTCATCAGCATCGCGTGGTAGGCAACCAGCACCAGCACCAGCAACAGTTTCAGGTGCAGCCAGCCCGAGTGGAGGTAGAAGGTTTCGGTCGCCAGCGTCGCGATCCCGAACCCGATCGCCAGCGCGGCGCCAATGTGGGTCATCACCAGCAGGCGCCGTTCCATCACCTTGAAGCGTTCGCGGATCGGCGCCTCGCCCGCCTCCGCGTGATACACGAACAGGCGCGGCAAGTAGAACAAGCCCGCGAACCAGGTCACTGCGCCGATGATGTGGAAGGCTTTCAGCCACAGGGGCAGCATCGGAAACTCCGTGCGGGGCGGATGCCACGCGCCGTGACGGGACTGCGGGTGCAAAGCATCGACGTGGGCGCGCTGCCGACGTGTGGTCGTGGCTGCATGGCGGTTAGTATGCATGACTTCGGAGGCGAGCCATGCAAACGATCGGATGGGACGAATTCGCAAAGGTCGAACTGCGTGTCGGCCGGATCATCGACGCGCAGGTGTTCGCGGAAGCCCGCAAACCGGCGTACGTGTTGCAAGTCGATTTCGGCGAAGAGATCGGCGTCAGGAAATCCAGCGCGCAGATCACGCGGCTGTATGCACCGGAAGAACTGGTCGGCAAGCTGGTGGTGGGCGTCGTGAACTTCCCGAAGAAGCAAATCGGGCCGCTGATGAGCGAGTGCCTGGTCACCGGGTTCTACGATGCGAACGGCGAGGTCGCGCTGTGCGTGCCCGACAAGCCGGTGCCGCTGGGCGCGAAGCTGGGCTGAACGCGTCCACGCGTGGTGCAATGATTGCACCTTCATGGTGCAGCATCCGCCGTCCTGACTCTGCAAAGCCTTGAATTGAAAAGCTACAATGGCTGGCACGCCGCTTGCACTTTCCAGCCATCCTCCCACGCCCGAGCCCGACCATGACCGCCGACAAAGTCCTCGACATCATCAAGTCCGAAAACGTCGAATTCGTCGACCTGCGCTTCGCCGACATGCGCGGGGTCGAGCACCACGTCAGTTTCCCCGCACATGCGATCGATGCCGACACTTTCGAAGATGGCAAGATGTTCGACGGCTCGTCGATCACCGGCTGGAAGGGCATCAACGAATCGGACATGGTGCTGATGCCGGATCCCGCGACGGCCTTCATCGATCCGTTCGCAGCGCACAAGCAGATCAACATCGTGTGCGACGTGCTGGAGCCGTCCACGATGCAGGCGTATTCACGCGATCCGCGTTCGATCGCGCGCCGCGCCGAAGCGTTCCTCAAGTCCACCGGTGTTGCCGACACGGCATTCTTCGGGCCGGAACCGGAGTTCTTCATCTTCGATTCGGTGCGCTGGCAGAACGACATGGGCCGGGTGTTCTATGAAATCGGCTCCGAAGAAGCCGCGTGGGCATCGCGCTACAAGTACGACGAAGGCAACCATGGCCACCGCCCCGGCGTGAAGGGCGGCTACTTCCCGGTGCCACCGGTCGATTCGCTGCACGACCTGCGCGCGGAAATGTGCAAGGTGCTGGAATCGCTGGGACAGACGGTGGAAGTGCACCACCATGAAGTGGCCAACGCGGGACAGTGCGAGATCGGCGTGAAGTTCAACACGCTGCTGCACAAGGCCGACGATCTGCAGACGATGAAGTACGTGATCCGCAACGTGGCCCATGAGAACGGCAAGACCGTCACCTTCATGGCCAAACCCGTGGTGGGCGACAACGGTTCGGGCATGCACGTGCACCAGTCGCTGTCGAAGGACGGCAAGAACCTGTTCGCGGGCGAGCTGTACGGCGGGTTGTCGCAGCTCGCGTTGTGGTACATCGGTGGCATCTTCAAGCACGCCCGTGCGATCAACGCGTTTTCCAATTCCACCACCAATTCCTACAAGCGCCTGGTGCCGGGCTTCGAGGCGCCGGTGATGCTGGCGTATTCCGCGCGCAACCGCTCGGCCTCGTGCCGCATCCCGTACGTGTCCAATCCGAAGGGCCGCCGCATCGAAGTGCGTTTCCCCGATCCGATGAATTCGGGTTACCTCACCTTCACCGCGCTGATGATGGCCGGGCTCGATGGCATCCTGAACAAGACCGATCCAGGCCCGGCGATGGACAAGGACCTGTACGACCTGCCGCCCGAAGAGGAGCGCAACATCCCGCAGGTGTGCGCGTCGCTCGACCTGGCGCTGGAAGCGCTGGACCGCGACCGCGATTTCCTGAAGGCCGGCGGCGTGATGAGCGACGACTTCATCGACGCCTACATCGCCACCAAGATGAAGGAAGTCACGGCGTATCGTGCGTCCACGCATCCTCTCGAATACCAGATGTATTACTCGATCTGATACCGGCGGGGTGAAAACCGCGAACGCGCGCGCGAGCGGCAAGTGCCCGCGCGTTCCATTGCAGTAGCGATTCGGGAGGCACGATGCGGGCGATGGCTGCGCGATGGATTCCACGCCTCGCGATCGTCGCTTCGGCCTTCGTGCCCGCGCGCGCGCTGGCGCGCAGCGCTACGGTGGATACGGGCGACACGGCCTGGATGCTGGTCGCCACCTTGCTGGTGGTGCTGATGATCGCGCCGGGTCTCGCGCTGTTCTATGGCGGCCTGGTGCGCGCCAAGAACATCCTGTCGATGTTGATGCAGGTGCTGGTGGTCGCCTCGCTCGCTATCGTGCTGTGGGTTGCATACGGGTACAGCGCGGCATTCGATGGCGGCGGCGCGGTGATCGGTGGCCTGGGCAAGCTGATGCTGCGCGGCGTCGGTGCCGATTCGATGACGGCGACGTCCAGTCCGGCCGCGGCGATTCCCGAATACGTCTACATCGCGTTCCAGGGGGCGTTCGCGGCGATCAGTTGCGCGCTGGTGGTGGGCGCCATCGCCGAACGCGCGCGGTTTTCCGCGGTGCTGCTGTTCACCGCACTGTGGTTCACCCTCGCCTACCTGCCGCTGGCGCACATGGTGTGGGCTCAGACGGGCTGGCTGTTCCGCATGGGCACGTTGGATTTCGCCGGCGGCACGGTGGTGCACATCAACGCCGGCGTGGCCGGCCTTGTCGGCGCCTACATGCTGGGGCCGCGCATCGGATTCGGGCGCGAACGCCTGTCGCCGCACAGCCTGCCGTTGACGTACACCGGCGCGGCGCTGCTGTGGGTTGGATGGTTCGGTTTCAATGCCGGTTCCGCACTCGAGGCCAACGGCGTCGCCGCGCTGGCCTTCGTCAACACACTGGTAGCGGCCGCGGCCGCGGTGCTGGCGTGGAGCGCGGTGGAAGCCATGTTCCGCCAGCGCGCGTCGATGCTGGGCGCGGCATCCGGCTTGGTCGCGGGGCTGGTGGCGATCACGCCCGCCTGCGGCACGGTCGGTGTCGGCGGTGCGTTGTGCATCGGCGCGGCGGGCGGCGTGGCGGGATTCTGGGGTGTGAACGTGCTGAAGCGCCGGTTGCGCGCGGACGATTCGCTGGATGTGTTCGGGATCCACGGCGTGTGCGGAGTCGCCGGCGCATTGTTGACCGGCGTATTCACGGCTCCCGCGCTGGGCGGCGCCGGTGCGGCGGGCTATGCCATCGCGCACCAACTGGAAGTGCAGGCGCTGGGCGTGGCAATCACGGTATCGTGGTCGGGGCTCGCTGCGCTCGCGGCGTTCTTCGCTGCGCGCCGCCTGCTCGGATTGCGCGTGCACCACGATGCCGAGCGGCAGGGACTCGACATCAGCAGCCATGGCGAATCGGCCTATGAACTTTGAAAGTACGGTGCGCGGTCCGATCCGCATGGCGACGGCGGCGGACGCCGAAGCCATTTGTGCGATCTATAACCATTACGTCATCGACACGATCGTGACGTTCGAGGAGCAACCGGTCGCCGCGACCGACATGCACGCGCGCATGGCGATGGTGCTGAAAAAACTGCCGTGGCTGGTGCTCGAAAGCGATGGAATCGTTGCCGGCTACGCATACGCCTCCCCATGGAAAGCGCGCATCGGCTACCGGTTCGCGGTGGAAAGCTCGATCTATCTTGCACCCGCGCAAGTCGGGCGCGGATTAGGCTCTGCCTTGTACGGAAGCCTGCTCGAACACCTGCAAACGCGGAACATCCATTGCGTGATCGGCGGCGCCGCGCTCCCGAATCCTGCCAGCGCGGCGTTGCACGAAAAGCTCGGCTTCACGAAAGTTGCGCATTTCCGCGAGAATGGCTTCAAGTTCGGCCGCTGGATCGACGTCGCGTACTGGCAGCGCATGCTCTGAACGCGCGAGGGCAGCGTTGGCGCGCAACGCTCAGGCGGCCTGGTCCAGAGCCACTACCTCCGACCCGGTGCTGCAGGCGACCCGGTTCCTGCCGTGTTGCTTGGCGTGGTACAGCGCCTCGTCGGCGCGCCTGAAAAGGCTGCCGATGTCTTCCTTCAAGCACATCTGCGCCACGCCGAAGCTGCAATGCAAGGCGATCCGGTTGGACCAGGCGTGTCCGCTAATCAACACCCGCAGTTTTTCCGCGATCTGGCAAGCTGCCTGCAGCGGCGCATCGGCGCACAGCAGCACGAACTCTTCGCCGCCCCAGCGGCACAGGGAGTCGCCGTCGCGGGTATGCCCTTTCAGGAATTTCGCGAGTTCGGCCAGCAGTTCGTCGCCGGCAAGGTGTCCGTGACGATCATTGATGGACTTGAAATGATCGACATCCAGGAAGATCACCGACAGCGCGCCGCCCTCTTCGCGCATCCGCAAGACCAGCCTGTACAGGTTGTTGCGAAGGCCGACGCGGTTGTAGAGGCCCGTCAGGTCGTCATGCGTCACCGCCGCTTCCAGTTCCTGGCGCCGCAGCTCCAGCGCCGCGTTCACGGCTTCGAGCTCTCGCTTTTCCTGCTGCACGGCGCGCATCGACTTGCGCCAGCGGATGATGCTGCCGGCCACGAACAGCAACGCGGCAACGACCCACAACGCGAGGATCATCGACAGCAGTTGCACGGACGAGATCCATTTTCCGTGGAAGGCAATGGACATGATGCGGACCGTGTAATCGCCCGCCACTGCGAAATCGCCCGTCGCCACTTCCAGCACCGTGACGTTGCGAAGGTCGGGCATCGAATCGTCGGGCGCGATGTCGTGGCTGCCGATCCACCACTGCGCGACCTGGAAGATCTTCAGCGGCAGGACGAAGGGGTGGGGTTCCCGTTGCGGAACGTACTGCATCTGGTTGACCTTCAGCGAGGCCGGGTCGCCCTTGCGCGCGTAGCGCGCATCGAAATTGCGCAGGTACACCCGCACCGGCATCTTTTCGATTTCCGGTGTGTCGATGTCCAGCGCGATGGTGTCGAAGCGGGAGATGTCGACGCCCTTCGTGGTCTCCGACAGAGACACGCTGAACCCGCAATAGGGCGTCGCGTAGCCCGCGTTCAGCTTGCACTGCAACAGGATCGCCGAAGGCGTTCTTTGAACGCGCGCGATACTCTTGCCGCCCATGTCACGGTCGTCGTACGGCCAGATCGCGTAGGGGTCCGCCGCGGTCAGCCGCAGCGACCGGTTCATGCCGTACTGATGCCACAGCAGCAGGCACGCCGACAGCGCGAGCAGGCACACCAGCCCCCAGATCGGATCGCGGACAACGTTGCGTTGCTTGGACACGGCAGCCTCACCGAACGTGCTCGCGGCATTTGCCTGGATGGACGATGGCCCCCCCACGGATTCCACTGGCACGATGCGCACGTCGCACTTTGCTTATCGGCATCGCCGGGGTTGCCCTTGAGCAAGTTGTCAATTCTTTGGGAAGGTGAAATTTCGTCGCGCTTGACGTGGGTCATCGCGTGTTGCAATCGCAGCCGTTCCCGTGCGCGCATTCGCGATCGCGCCTATGCTTCGAGCGATGTCCGGTCAAATGCTCGCCCTGTTCGACGAAACGCCTGCCGATGGGTGCGAAGCGCTGGCGCCCGGCGCTTGGGTGCTGCGCGGGTTTGCCTTGGCGGACGGCGGCGCGTTGATGGGCGAAATCGCGAAGATCGCTGCGATCTCGCCGTTCCGGCACCTCGTCACGCCCGGCGGCAAGACCATGTCGGTGGCGATGAGCAACTGCGGCGCGGTGGGCTGGTTCAGTGATCGGCGCGGCTATCGCTACACCGCCATTGATCCCGAAACGGGCACGCCGTGGCCGCCGATGCCCGCGTTATTCCTGCAACTTGCGCGCGAGGCGGCGGACGCGGCGGGTTTCGGCGGCTACGCACCGGACGTGTGCCTGGTCAACCGCTACGATCCCGGCACGCGCCTGACGCTGCACCAGGATCAGGACGAACGCGATCACCACGCGCCGATCGTATCGGTGTCGTTGGGCCTGCCGGCCACGTTCCTGTTCGGCGGGGCGACGCGCAAGGAACCGCAGCGGCGCGTGCCGCTGACGCACGGCGATGTGGTGGTGTGGGGCGGCCAATCGCGGATGCGCTACCACGGTGTGCTGCCGATCAAGGACGGCGAGCATCCGTTGACCGGAACGCGCCGCTACAATCTCACGTTCCGCATCGCGTGCTGAGCTTGCCTGCTTGCATGCCATGCACTAGATTGGTGCAATGGTTCGCACCATGCTGGATACCAACCTGATCGACCAACTCGCGACGGGCGTGGCGCGGCTGGATACGGCCGGCTGCGTGGATTACGCCAATCCCGCCTTTGTCGAGCACACCGGCTTTGGTTTGTCGCGGCTGTTGGGGCAGACATTGGCGGCATTGAAGCCGCACGGTGGACGCCTGCACGAAATGGCGTTGCAGGCGCGCGCCGAAACCGCCGTATTAAACCTGCGCAACGTGGCGGTGTGCGCGGCGCCGGGGCACGAGGCGCGGCTGGATTTCAGCTTTGCCGCGATGGGTGAGGGGGTGTGGATCGAGGTGCATCCGGCCACGCCAGCGTCCGGTGCGACGCGCGTTTCCGAATCGCTGCGCGGCTTCGCGCACGAAATCCGCAATCCGCTGGCCGCGATTTCCGGTGCCGCGCAACTGCTGGAGCAGCACGCCGGCGACGCGCGCCAGCGCGAGCTCGCGCAGTTGATCCGCGCAGAAGCGGCGCGCCTGGCCAAGCTGGCCGAACGCCTGCTGGGCGCCCGCGACGCGGTGGCGCCTCGTGCGGTCAACGTGCACGCGATGCTGGAACGCGCCGCCGAATTGCTGGAAGCCGAGCGCGCCGACGTGGTGGTCGTGCGCGACTACGATCCCAGCCTGCCGGCCTGGCACGGCGACGCCGATCGTTTGTTGCAGGCGGTCCTGAACCTGGTGCGCAACGCGGTCGAAGCCAACGCTCGGCGGATCGTCTTGCGGAGCCGTGCCGAAGCGGGTTGGCGTGATGCCCGCGGCCAGCGCGTACCCGCGCTGCGCATCGAAGTCGACGACAACGGCGACGGCGTGCCCGACGCGATCGCCGCGACGCTTTTCGAACCGATGGTGTCGGGCCGCCCGGACGGCACCGGACTCGGCCTGGCGCTGGCGCGCGAAATCGCGCGCGAACACGGCGGCGACCTGATCTTCCAGCCCCGCGAATCCGGTTCGCGCTTCGTGCTGTGGTTGCCGCGCCATCCGCGCGGCGGGGAGATGCGATGAGCGACATCTATGTTGTCGACGATGATCGCGCCGTGCGCTTCGTGCTGGCGACGGCGCTGCGTGACGCGGGGCATGCCGTCACCGAGTTCGCCAGCGCGGAAGAGGCCCAACGCGCGCTGCGGCGGGCACTGCCGGAACTTATGATCTGCGACGTGCGCCTGCCGGGGGCGGACGGACTGGCGCTGCTGCGCGCGCTGAAGGCCACGCACCCGGCGCTGCCGGTGATCGTGATGAGCGCGTTCACCGACGTCGCGACCACCGCTGCGGCTTATCGCGAAGGCGCGACAGACTATCTGCCGAAGCCCTTCGATCTGGCGCACGCCATGGCGTCGGTGCGACGGGCGCTGCACGAATCGGAACAGACGAACGCCGCGATCAGCGCGCCCACGCCGCGCCATGCGCTGCTGGGCGAAAGCGCGCCGATGCGCGAGGTGTTCCGTCTGATCGGACGCGTGGCTGCGAGCGACTTGAACGTGCTGATCACCGGCGAAACCGGCACCGGCAAGGAACTGGTGGCGCGCGCACTGCACGAGGAAAGCGCGCGGTGTGCGCGGCCGTTCGTCGCGCTCAACACCGCCGCGATTCCCGCGGAACTGCTGGAGTCGGAACTGTTCGGGCACGAGGCCGGCGCGTTCACCGGCGCGCAGCGGCGCATGGCCGGACGCTTCGAGCAGGCCGAAGGCGGCACGCTGTTCCTCGACGAAATCGGTGACATGCCATTGGCCTTGCAGACTCGGCTGCTGCGCGTGCTCGCGGGCGGCGAGTTCTATCGCGTGGGCGGGCGCGAACTGATCCGCAGCGACGTGCGCGTGCTGGCGGCGACGCACCAGGATCTGGATGCGAGGGTCGCGCGCGGCGAATTCCGCGCCGACCTGATGCATCGCCTCGACGTGTTGCGGATCCACCTTCCGCCCTTGCGCGAGCGCCGCGGCGACATTCCGCTTCTGGCGAAACGGTTTCTCGCCGGCGCCGCCCGCGAGTTGAAACTGCCGGAAAAGCGGTTCGCGCAGCCCGCGCTGCAGGCCTTAGCGAAAATGGAATTCCCCGGCAACGTCCGGCAACTGGAAAACCTGTGCCGCCGGCTTGCAGTGATCGCGCCGGGCGCGACGATTCATCGCGAGGATCTCGGCGAGGCAGGCACGCGGATTGCTTCTGCGCAGCGCGGGTCCAGCCTGCCCTGGGAGCATGCGTTGCGGACGTGGACCGAGGCCGAACTCGGAAGCGGTGCCGAAAACGTCCATGCGCGTGCGCGCGAATGCTTCGATCGCGTGCTGCTGGATGCGGCACTGGCCGCGCATGACGGACACCGGCAAAACGCGGCGAAGGCGCTGGGGCTGGGACGCAACACGCTGACGCGCAAGCTGGGCAGCTCACGCCCGCGGCGCATCCGAAAAAAAGAGGAAGGGTGATACCGATGTCGATCGATGTCCGCATGGCGAAAATTTCCGACATTCCTTTCCTGGTCGACTGCAATGCCGCGATGGCGCGGGAAACCGAACACAAGACGCTCGATCGCGAGGTGTTGACTCGCGGCACGCAGGCGGTGTTCGACGATACCCGCCGCGGGTTCTACCTGATCGCCGAACGCGATGGCGAGCCGACCGGCTGCCTGCTTGTCACGTACGAATGGAGCGACTGGCGCAACGGCGACTGGTGGTGGTTCCAGAGTGTGTACGTGACGCCCGCCGCGCGCCGCAGCGGCGTGTTCCGCGCGCTGTATGCGGAGGTTGAAAGTCGTGCCCGCACGGCCGGCGCGGTCGGCTTGCGCCTGTACGTCGAGCGCGACAATGAAAGGGCGCAGCGGACCTACGCTTCGCTCGGCATGGAAGAAGAGGCCTACAAGATGCTGCGGCGCGGGTTTGTTGCGTTCGATTAGGTTTGGTCATTCCGGGGCGCACATTGGCGCGGAACCCGGAATCTGCTGTACAACACCCCAGGAGAGAGCAGATTCCGGATCGCCGCTATGCGGGGTCCGGAATGACGGCACAACAGGAGTCGAACATGATCCCCCAAACCCGCCGCGTCGCCGTTCTGGGCGGCGTGCGCATCCCGTTTTGCAAGCGCGACACCGCGTATGCCGACCTCGGCAACTTCGGCATGTCGGTGGAAGTGCTGGGCGCGCTGGTCGAGAAGTTCGGCCTGCATGGTCTGGAACTGGGCGAAGTCGCGTTCGGTGCGGTGATGAAGCATCCCGCCGACTGGAACCTCGCGCGCGAAGCGCTGCAGTCTTCCGGCCTCGCGATGACCACGCCCGGCATCACCACCGCGCGAGCCTGCGGCACATCGCTCGACAACGCGATACTGATCGCGCAGAAAATCGCGACCGGCCAAATCGAGGCCGGCATCGGCGGTGGTTCGGATACCACCAGCCAGGTGCCGCTGACCTATTCGAATCGCCTGCAGCAACGCCTGCTGGATTTGAATCGTGCAAAAACATTCGGACAGAAGCTGCGCGCGGCGACGCACGGCTTCCGCCTGCGCGAGCTGAAACCGCATGTGCCGGGCGTGGTCGAGCCGCGCACCGGTCTGTCGATGGGCCAGCACTGCGAGAAGATGGCGCGCGAATGGGAGATCGGCCGCGCCGAGCAGGATCAATGGGCGCTGGAAAGCCATCGCAAGCTCGCGGCCGCTTACGACACCGGCTTCTTCGACGACCTGGTGATCCCGTTTCGCGGCGTCACGCGCGACAACCTGCTGCGCGCCGACACCACGCAGGAAAAGCTTGCCGCGCTGAAGCCCGCATTCGATCGCACCTCGGGCAAGGGCACGCTGACCGCGGGCAATTCCTCCGCGCTGTCGGATGGCGCCGCCGCGGTGCTGCTGGCCAGTGAGGATTGGGCGCTCGCGCGCGGGCTGCCGGTGCTGGCCTACCTCACCTTCGCGGAAGTCGCCGGCGTCGACTACGTGCACGGCGAAGGCTTGCTTATGGCGCCGACCATCGCAGTGCCGCGGATGCTGGCGCGCGCGGGCCTGACGCTGCAGGGCTTCGACTTCTACGAAATCCACGAGGCGTTTGCCGCGCAAGTGCTCTGCCAATTGCGCGCGTGGGAATCGGCGGACTACTGCAGGAGCCGGTTGGGCCTGGACGCGCCGCTGGGTTCGATCGATCCCGCGAAGATCAACGTCCACGGATCGAGCCTTGCGACGGGCCACCCATTCGCCGCGACCGGCGCACGCATCGTGGCGACGCTTGCCAAACTGCTGGCGCAAAAAGGTTCTGGCCGCGGCCTGATTTCCATCTGCACCGCGGGTGGGATGGGCGTCGTCGCGATCATGGAGCGGCCATGACGGCGATGGCAAGGTTGGGCTGGGGGGGTCATCCGCCGAAGCCCAACTAAACCGCGGCAATGTTGGGCTTCATCCGCAACAAGCGCGGACTCAGCCCAACCTACCGGCGCTACGACTATCTTCTGGCTGCTTACCCGACCTTGAACAGCGTCGGCTTCCACGCGCCACTGGCATAGGATTCGCGGCGGCGGCGGTGCATGCGGGCAATCGCTTCGGCGGCGCGCGCATCGGCCCAGTCGGCGCGTTGCACCATCAGCTTGGCCGGGTCCTCGCCGCGCGCGCGGGCCTCGTCCTCGCGCCACGCGCAGAAATCGTCGTAGGCCTCGATTTCGAACTGCAGGTCGCGACGGCACAGCTCGATCATGATCGCGTCGTCGAGGAAACCCAGCACCGGCACGTTGTCCGGAATCGCGTCGTTGGGATCGGCGAGATACGCCAGCGCCGCCAGCACCCGGCGGCGGTCCTCTTCCGGCAGATTGAAACCCACGTCGCCGGCCATCGAAATCAGGGACTCGACGCTGCCCAGGCGCTCGGCAATGAACGGCGGCGCATGTTGCGCGCCGCGCGTTTCATCCAGCAGCGCCTGCGCGGCCGTGATGATTTTTTCGGGATTTTCGCCCTCGACGCTGGCCTGGACGTCGCGCATGCCCTTGACGAAGAACTGCAGGTCGTCGTCGCTCAACTGGATGTTGATGTCCATCGGCATGGCGGAATCCTCGAACGGGGCGGCAGAATGCGCCAGCCTACCGAGCGGCCTTGGGCCCGTCAATCACCGGCGCGGACTCATAATATCCCCTGGATGCCGGCGCCGAACGCGGTGATGAAGCGCGTGATGATGGCCGTGAGCGACAGGTTCACCTGCGGGAAGTCGCCGACCGGTTCCCAGCAATTCAGGAAATCCGGATCGGTCGCGGGAATGGGTTTGCAGCCGGGCTTCAACTGGTAATCGGTGGCGTAGGCCCACGGCCAGAGATCGAAGATCGGCAGCTTGCGCGAGACGTCGCCGATCGCCTGGCTGACGTCGCCGATGATCGGGGTGGGATGCCGCGGCGCGACCAGCCACGCATTTTGTGGCGCGGCGTCGCGCAGGATGGTGTCGCGCACCTGTTTCGCGAACGTTGGGTCGTCGATGATCACGCCGCCTTCGGTGTTGTAGTCGGCCGAACGCGGATCGAAGTTGTGCGAGCCGACCATCGCGATGCGGCTGTCCACCACCAGGGATTTCGCATGCAGGCTGATGCGCGGACCGGGGCTGCCGGGTTCGATCGGCGCGCGGCCGCCGTGGTGCGCGGAGGATTTTTCCGAACCGAAACCCGAAAGCCGGTAATAGTCGCCCAGCATTTCGGCCGCATCCGCGGGGTGCGGCATCAGTTCATGGATGCGGAAGCCGTAATCGACGAGATATTTCTTGTGGTGCTTGTACGACAGCGCGTACACCGGCAGCGCATCGGTGGACGCCAGCGAATTGGTGGACACGATCACCTGCACCGGCGGCTGCTTTTTCTGCAGCGCCTTGAAGATCCTGCCGGCGCGGCTGGTCAGCACGAGGTAGGGTGTCTGCAGCACGATCTGATCGTGCGCCTCCGACAGCATCTTCATCAGGTCGCGCGTCAGTTCGCGCGAATCCGGCCCGTGCACCGCCTCGGCCTTGGACGGCAGGTCATAAAAGTAATCGACCAGGCCGACCTCAAGACTGTGGTCGAGCAGGTTGGCCGCGAGCCAGGCGGGATCTTCCGCCTCTTCGCGTGTGGTGGCGACGCGCTGCGGGTCGGCGAACGCCGGTTCCGTCCAGGGTTCGACATCGAAGGGGTGCTTCAGGATGTCGGCGTTGACGTCCTTCAGGTGCGTGAGCGGCACCGCGCGGTGGTTGTGCCAGAAGATCTCGAAGCTCTTTTCCATCTGGCGGCCGGCGATGCCCGCCACCAGCACGTCGCGATCCAGGAAGTCCATCTGCGGATCCCAGTCGTAGTAATCGTTGGCGTAGTTGCGGCCGCCCACGATGCCGACCTTGTCGTCCACCAGGAACAGCTTGGTGTGCATGCGCTGGTTGAACTTCCGGAAACAACACAACACGCTCGCGGTGTATTCCACGAAGTTGCTGCGCGCGCTGTCGAAGGTAGGGTTGTACAGCCTGATGTGCAGGTTGTCGCTGGCGCGCGCGAGGCGCGACAGCAGCTTCGGATCATTCAATGAGCCGAGCTGGTCGGCGAGGATGCGCACCTGTACGCCGCGGCGGGCGGCCTTCACCAGTTCGTCCAGCACCAGCATCCCGGCGTCGTCCTTGGCCCAGATGTAGGTCTGGATGTCGATGGACTTCTGCGCCGCGCGGATCAGGTTGAGGCGCGCCGCCAGCGCGTTCTGGCCGATGTTGAGCAGGGTGACGGTGTTGCGCGGATGCTCGCGGGTCGAGGCGGTGATCGCGCGGTCGGCCTGGGCCATGAACGGCGACGGTTCGGCGCAGCGGTCGGCACGGTTGCAATCGACGCGGCTGTCCGCCGACATCGCGACGATCCGGTCTGCGCGTTCGATGCGTTTGGTCGACAGCGGCGCGCAGCCCGCGAGCAGCAGCAGCGCGAGCGTGCAGGCACACCAACCGAATTTTGCGCGCAAGCTGTTGGGCATCGACCGGATCATACGGGGCGCATCAAGGCGGCGTCGCGGGCTCGTCCAGGCTGATCCGCAAATCCAGTTCCACCTTGTCCGACAACACGCCCCGCCAGGCGCGCATCCCGAAGCGGGAGCGGGAAATCACTCCGTGGACCCGGATCACGCATTCGAGCGGCTGGCGCGGACAATCCGAAGGCTGCAGCGCGAGCTTCACCGGATGCTGCTCGCCGTGCAGCGTCAGCAGGCCGCGCAGCGTACCGCCGCTCGCGAGTTCCTGCAGCGGAAACGGATCGGAATCGAAACGGATCGAGGGGAATTGCCGCGCGTGGAAGAAGTTCTCGTCGAGGGCATGCGCGCGATCGTCGGCGTCGTCCATTTCGAGCGCCGCGACTTCGAGCGTCGCATCAACCTGCACCAGCTCCGGGCCGGCGGTGTTTTCGACCTGGTGCAGCCGGCCGGAAAGTCCGGGGAACGTACCGCGCACATGCGCGAACAGGAACTTGCGGACGCTGAACTGCGCCTGCGATTTCGCGGCGTCGATCGACCAGACCTGCGTAATGGGTGCGGGGGGTGCGGCCGGCGCTGTCGCCGCCCAGGCGAACAGGGCAAGGAGCAGGGCCGCCTTCACGGCGACCACAGCGCCTGCAGCCGCCCGTGCCCGGGCTCGAGTGCGTCATCGGCCAACTCGAGCCAGGCAATGGTCGCGGGCGACATCCCCCGCGCGCCGGCGGAGCGGCCTTCGGTCAGCAGCGCCAGCAATTCTTCCATGCCGGGATTGTGGCCCACCAGCAGGACCTGCCGCGCATCCGGGGCGTGGTTTTCCACCAGCGTCAGCAACTCGCCGGGCGTGGCGCGATAAATCGCATGCACGAATTGCGGTTTCGGCATGCGCAACGCCCTGCCGACCGCGTCGGCGGTCATCTGGGTGCGGCGCGCGGGCGAACACAGCACGGCGTCGGGCGCAGCGCCGCGTTTCGCAAGCCACGCGCCGGCCGCGCGCGCCTGCGCTTCGCCGTGCAGGCTCAACGGGCGCTCGGTATCGCGGCCGTCGGGTCCGATCGACATCGCTTCGGCGTGCCGCAGCAGCAACAATTCACGCATCGCCGCGCGCGCTCACCGGCCAGTGGAAGCGCCGGCCACCGGCGCGTCCAGCGGAACCTGGTTGGCGCGCAGGGTGGCCAGCATCAGGCTGAGTTCGGTGCCGCCGTTGCGGGCGGCAGTCAGCCATTGCGACGCGAGCGAGGCGTCGGTGAGCGCGCGTTGCAGCAACGCCGAATACTGGTGCACCTGCCAGGCCAGGTTCTGGCTGGCCTGGTCGTCCTGCGCCTGTTCCGAAGGCTTCAGCGTGCCCTGGATGTGCAGGCCCACCGCGCGCGCGACCGGGCTGGAACCCCATTGCAGGGTATGCGCGAGCTTCAGGCAGTCGGTCTTGAGCTCGTCGTCTTTCGCGGCGTCGTCGCCGCACAGTTGTTCCAGCGGTCCGAACGCCGGACGAATGTGGTCCTGGGTGTTCATCACGGCCACCAGCATGCGCACGCCGTCGGCGTTGTCGGGCTGGCCGTCGTGCGCGCCCTGCATGGTGTCGGCCAAGGGCGGCAGCACGGCGACGGCCTTGGTGACGCCCGCCAGGGTCTTGCCGTAATAATCGTCGTAGGTTTGCGCGGCGGCGGCGCGCTTCAATGCGGCCCGTTCGGCCTTGTCGTCCTTGTCGCGCGCGGCCACGTCCAGCGCCACCATCCACACCGCGGCGTTGTCGGCCGCGTGCTGCTTGAGCCAGGCAAAGGCTTTGGCATTGGGGCAGTCCTTTTCCGTCGAGCAGACATCGAGTCGTGCCCACTCGGCGGCGGCATTCGGCACCGCGGTGGCGCGCTGGCTGAGCGCGTCGAAGTCGAGGCCCTGGGTCTGTTCCTTGAAAGGTTTGGCCAGGATCGCGGCACCCAGCAGGTAGTCGGGGTCGGCGCGCAGCGCGACCACGTTCACCAGGTCGTGCTGATACTGCTGGATTGCCAGGATGCGTTGGCGATCGGCCGGCGAGATTTTTTCTTCGCCGGTGGATGCGGCGCTGGCGGCCGGCGCCGAAACCTTCGAAGGATGCTTGGCCGGTGGCTTCGCGAAGGCAACGCCGGCGATCAGCAGCGAGGCGAATGCGGCGGCAAACGGGGCGTGGCGCATGGGCAGGACCGGTAAGGGAATGTGGGGAAAGCTACGTGCGGACGGGTGAATGCGGGCTGGCCGATCGCGCCGGCCGCGAAGCCGGTGCCGGATGCGAAAAACCGTGCGGTAGAAGGCTTTCGGAGGCGATCGTCGGCAACGCTTATCGCGCCAGCGCTTCGCGCATGAATTCCGGCTGCGCCAGCGCGGCGCGGTGCATGTCCGCGTTGTAATAGCGCGTCGCAAAGGGCTTGGCGGCCGCGTCGTGTTCGCGGAATGCATCCAGCCCACCGTCCTTGCGCGCCATCGTGCAGCTCCACCAGCCGGTCGGGTAGCACGGCTGCGGGAACGGCAACGTGCGGGTGGTCGAGAACCCCACGTCGCGCATGGCCGCGTGCATCGACCGGATCAGATCCATCAGCACCAGCGGCGATTCCGATTGCTGCACCAGGATCCCGCCTGCGCGCAACGCGCGGAAGCAGCTCGCGTAGAACTTCGCGTTGAACAGGCCTTCGGCCGGTCCGACCGGATCGGTGGAGTCGACGATCACCACGTCCAGCGAATCGGGCGCGGCATCGGCCATGTATTTGATGCCGTCGTCGAACAGCAGTTGCGCGCGCGGATCGCCGTTGGATTCGCACAGTTCGGGAAAGTATTTTTCCGCGAGGCGGGTGACGCGCTCGTCGATGTCGACCTGCACCACGTGTCCGATTTCCGGATGGCGCAGCACCTCGCGCAGGGTGCCGCAGTCGCCGCCGCCGATGATCACCACGTTGCGCGGCGCCGCGTGGGTAAACAGCGCCGGGTGCGTCATCATCTCGTGGTAGAGGAAATTGTCCCGGCTGGTCAGCATCGTGCAGCCGTCGATCACCATCAGGTTGCCCCAGTCGGTGGTGCGGTAGACCTCGATGCGCTGGAACGGCGTCTGCTCGTCGGCCAGCTTTTCGTCCACGCGGTAGCCGATGGACGAACCGGAGGCGTCGTGCTTTTCGGTGAACCAGTTGGACGGCATGCCCGGGAATCCTGTTGGAGAACACACGATTGTAACGGCCGGTCCGGACCTGCGCGTTACAATGGCGCGTCGATCCCGCGGCGTCGGTGGCTTCCGGTCGGCGAACACGTTGCGTCAAGGCCCGCCGCTGCGACGTTCCACTCCTCGTTATCCGGAGAACCACGATGACGAACGCCTGGAACATCGATACCGCCCGTTTCGTGTATTCGGTCGCGCACTGGAGCGACGGCTACGTCGACATCGACGCGCAGGGCCGTGCCGTGATGCGCCCGCGCGGCAGTGACGGCCCCGCGATCGCGCTGGATGAGGCCGTCGCGCGCGCGAGAAAGATGGGCTTGCGGCTGCCGCTGCTGCTGCGCTTTCCGGACATTCTGCTCGATCGCCGCGAGAAGTTGCGCGCCGCGTTCGCGGGCGCGATGCGCACGCACGATTATCCGGGCGGCTACACCGCGCTTTACCCCATCAAGGTCAACCAGCAGCGCGCGGTCGCCGGCACCCTGGCGCAGGACGCGTCATCGCCGCACACGGCGGGTACGGCGTTCGGGCTGGAAGCCGGCTCCAAACCGGAACTGCTGGCAGTGCTGGGCCTCGCGCAACCCGGATCGCTGGTGGTGTGCAACGGCTACAAGGATGCCGATTACATCCGCATCGCGCTGATCGGCCGCAAGCTCGGCGTCGACGTGGTGATCGTGATTGAAAAACCGTCCGAGCTCGAACACGTGATCGCGGAATCGAAGTCGCTCGGCGTCGAACCCAAACTCGGGGTGCGCGTGCGGCTGGCCTCGATCGGCGCCGGCAAGTGGCAGAACACCGGCGGCGACAAGAGCAAGTTCGGGTTGACGCCGGCGCAACTGCTGGCGCTGGTCGCGCGTTTGCGCGACGCGGGCCTGACGCAAACGATGCGCCTACTGCACTTCCACATGGGCTCGCAGATTTCCAACCTGCGTGACATCGCGGCCGGCATGCGCGAGGCGGTGCGGCATTTCGCGGAACTCCGCACGGCCGGCTTGCCGCTGGACCATGTCGATGTCGGCGGCGGCCTCGGCGTCGATTACGAGGGCACACGTTCGCGCGGCGAATGTTCGATCAATTACGACCTCGACCAGTACGCCAATGCGATCGTCGCGCCGCTTGCCATCGCCTGTGCCGAATGGAAGCTTCCGCCGCCGCGCGTGCTGACCGAATCCGGCCGCGCGATGACCGCGCACCACGCGGTGCTGGTGGTCAACGTCAGCGAAGTGGAAGCCGCGCCGGACGGCGCGGTGCCGCCCGCGGATATTGCGAACGACGCGCCGGTGCTGCGCGCGCTGCGAGACACGTTGACAGCGTTGGATCGGCGGCCGGTGCGCGAAGTCTGGCAGGATGCACAACAGCACTTGAATGAGGGCCATGCGCTGTACGCGCAAGGCGCGCTCGATCTTGCGCAGCGCGCCACGCTCGATGCGTTGTTCCAAGCCATCGCACTCGGGGTGCGCGCGCGCCTGAGGCCCGACGAACGTTCGCACCGCGAAATCGTCGACGCGCTCGACGTGAAGCTGGTCGACAAGTATTTCTGCAACTTCTCGGTGTTCGAGTCGATCCCGGACGTGTGGGCGATCGACCAGATCTTCCCGATCATGCCGCTGAGAAGACTCGACGAAAAACCGGCACGCCGCGGCACGCTGGCCGATCTCACCTGCGATTCCGACGGCCGCGTTGACGTCTACGTGAAATCGGGCGACCTCGACGTCAGCCTGCCGCTGCACGAGCTGCGTTCCGGCGAACCTTACCGGCTCGGCATTTTCCTGGTCGGCGCGTACCAGGAAACGCTCGGCGACATCCACAACCTGTTCGGTGACACCGACGCGGTGAACGTCCGCGTCGAAGGCGATGCCTTCACATTGGACGGCGCGCGCCACGGCGATTCCGCCGACATGCTGCTCGACTACGTCGGCTACAAGCCCGACGACCTGCGCGCGGCGTACCGCGGAAAATTCGCCGCCGCCGGTTTGCAGGGCGATGCTGCGCGGGAACTCGGATCGGCGCTGGAAGCCGGCCTGACCGGCTACACGTACCTGCAGGAAACCTGAGCGTCACGCGTCACGCGCGACCTGAAGCCCCGCCGCCGACTGGCTGACCGGCATGACTTCGATGCGGTTGATGTTGAGGTGCGGCGGCAGGTTGGCGACCCACCATACGGTGTCGGCGATGTCATTGCCGGTGATCGGATGCGCGCCCGCGTACAGCTTGTCGGATGCGGCCTGGTTGCCGCCGGTGCGCACCAGCGTGAACTCGGTTTCGGCCATGCCGGGCTCGATGTTGGTCACGCGTACGCCGGTGCCATGCAGGTCGGTGCGCAGGTTGGTGGAAAAATGCGTCACGAACGCCTTGGTGGCGCCGTACACGTTGCCGCCGGTGTACGGGTAGGTGCCGGAAATCGAGCTGATGTTCGCGATCGCGCCGCGGCGCTCGATCAGTTTCGGCAACAGCAGCCGCGTCAGCGTGACCAGCGCGGTAATGTTTGTGTCGATCATCTGCCGCCACTGGGCCAGATCGCAGTCCTGCGCCTTCGCGGTGCCGAGCGCGAGGCCGGCATTGTTGACCAGCAGGTCGACATCGCGGAAACTTTCCGGCAGCGTCTTCAGCGCGGTGCGCATCGCGGTTTCGTCGCGAATGTCGAACGCGGCGGTGTGCACGCGATCTGCGCCGAAGCGTTCGACCAGTCGCTGCAAACGCTCGGCGCGGCGCGCGAAGGCGATCACGCGCCAGCCGTTTTCCGCGAACTTGGCCGCGATCGCGGCACCGAAGCCCGCCGACGCGCCGGTGACGAGGAGGGTGCGCATCACTTTTCCTTCAACGGAATCCCGTGGATACCGGCGGCAGAAAGCTGCTTCTGGACGTCCTGCAACTGCGTGGCCGAGGCAAACGGCCCGATGCGCACGCGGTTCCAGACTTGTCCATCCAGCGTGACGGCCTGAACGTGCGCGGTGAAACCCTGCAGCGCGAGCTTGGCCTTCATTGCGTCCGCATCGCTGGCGCTGGGGAATGCGCCGACCTGCAGCACGTAACCGCCTTCCGATGACGACGCGCCGCGGGCGTTCGCGGCCGTCGGCGCGGATGTGCTGGTGTTGTTCGCCGCCGCGGCCTGCTGCTGCTCGGCCTTGGCCATCGCCGACAGTTCCGTGTTCGGGATCACCACTTCCTTCTCGGGCAGCACCTTGTAGAAGTCGAATTGCGAACCGCTGGAGGAAGCGCTGCTGCCCGCGATGCCGGGCGCGCTGCCTTTTTCCGCCACCGCGTTGGGGTTGGCCTGCGGCTGGTCGTTGCGGCGCAAGCTCGGCAGGTGGCGGCTCGCGAAGGCGAACAGGATCAACCCCACCACCACGCCCGCCAGGAACAGCGCCCAGCCCGGAAAGCCCGATCCACCATTGCGTACCGCTTGTTTGCCATTGCGCGTTGCCACTGCCAGACCTCGTATGCATGGACTGCGGCCCGGGCGCGGGCCGCGTCAGTCGTTCATCGGAAAAAACGGAAACCCCTCACATCGAATCGGGTGCCGACACGCCCAGCATACCGAGTCCGTTGGCGAGCACGTGGCGTGTCGCGTAGGCGAGTGCCACGCGTGCGTTGCGCAGATCATCGTCGTCCACCAGGAATTGCTCGGCGTTGTACCAGACGTGGAAGGCGCCGGCCACTTCGCGCAGGTATTGCGCCAGCAGATGCGGCTCGCGGTTCTCGGCCGCGGCTTCGACGATTTCGGGGAAGCGGGAGATTTCCACCATCACGCGCCGCGCGTGCTCACCCTGCAGCCGATCGAGATGCGTCAGCGCCTTGTGCCGCTCGAAGATGATCGAGCGGTCGTGCATCTGGCGATGCACGCTGCACACGCGGGCGTGCGCGTACTGGATGTAGTAGACCGGGTTGTCGTTGGTCTGCGCGCGCGCCAGGTCGATGTCGAACACCAGTTGCGAGTCGCTCTTGCGCGCGACCAGGAAATAGCGCGTGGCATCCAGGCCTGCCATCTCGATCAGGTCGCGCAGCGTGACGTAGCTGCCGGCGCGCTTGGAAATCTTCACTTCCTCGCCGCCTTTCACAACCGTCACCATCTGGTGCAGCACGTATTCTGGCCATTCCTTGGGGATGCCGATGTCGAGCGCCTGCAGGCCTGCGCGCACGCGCGCGAGCGAGCCGTGGTGATCGGCGCCCAGCTCGGTGACCGCGCGCTTGTAGCCGCGCTCCCATTTGGAAAGGTGGTAGGCGACGTCCGGCACGAAATAGGTGAACGTGCCGTCGGATTTCCGCATCACGCGATCCTTGTCGTCGCCGAACTCGGTGGCGCGCAGCCACAGCGCCCCATCGGCTTCGTAGGAATGGCCCTGCTGCGCGATGCGATCCACCACGCGCTTTACTTCGCCTTCGGTGTAGAGCGACGATTCCAGGAAATACACATCGAATTCCACGCCGAACGCGCGCAAGTCCTCGTCCTGCTCGCGGCGTAGCCAGGCCACGGCGAACGCGCGGATCGCGTCCAGGTCGTCCGGATCCTGCTTGCCGGTGACCTGGTAGCCGGTAGCTTCGGGCGCCGCCTCGTCGAGGCCGTGCTTGTTGAATTCACGGACGTACTCGCGCACGTAATCGCCCACCGCGCTTCCGGCCGAAACCGTCTTGCCGCCCAGGTAATCCCTCGCCACGTCGCGGATGTAGTCGCCGCGATAGCCGTCCGCCGGCCAGCGCGGATCATCCGGCTCGATGCCCTTGATCCGCGCCTGCACCGACAGCGCGAGGTTCTGGATCTGCGCGCCGGCATCGTTGTAGTAGAACTCGCGGTAGACCTTCCAGCCCGTTGCCGAGAACAGTCGCGACAGCGTGTCGCCGATCGCGGCGGCGCGCGCGTGGCCGACGTGCAGCGGACCGGTCGGATTGGCCGACACGAATTCCACGCCCACCGCACGGCCCGACCCGGCCTCGCTGTGCCCGTACTGCGGACCTTCGTGCAGCACGCGCCGGATTTCCTCCTGCCAGGCGCGGTCGGTGAGGAAGAAGTTGATAAAGCCCGGTCCCGCGATCTCCACGCGTTCGACCAGGTCGCTGTCCGGCAGCGCCGCGACGATCGCTTCGGCCACCTCGCGGGGTTTCCGTCCGAGCGGCTTGGCCAGCAGCATCGCGACGTTGCAGGCGAAATCGCCGTGCTCGCGCGAGCGGGTGCGCTCGATCACGAAGTCGGGAGCGGGAACTTCCAGCGCGCCATTGCGACGCAGGCTGTCCAGTGCGTGCAACAACAGATCGCGAAGAGCGGTTTTCACGGAGGGCGCGGTTTCGTTGGCAGTCTTCCATCGTAGCGTAGTGGTGCGGCTCAACCCAACCCGCAGCCTGTGGATAACCCGGTGGATACGCGCCCTGGCCGAGTCCTCCGCGAAGGCCTCGCAAGCCCGTTTCGCGACGAGTCAGGTGAAAAATATATCCCAACTCAAATTGTTGCACGTGCTTTTCCGAAACCGTGCGAGGAGCGGGCGGCAAATGCTTGTGATTCGGCACTGTGCATAACTGAGTGCAATCGTGATGCGGTTTGGCGGGGCAGCTTCGCGCCGCGGCGCCCACGCCAGGCGGGCGAATCCTCGAGAAACGCGGGAATGCTTCAAATCAGACCGCGCGCGGCCATCGAGGTCGGTTCGCCGGCGCCGACCACCAGATGATCGAGCACGCGCACGCCCACAAGTTGCAGCGCGTCGCGCAACTGGCGCGTGATGTTGCGGTCGGCGGCGGACGGTTCGGCCACGCTGCTCGGGTGGTTGTGGGCCAGGATCACTGCCGCCGCATTGTGCTTCAGCGAGGCACGCACCACTTCGCGCGGGTGCACCGAGGCGCCGTCGAGCGTGCCGCGGAACAATTCCTCGAACGCCAGCACGCGATGGCGGTTGTCGAGGAACAGGCAGGCGAAGACTTCGTAGGGCTTGTGCGCGAGCTGCGCCTTCAGGAACGCCGCGCTGTCGCGCGGGCTGGTCAGCGCGGTGCGCGCGGAGAGTTCTTCGCCGAGGCAGCGGCGCGCCAGTTCGAGACCCGCGACCAGCCGCGCGCGCTTGGCCGGGCCGAGTCCCGGCACGTTGTCGAAATCGCGCGCCAGCAATCTGTTCAAACTGCCGGCGCTAGTCAGGAGGTCGCGGCCCATGTCCAGCGCGCTGCGTCCGCGCACGCCGCTGCCCAGCAGGATCGCGAGCAGCTCCGCGGCCGTGAGCGCGGCGGCGCCGCGTGCCAGCAGCTTTTCGCGCGGACGTTCGTCTTCGGGCCAGTCGCGGATGCTCATCGTCCATTCCCTTGCTGGATGTGACGATCATCCGCTGCGGCCGCATTTCCGCCGAGCGGCGCGGACAGGCGAATCCGGTAAGCTAACCGCCGGTTTGTCCGTCAGCGGATTCCGACATGAGTGTCCGGAGCCAGCGCCGCGTCCTGCTCGGAGTATCGGGGGGCATCGCGGCGTACAAGGCCTGCGAAGTGGTGCGCCGGCTGCGCGATGCGGGCGCGGACGTGCGCGTGGTGCTGACGGAAAACGCGGAACGTTTCGTCACGGCATTGACGTTCCAGGCACTGTCCGGCCAACCGGTGCGGCATGGTTTGTGGGACGCCGAAGCCGAGCTGGGCATGGGTCACCTGGAACTCGCGCGCTGGGCCGAAGCGGTACTGATCGCGCCGGCCTCCGCCGACACGCTGGCAAAACTTGCGCACGGCTTCGCCGACGACCTGCTTTCCACGCTGTGCCTCGCCACCACCGCGCCGCTCGCGGTCGCGCCGGCCATGAACCACCGGATGTGGCTGCACGCCGCGACGCAGGCCAACGTCGCCACGCTGCGCGCGCGTGGCGTCGCGATCCTCGGGCCTGCCAACGGACCGCTCGCGGAAGGCGAATCCGGCCCCGGTCGGATGCTGGAGCCGCAGCAACTGGTGCAGGCGCTGATGGCGCCGGGCGGCACCCATGTCGCATGAAAAAGCGTTGGACGGCGCCAACGTCGTGATCGATGCCGGGCCGACGTACGAAGACATCGATCCGGTGCGTTTCCTCGGCAACCGCAGTTCCGGCAAGATGGGTTTTGCGATCGCCGAAGCCTGCGCCGCACAAGGTGCGGAAGTCACCCTGATCGCCGGACCGGTCGCGCTGGCGACGCCCGCCGGCGTCACGCGCCGGGTTGACGTGCGCAGCGCGCTGCAGATGCGCGATGCGGTGATGCAGGCCATCAATGGCGCGGACATCTTCATCGCCACCGCGGCGGTCGCCGATTGGCGCGTGGCGGAGTATTCCTCGCGCAAGATCAAGAAGGGTGCATCCGGCGCGCCGGTGCTGGAGCTGGTGGAAAACCCCGACATCCTGGCCGAAGTCGCGGCGCGCAATCCGCGCCCGTTCGTGGTCGGGTTCGCCGCCGAAACCGACCAAGTCACCGCGAACGCGCGTGCAAAACTCGAACGCAAGAAACTCGACATGCTGGCCGCGAACCACGTCGACGAGAACACCGGCATCGGTGCCGATGACAACGCGCTGGAGCTGATCTGGCCGGGCGGCAGCGAAACCCTGCCGCGCGCGTCGAAGGCCGAACTCGCAAAAAAGCTGGTCGCGCGCATCGCCGCGCACTGCCACGCACGGAACAACGCATGAGCCTGCCGCAGCCCGTCGTTCCGGTGGAACTGAAGCGCCTCGATCCGCGCCTCGGCGACTCCATTCCGCTGCCGGGTTACGCGACCGGCGGCAGTGCGGCGATGGACTTGCGCGCCGCACCCGAAGGCGCCGTCACATTGAATCCCGGAGACAGCGCGCTGATCCCGACCGGCCTTGCGATCCACATCGCCGACCCTGGCTGGTGCGCGTTGATCCTGCCGCGCTCGGGCCTCGGCCACAAACACGGACTGGTGCTGGGCAACCTCACCGGCCTGATCGACGCCGATTACCAGGGGCCGCTGATGATTTCCTGCTGGAACCGTGGCAGAGCGGCGTTTACCATCCAGCCGGGAGATCGCATCGCGCAACTGCTGGTGACGCCGGTGGCGCGCGTCGCCTGGAAGGCGGTCGAGGAGTTCGCACCGAGCGGACGCGGCGTCGGTGGCTTCGGTTCCACCGGGGTGGGGTAAAAGGTCCTGATGGACAACGAATCGGCGGTCGACAAGAAGGCAAAGCCGAACGTGCAGGCCGCGGCCCGCGCGGTGCGTGCACGCCTGAGCCTGCGCCGCGGCATCGCCGCGGTGGTCGCCGACCTCGCGCTGGCGCTTGGCACGCTGCTGGTGCTGTTCGGCCTGTTCATGGGCTGGCAGGCGTGGCTGGCCAAGCGCCAGACCGATGCCGCGCAGACGCTGGGGCAGGCGCGGGAGGACGTCGCGCAGAAGATCGGCCTGATCATCGCCGACAAGCGTGCCCAGGTGGTAAAGGCGTTGACGCAACCCGCCCTGGTCGCGCAGCTTGGCGCGAACGATGATCCGCAGACGCGCGAAGCCGTCGCGCAGCGCATCAAGGCCGAGCTGAAGGATGCCGACGCCGTGACGCTGTACAGCGCGCAATTGAACGAGGTGCTGCGTGGCAACATCCAGCAACTCGGTTACGCGCGCGCCGCGCAGTTGATGTCCAGCCTGAATGGTGCAGACGTCGGGCCGGCGCAATCGCCGCAATCGAAAACGCTGAGTTTTGCGGGCCCGATCACCGGCGCCGACGGCAAGGTGCTGGCGTACGCGACGGTCGATTTCCATGACACGCCCGTACGCATCGCGCTGCATTCGGCGCCGATCGGCGCGGGACGGCTGGAGTTGCGGCAAACCAACAAGTCCGGCGAGATCCTGCTGGACAGCACGGGCGAAAGCGGCGTGCCGGTCGGCGACGGCGAAGGTGTGCCGGTCGCCCGCAGCCTGTATCGCGTCACCTCGACACCGCCCGCGTACTGGTTGCCGGTAACGCAATCCTTCGCCGTCGCGCTGGTCCTCGCAATTGCCGCTTTCTTCGCAGGCGTCGCCGTGTTGTGGCTGCGTCCGCGCCTGCGCGCACGGCTGGGCGGCGCCCCGGTGCACGACGAGCCGGTGCTGTCCGACGTGATCGCCGCCGCGCCCCGACCTTCCAAGCCCGAAACCCCCGTGAAATCCGCCGCCGCCACTGCCGCTGTCGCACCGCCCGCCGCCGCGCCCGAAGACACGATTCCCGATCGCGGCATTTTCCGCGCCTACGACATTCGCGGCGTGGTCGGGCAGACCTTGACCGAAGGCGTGGCGCGCCAACTCGGCCGCGCGATCGGCAGTGCCGTGCGCGACAAGGAGCTTTCCGAAATCGTGGTCGGCCGCGACGGGCGTCTGTCTGGCCCGGAACTTTCCGGCGCGCTGATCGACGGTCTGCGCGCGACCGGCGTGGACGTGATCGACATCGGCGCGGTGCCGACGCCGGTCAGCTACTTCGCCGCCTACCGCCTCAACACCGGCTCCTGCGTGTCGGTGACCGGCAGCCACAACCCGCCCGACTACAACGGTTTCAAGATCGTGATCGGCGGCGAAACGCTGGCCGAGGATGCGATCCAGGACCTGTACCAGCGCATCGTCGATGGCCGCCTCGCCGAAGGCCACGGTTCATTGCGCCAGTACGAGATCCTGCCCGAGTACATCGAGCGCATCGCCTCCGATATCCAGACGGGGCGCGCGCTGAAGGTGGTGGTCGATTGCGGCAACGGCATCGCCGGCGACACCGCGCCGGGCGTGGTGCAGGCGATCGGCTGCGAACCCATTCCGCTGTATTGCGACGTCGACGGCACCTTCCCCAATCACCATCCCGATCCGTCGGAACCGAAGAACCTCTCGGACCTGATCCTGATGGTCCAGAAAACCGGCGCCGACGTCGGGCTTGCGTTTGATGGGGACGGCGATCGCCTGGGTGTCGTCACCAGGGATGGCGAGATCATCTACCCCGATCGCGTGCTGATGCTGTTCGCGCAGGACGTGCTGACGCGCAATCCCGGCGCGACGATCCTGTACGACGTGAAGTGCACCGGCCACCTGCAGCCGCTGATCCTGAAAGCCGGCGGCAGCCCGCTGATGTGGAAGACCGGGCACTCGCTCATCAAGGCCAAGATGAAGGAAACCGGCGCGCAACTCGCCGGCGAGATGAGCGGGCACTTCTTCTTCCGCGAACGCTGGTATGGTTTTGACGACGGCGTGTACGCCGCCGCGCGCCTGCTGGAAATCCTGGCCGACGATCCGGAAGGCCGCCCGCCCGAGCAGATTTTCGCGACGCTGCCCAAAGGCGTCTCGACGCCCGAACTGCACATCCAGATGCAGGAAGGCCAGAACCATCCCTTCATCGCGCGCTTCCGCGAGCGCGCGCAATTCGACGGCGCGCGCATCACCACCATCGACGGCTTGCGCGCGGATTGGTCCGACGGCTGGGGTCTGGTGCGCGCCTCCAACACCACGCCGGTGCTGGTGTTGCGCTTCGATGCCGACAACCCGACCGCGCTGAAGCGCATCCAGGACGCGTTCCGCGCGCAGATCCTTGCGTGCGACAGCTCGCTCGCGCTGCCGTTCTGACGCATCACCCCACTCTCGTCATTCCGGACAAGCCCGCGTAGCGGTTGCGCGATCCGGAACCCAGTGACTTGCTTCGCCAAACCCGTCATTCCGGGGCCGCGCAAAGCGCGGAACCCGACTGCGTTTGCAGGATTGCAAACGCGAACGCCGAAGGCGGCCGAAAGGCGAGCGCCACGGGCGGCGCGAGTAATCCATTTTGATTTTGAACAGAACTCGTAGGGCGGGGGAAGCACAGCGAATCCCGCGACATGAAAGGCGGGTTGTCACCCGCCCTACAAGTGCGCCATTGATCTCGTCAGAAAGCAAGAGCAACGTCGCTGGGTTCCGGCCTGCGCCGGAATGACGAGAAAAATCGCAAGGCGCGCCATCCTTGGCGCTCATCCGGTCGGTGCAGGCAAAAGCCCGCACCGATCGGCAACTCAACTGCGTTCGTCCGCGGTCTTGTCGCGCGCGGCGCGAAACTCCGAGTCCTTGGACCAGTTCGGCCATTCGCGTGAGTTGGCGAGCTGCGTGCCGAGGTCGTAGAGCACCGGCAGATCGTGCGCCATGCCGGCGAAGGTCCAGCTTGCCTGCCACTCGTCGGAGGGCTGGTGATAGTGCTTGATGCCGTATTCGCGGCCTTGCGCTTCACCGGCTTGCTTGCCGCCGTCCACCAGGTCTTCGCCCGAACCGAACGATAACGCGGGCACGCCGCGCTTGGCGAACGAGAAGTGGTCGGAGCGGAAGAAGTGGCCCGCTTCCGGATGGCTGTCGGGCGTGAACGTCAGATCGTGACGCTTGGCGACCGCGATCAGATCATCCAGCAGGCCGAGCCTGGCGCTGCCGGAAATCGAGAAGTCGCGGGCGACGCCACCGGGGCTCAACGCGTCGGTGTTGATGTTCGCGACGGTTTTCGCGAGTGGATACAGCGGATGGCTGGCGTAATACTCCGATCCGAGCAGCCCCTTCTCCTCCGCGGTCACGGCCAGGAACACCACGCTGCGCTCCGGTCGCGGTGCGTGCGCGAACGCGCGGCCCATTTCGATCAGCGCGGCGGTGCCGGTGGCGTTGTCGACGGCGCCGTTGTAGATGCGATCGCCGGTGTCGTCGGGCGCGCCGACGCCGAGGTGATCCCAGTGCGCGCTGTAGATGATGGTTTCGTCGGGGTACTTGCTGCCGGTGATGCGGCCCACCACGTTGTGCGAGGTGATCTTGTCCACCGCGACGTCGTAGTGCGCCGAAAAGGTTTCGCCCCTCAGCACCACCGGTTTGAAGCCGCGCGTCTGGGCGAGTTTCTTCTGCGCCTCGAAATCCAGGCCCGCGCGCTTGAACAAGGACACCGCGAAATCGCGCTGGATCCAGCCTTCCATTTTCGGATGCGTGGCCGACGGATCGTCGCGCACGATGTCGAACTGGGCGTTGGTGTTGGAATTCTTCACCGTGGGCCAGCCGTAGGACGCCGGCTTGGTCTCGTGCACGATCAGGAGGCCGAGTGCGCCGCGGCGTGCGGCTTCCTCGTACTTGTAAGTCCAGCGGCCGTAATAGGTCATGGCCTTGCCGCCGAAATCGCCCTTGCCGGTTTCGTAGTCGGGGTCGTTGACCAGCGCGACCGCGATCTTGCCTTTGAGGTCCACGCCCTTGAAGTCGTCCCAGTTGCGTTCGGGCGCGGTGACGCCGTAGCCGACAAACACCAGCGGCGCGTGTTCGATGTCGACGCGCTTAGAACCGTCCTGCGCGGCGCGCAGCGCGATTTCATTGCCTTGCGTAAGCTTTTGCGGGTTGCCGTTGGCAATCAGTTCGATGACTGGCGTGCCGGTGATCTGGAAACGCGCCAGCGGCACGTCCTGGGTCCACTTGCGCTTGCCATCGACGAGATCGCCGCCGGGTTCGAGGCCCGCTGCCTTCATCTGCGCGACGAGGTAATCGATGGTCTTGGTTTCACCGGCCGTGGCGGGGCCGCGGCCCTCGAAGGCATCCGAGGACAAGGTTTTCACTTCGGCGGACAGGCGTCCGGCATCGAAGGCCGGGGCGTAAGCGGCAGCGGCAGCGTCGGCACAAGCGGGGCCGGCAAACGCCAGCGCCGCGATCGGAAGCATCAGCCATTTCACGAAGGGTACTCCTGCGAGGTGGGTGCTCCGCCGGGAACTCGATGTTCCGGCGGCATGACCCGTCATTGATGCTTGAAGCGGCGCTCCGGCGCAAGGGACTTTCGTCACGAATGCGCGGGCGCGCGATGCATTGCGCGCTATGCTGCGCGCAATGCACCTGCGGCCACATCGATGCAACCCCTGCTCCTGATCCAGACCGGCGAGGCGCCGGACCCCATCCGCGCGCGGTTCGGCGGTTTCGCCGACTGGTTCCGCGAAGCGATGTGCCTGCAACCCGGGCAGATGCAGGTGGTGCGCGTCGACCGGGGCGGGGCGCTGCCGTCACCGGGTGGCGTACCCGGCGCGGTAATCACGGGTTCCGCCGCGATGGTGACCGAGCGCGCGGACTGGAGCGAACGCACGGCGGCGTGGATTCGCGCCGCAATGGAAGCGCAGACGCCGATGTTCGGCGTGTGTTACGGCCATCAACTGATGGCGCACGCGCTGGGCGGCGAGGTCGGCTGGTTGCCGGCCGGGCGCGAGATCGGCACGCAGACGATGACGCGCAGCGATGGTGTGGAGGCGGGTTGGATGGGTGCGTTGCCGGCATCGTTCGCCGCGCATACCACGCACCGGCAGTCGGTGCTGGCGCCGCCGTCCGGCGCCGAGGTGCTCGCCCGTTCCGAACGCGATCCGCACCAGTTGCTGCGGTACGCGCCGCATGTACTGTCGAGCCAGTTCCATCCGGAATTCACCGTCGCCGGGATGCGCGCCTATATCGAAGCGCGCGCCGGCGCGCTGCGCGAAGAAGGTCTCGATCCCGACGCTTTCATGGCCGAGATTCATGAAACCGAAGCCGCGCGTACCTTGCTGGAACGCTTTGCGCACGTTGCCCTGGATCGCCAGCGGGTGGCGGCTTGATTCAATAACTCCGCTGACGCAAGCGCCGTTCCACTACGCCGCGCGAAATCACCGCGAACAATATCCCGAAACCGAAACCGGCCAGGTGCGCCCACCACACCACCGTGCCGAAACCCGGGCCGGCCCAGGTGAACAGCAGTTGCAGCAGCACCCACATCCCGATCAGCAGCGCGGCCGGAACGCGGATGAATTGAAGATACAAACCAAGCGGCAACACCAGACCCAGGTGTGCGCGCGGAAACAGCGCGAGATACGCGCCGAGCGTCGCCGACACCGCGCCGCTGCAGCCGATGATCGGCCGCAACTGGCCTGACAGCGTCCACGCCCCGACCAGGTTCGCGAACGCGCCGCCGATCAGGAACAGTGCGAGGAACCGGCGCGACCCGAGCGCGCGCTCGGCGGGCAAGCCGAAAATCACCAGGAACAGCATGTTGCCGAGCAGATGCATCCAGTCGGCGTGCATGAACAGCGAGGTGAGCGGGCGCAGCCAGGACCAGCCTTCCAGCGCCTTGCCCTGCTGGAAAAGATGCGCGGGCACCGTGCCCCAGTCGCCCAGCATGGCGTAGCGCGTCGCGGGTGGCGACAGCATCAGCCACAGGTAACAGGCGACGCACGTCACCACCAGCACCGGCGTGACCCAGCGCAGATGAGCATGGTGGCGGCTGGGGACGTCGACGAACATCGGCATACCTTAGCGTGTCCACCGGCGGTCGCGGCGGCGCTTGCGTCCCTCACCAAATCACCATTTCCCCATCACGACCGCCAACCGGGCGCGGGGATATAGTGCGCTCCGAGAGCAATCCGCGGACCCGCGTCTTTCGATCTTGCCCAGCAGAAGGAGCGCAAGCATGTCTGCCGGACCCAGCCGCACCCCCACTGCTTGGCAGGAACTTGCCGGGTTACTGCGTGGCGAGCTGCTGTTGCCCGACGGGCCCGGTTACGACGTGCGCCGTCATGTCTGGAACGGCGCCATCGACCGGCACCCGCTGGCCGTCGCCCGCTGCGCCGATGCCGATGACGTGTGCACCGTCGTCAAGTTCGCCGCACGCCGGCATTTGCCGATGACGGCGCGCGGCGGCGGCCACAACGTGGCCGGGCTGGCCGTGCGCGATCGTGCGCTGATGCTGGATCTGGGTTCGATGAATCGCGTGGAAGTCGACGCGGGCTCGCGCCTTGCGCGAGTCGAAAGCGGTGCGTTGTGGCGTGATGTCGATGCCGCGACGCAGCCACACGGCTTGGCCACGACCGGCGGATTCGTCTCGACCACCGGCGTCGGCGGGTACACGCTGGGCGGCGGCGTCGGTTGGCTGATGCGGCGCTGCGGTCTGGCGATCGACAATCTGCTCGAAGCCGACGTCGTGCTCGCGGACGGGCGCAGCATCATCGCCAGTGACAAGCAGCACGCCGACCTGTTCTGGGGGCTGCGTGGCGGCGGTGGTGGCCTGGGCGTGGTCACGCGCTTCACCTACCGGCTGCACCCGGTCGGGGAGGTGTATGCCGGCGTGGTGTTCCATCCGGTTGCGGCTGCGGCCGATCTGCTGAGCGCCTTTGCCGGCTTCACCCGCAACGCACCTGAAGCGTGCACCGCGATGCTGGTGTTCACGACGGCGCCGCCGTTGCCGTTCCTGCCCGCTGCGGTACACGGCCAGCGTGTGGTCGCGTTGGCCTTCTGCTGGAGCGGAGAACCTGCAATGGGCGCGGAGGCGATGGCACCGCTCACGGGATTCGGCCAGCCGTTGGGCCGCCATGACGGCGTGATGCCGTATGCAGCCTGGCAGCAGGCCTTCGATGCCGCCGTGCCGGCCGGCGATCACTACTACTGGACGACATCGCAGTTCGATGGATTCGACGACGCACTGGTCGACGCGCTGGTTCCGCGTGCTGCACGACCTGCCGATCCCTTGAGCGAAGTGCACGTGCACCATCTCGGCGGCGCAGTCACGCGCGTCGCCGACGATGCCACCGCGTTCTCGCACCGCGACGCTCCATTCTTCATCAACGTGATCGGCCACACCGACGCTGCGGAACGCTTCACCGCCATCCGCGAATGGGTACGAGATCTGCGCGCGGCAATCGCACCATACGCGCGAGCGGGCATGCAGCCGAATTTCACGGGCGAACCGACCGACCTGCAATCGCAAGCGCATGACGTGGGCACCCGATCGCGGTTGTCGGCGCTGCGTGCGCGCTACGATCCGGAAGGCTTGCTGGCGCCGCTGCGTACCGATTGAGCCCCGGCGATTTCCGTCAGCAGCGCGCGGGCTTCGGTTACCGTGTCTTCGAACCGCGTCGAAGCACCGACCCGTTGCGCGCGCGCAAAATCCTCATCCAGCGCTTCCCGTGCCTGGCGCACGACGACTTGCTGGGCCTTTCGCCATTGCGGCATCAGCGGCCCGCCGGTCCATTCGCGCACGCGCGCTGCGGCAGACAGGAGCCGCGCGGCATGTTCGAACTTGCCGTCCTGCGCGGCGAGATACGCCGCGCCTTCCACGCAACCCGCCGCGCCACGCCAGTTGAGGATCTGGATGAATATGTCCAGGTCTGACAACCAGTCCTGCGCGGCCCCCCGCCAGTTTCCAAGATAGAAGCGCTGCAGCGCCCGATTGATCAGCACATAGGCCCAGTGGAAAGAATCGCTCTCCGTGGGCAGGCAATCCACTGCCTCGCTCATGCTTGCTTCCGCTTCGCGATGGCGGCCGTTCAAGGCCTGGACGATGCCGTGACTCAGCAAGGCATTGGAGCGCAGCCAAGCATCGTTCTGGGCTCGCGCAATCCCGAGCGCCGCCTCCACGGAAGCTTCAGCGCCCGTGAAATCTCCGCATGTCGCAAGTTCAAAACCCAGGATCGCCTGGCCCGCGCCGGCCAGGAACATGTCCCCGTGGGTGGCTGCCAGTGCAATGCCTTCGCGCAGACGCGGTCCCGCGCGCCCATGGTTCAACGCGTGGTGCAGCACGACGCCCGAGGCGATGAGTGCGCGGGCCCGGTGCAACGTGGGCGACGGGTTCGCCTGCAGCGCCCGTTCCAGCCATTGCGCGGACTGGATGTAATCGGTGCCGCCCCGGAAGTACCAGCAAAGATTGCCCACCAGTGCGAGCGCATTTTCGCGCAGGTCTGGTTGCGCGATCGCGAAGTCGAACGCGGCATGAAGATTCGCCCATTCGCGCTTGATGCGGTCAGGCCACACGACCTGGCGCTCGACGAGGATTTCAGCGCCCACGCGTTCGGTGAATTCGATGAAATGCGCCAGGTGCACGCGTCGCAAATGTGCCTCGTTGCCGCTGGCCGCCAGCCGTTCCTGCGCGAACAGCCGCACGCTGTCGAGCAGGCGGTAACTGGGCGGGTTGGTCGTGCCATCGACGCCCAGCAGTGACTTGTCGACCAGTCCGCCCAGCAGCTCCAGTGTTAGCGGGTCGTCCAGTCCGAGCGCCGTACCGATCGCCGTGGCACCGCCCAGCGTGCAGACGCCCTCGAAGATACTCAAGCCGCACAGCAACGACTGCTCGCGTTCCGAGAGCAGGACGAAACTCCACTCGATCAGTGCGCGTAATGTCTGGTGATGCGCCGGCCGCCCCGGATTGGCTTCGGCGAGATTGAGCAATCGGGCATCCATGCGCGCCAGCAACTGTTCGGGGCTGAGCAGGCGCAAGCGCGCGGCCGCCAGTTCCAGGGCCAGCGGCAGGCCATCGAGCCGCCGGCAAAGCTGCACTACGACGTCGGCATTGGCCACCGTCAGGGCGAAACCCGAAGCGAAAGCGCGTGAGCGTGCCAACAACAAAGCGACCGCCGGGACGCGCGCGAGGGCGGCGACTTGCGCGTCGATCTTCCATTCGCCATCCGGCGGCAGTTCCAGCGGCGGCAACGGGTACAGCGATTCGCCCGCGCAATTCAACCGGCGCTGGCTGGTCGCCAATATGTGCAGCGAGGCGCACGCGGCAAGCAACTTCGCCGACAGGGCGCCAAGCAATCCCGCGATGCGCTCGCAGTTGTCGAATACCAGCAGCGCCCGCCGCGCGCCCAGCAGTTCGCCCAGCCGCGCAACCAGATCTTCCGCGTCGGTCGCGGTGCGCATATTGAAGGTGGTGGTCAACAGGCGCGCCAATCCCGGCTCGTCGAGCAACGATGTGCAATCGAAGAGCCAGACGTCATCCGGAAAATCCGTGGCGACCACGCGAGCCGCTTCCAGTGCGGCCTGGGTCTTGCCGATGCCGCCGGGACCGACCACCGTAACCAATCGCGCGGCATCGATGGCCTGCGCCAACGCCGCGACGTCCCGCTCGCGGCCGATCAGCGGTTCCGTGCGTTCGGGCAGCCGCGCCCGCGCGGGCGATGCGAAACGCAAGGGAGGCATGGCTTCCGCCTGGACATGCTGCAGCGCGGCGATGAAGCGATACCCCAGTCCATGGACGGTCTGGATGCAGTGCGGGCTTTCGCTGTCGTCGGCCAGCGCGCGACGCAGCTGCGCGATGATGCGATTCAGCGTGGCCGGGGTGACGAAGCTGTGGCCCCACACCGCGTCCAGCAACTGGTCCCGGGTCAGCAACTGGTCGGGATGCGCCAGGAATTCGAGCAGTACGGCAAACGCTTTCGGCTCGATCGCGATGTCACGGCCGCCGCGCATCAGCCGGTGCGCGCCCGCTTCAATGGTCACGTCTGCGAACGCGAACGTGCCCGTTTCCGCCGCGTGTCCTTGCTTTTCCATGCCGCCGCGCGCTCCGCTTCGGACCACGTCAACCGCATTCTTCCGATTTCCCTATCGAAACATCATGACTCGCATCCGGTCCCGGGGCAGTTTATACCCCCGGATGACGGCGCATGACGTCATTCCGGGACCACCTTCTTGAGGAGAGCGCCATGAACAACTGCTTGTACGCATCTGTCGCGATGGCCGTGATCGGCCTGTCCGGTATGGTCGTTACCCATCGGGCCGCAGCCTGCGGGCCCAACCTGGTCAGGTCGGCCAGCGGCCAGTGGAACATCGCCCCGCCGGCCAGGATGTCGGCTTCGATCGCCCGCAGGATGTTCATCGCCGCGACCCCGGCGGCAAGGACGAACGCCATCCCCAACCCCCTGCAATTCCTCGAACCGATCACGGGCCTGTACGAGATCACCATGACCGCCGAAGGCAATGGTCCGACGGGCCTGCCGGATGGCGCGCCGGTCGATCACGCCTACGTGCAGTGGCACGCGGACGGCACCGAGATCATGAACTCGGGAAGGCCTGCGGCGGATGCCAATTTCTGCATGGGTACCTGGGCACAAACGGGCGCGCGAACCTATACGCTCAACCACTTCATGCTGTCGTGGGCGCAAAGCGTGAACCCGGACGGCGTCGACATCGACAACATATTCGTCGGACCGGCAAGCATCCAGGAGACCGTCACGCTGAGCCGGGATGGCAGTTCGTACTCAGGCACGTTCGTGCTTACCCAGTACGACACGAACTACAACATCATCCTTCCGGGCGGCATTCCCATCAAAGGCACGGTGAAGGGAACGCGCAAGACCATCAATTCACCGGTCACGTACTGATCGCGTCGAGCGGGGAAACCGGACGCGGCGTGTCAGGACGCCCCGTCCGGTTTTTCATGCGTGGACCAGCCGGACGCGCGCGAAATTGCGCTTGCCGACCTGCAACACGCCTTCGAAACCCGCGACGAACACGCGGTGCGGGTCGTCCGCCACGGCGGCATCGATGCGGACCGCGCGTTCCTTCAACTTGCGGCTGGCTTCCGAGTTGCTGGACGTCAAGCCCGCCGCGGTCAGCAGCGCGGGCAGACGCAAGCCTTCGTCCCAAACCACGATGTCGTTGACGGGCAGCGATGAGGTATCGCCTTCGCCGCGCACCACCGCGTGCCAGCCGGCGATGGCCTTGTCGGCTTCGGCCGCGCCGTGGAAGCGCGCGGCCAGTTCGCGTGCGAGCCGCAACTTTGCGTCGCGGGGATTCAACGCGCCGCTGGCGACCTCGCGCTGCATCTTCGCGAGTTCGTCCAGCGACACCTCGAAACTCAGCAGCTCGAGCCAGCGCCACATCAGGTCGTCCCCGATCTTCATGGTCTTGGTGACCATGTCGATCGCGGGTTCGTCGATGCCGATGTAGTTGCCCAGCGACTTCGACATCTTCTGCACGCCGTCGATGCCTTCCAGCAGCGGCATCGTCAACACGATCTGCGGCGGCTGGCCGAAGTGTTCCTGCAGGCCGCGACCCATCAACAAATTGAAGCGCTGGTCGGTGCCGCCGAGTTCGACGTCGCACTCGAGCGCCACTGAATCATAGCCCTGCACCAGCGGATACAAGAATTCGTGGATCGCGATCGGCTGCTGCGCCGCATAACGCTTGGCGAAATCGTCACGTTCCAACATCCGCGCGACGGTGTGCTGAGCGGCGAGGCGAATCATGTCCGACGCATCCATCTTGCCGAACCACTCGGAATTGAAACGCACTTCGGTGCGTGCACGATCGAGCACCTTGAACACCTGATTTGAATAAGTCCCGGCGTTCGCCAGCACTTCTTCGCGCGTCAGCGGTTTGCGCGTCACGTTCTTGCCGGTCGGATCGCCGATCATTCCGGTGAAATCGCCGATCAAAAAAATCGCGGTGTGCCCGAGATCCTGGAACTGCCGCATCTTGTTGAGCAACACGGTGTGGCCGAGATGCAGGTCCGGCGCGGTCGGATCGAAGCCCGCCTTGATGCGCAGCGGACGGCCGGGCGCGAGACGCGCTTCGAGTTCGTCGTCCTTCAGGACATCGACCGCGCCGCGATGGATAAGCGCAAGGGCTTGCTGGTTCGAAGACATGGATGAATCCCGCTCTTGGGCGTGGCAGCCGATCGAAAAAGCGGGCTGCGTCAACGCGTGAAAGTGACGTGGTGGTTAATTATGTGTTAACCAAGAAACCGCGTGCAAATCTTTGTGCGACAAGGCATTGACGCGCGCTTCACCATGGGGATATGGTACGGCCCGTCGTGGGTCCCTGCCCGTTGTGATTGGACATTCGATGGATCGCCATCTCCGTCGCGTCACCCCTCATGTTGTGCGTCGTCAGGCGATCCGTCGCAAGACCCGTCAATGCCATTCCCACTTCTATTCGCGTTGCGCGCACTGGTCGTTCCATGCTGAAGGCCCGTCCGCGGCATTCCGCTGGACGCGCGAACGCTGGATCCTCGGCGGCGGCGCGTTCCTGCTCGCCTTGCTGACGCTGCTCGGCATTCCGGCGTGGGCCAGCGTGATCCAGCACGAAAAGGTCGCGCAACCGGTGACGCGTGAAACGCTGGCATTGAAGTTGCCGCCTGCGCCGAAGGAAGCGCCGCGCCCGGCGCTCGCGTCGTGGAAGGTCGTGGAAGTCCAGCCCGGCGAAACGATGTCGGAAATTTTCCAGGCGCAGGGCTTGAGCGGCGCCGACCTTGCCCGGGTGATGGCGAGCGGCAAGGAGAGCGGCGCGTTGAAGGCGCTGCATCCCGGCGACCAGGTCGAGTTTCTGATCGGCGCCAAGGGCGAACTGCAGGGCTTCCGCTACAGCCCCGATTCCTCGACCCAGGTGACGCTGACCACGCAGCCGGACGGCAGCCTTGCATCGAAGGTCACCACGTTGCCGGTCGAACGCCGCATGCATTTCGCGCACGGCGAGGTGCAGGGCTCGTTGTTCGCCGCGGGCGAGAAGGCCGGACTTTCCGAAACCATGGTCTTGAAGCTGGCCGACGTGTTCAAGTACGACATCGACTTCATCAAGGACCTGAAGAAGGGCGACCGTTTCACCGTGGTGTATGACGACATCTATCGCAACGGCAAGTATTCCGGCGCGGGCAACATCATCGCCGCGGAATTCGTCAACAACGGCCATCGCTACACGGCGTACCGCTTCAAGCAGTCCGACGGCGAGGTGGCCTACTTCAGCGAGGATGGCCGTCCGCTGCGCAAGGGCCTGCTGCGCACGCCGGTCGCGTTCACACGCATTTCGTCCACCTTCGGGATGCGCCACCATCCGATCCTCGGCTACAACAAGTTGCACAAGGGCATCGACTACGCGGCGCCCACCGGTACCCCGGTGCATGCGGCGGGCGATGGCGTGATCGTGCGTCGCGGCTGGGTGCACGGCTACGGTAATTTCATCGCGATCAAGAACACCTCCACCTACACCACGGCCTACGGCCACATGTCGCGCTTCGCGTCCGGCCTGCACGTCGGTTCGCGCGTGACCCAGGGCGAAGTGATCGGCTACGTCGGCCAGACCGGCATGGCGACCGGTCCGCACCTGCATTACGAAGTGCGGGTGGACGGCAAGCCGGAGAATCCGCTGACCGTCACCATGCCGAAGCCGCAGCCGCTGTCCGGCAAGATGATGGCCGAGTTCCGCACCCAGACCGCGCCGATGGTCGCGCGCATCCAGATGATCGACAACGCCACCCAGCGTCTGGCACGCGTCGACACCGCTCGCAGCAGTACGCTCGCCACCGATTGAAGCCGCGCCGGTGGCTGACGCCGCGTCGCTCTATCTCGGATTGATTTCCGGCACCAGTGCCGACGGCATCGATGCCGCACTGGTGCGCTTCGCGCCGCGGATGCAGGTGATCGCGGCGCGCACGTTCGCGTATCCCGAGAGTTTGCGCGAGCGCATCGTGGCGCTGGCGCGCAACGCTGCCGCGATCACGCTGGATGATCTGGGTCACCTAGATGTCGAAATCGGCGAATGCTTCGCCGACGCAGCGCTGGCGTTGTTGCGCGACGCGGACACCGATGCGCACGACGTGGCCGCGCTGGGTTCGCACGGCCAGACCGTCTGCCATCGCCCGAACGGGACGCATCCGTTCACGCTGCAGATCGGCGATCCGAACGTGGTCGCCGAGCGCACCGGCATCATCACGGTCGCGGATTTTCGTCGCGCGGATGTTGCCGCCGGCGGGCAGGGCGCGCCGCTGTTGCCGGCGTTGCACGCAGCGATTTTGGCGGACGCGTCGATGCCGCGCGCGATATTGAATCTCGGCGGCATCGCGAACGTCACCTTGCTGGTTCCCGGTCAAGCCGTGATCGGATTCGATACCGGTCCCGCGAACTGCCTGCTGGATGCGTGGTCGCTGCGCGTCCGTGGCGAGGCTCGCGACGAAGGCGGCACGTGGGCGCGCAGCGGTCGCGTCGATGCGGCGTTGTTGCGGCGCTTGCTCGACGATCCCTATTTCGCGCTGCTGCCGCCGAAGAGTACCGGGCGCGAGTACTTCAACCTGGACTGGCTGGGTGAGCGCCTTCCCACGGGCATCGAGCCGGCGGACGTGCAGGCGACGCTGCTGCACCTTACCGCGCGCAGCATCGCCGTTGCGCTGCGGCGCGCCCACGCAGTGGAGATTCGCGAGGTGTACGCCTGCGGCGGCGGCGTGCACAACGATGCGTTGATGGCCGCGCTCCGTGGCGAGCTGCCCGATGCAAAGGTCGGCACCACCGCCGCGCTCGGGCTCGATCCCGATTTCGTGGAAGCGGTGGGTTTCGCCTGGCTCGCGCGCGCACGTCTCGAACATGCGCCCGGCAACCTGCCGTCGGTCACCGGCGCACGCGGACCGCGCGTGCTGGGCGGTATTTACGCTGGTTCGAAGCGGCTGTGGTGAAAAGTCAGGCCATGGATGGCCGTTCTGGTGTCAGGGCTGCCGCTGCCCGCATTCTTGCCGTTCCATTCGCGGTGCGGCGATCATGGACGATCGCATGACGGTGCGCGCAGCCGCGGCACCAGCCACAGCAGCAACAGCGCGGCCGGCAATACCGCCAGTACCGTCAGCACGAAATAGAAACCGTAGCTCGTCGCCATTACGATGCCGCCGGCGAAGAACCCCATCACCTTGCCCGGCAGGTTCACCATCGAACTCAGCAGGGAATATTGCGTCGCGGTGTGCTGGCGATTCACCAGCGAAGAAAGGAAAGCGACCGTGGGTGGTCCGAGGAAGCCCAGCGTGAAGTTCTCGCCCGAAATCACCACGGTGAGCATCGCAAGGCTGCCGTGGTGGTTCATGAGCGTCAGATACAGCAGATTGCTGCATCCGCACGCGATGATCGCGACGAACAACGTAGGATTGATCCCGAAACGCGCCACGGCCGCGCCACCCACGAACACGCCGGCGATACCGATCCACACGCCGTAAATCTTCGTGATGGTGCCGATCGCGGTGAGGCTGAAGCCCATGTCGCGATAGAACGGGCTCATGATGCCGCCGATCGTCGCTTGTTCCGGAAGTTTGAACAGGAGGATGAACAGCAGCGTCAGCAGCGCCAGTGCCGCGCCATAGCGCGCGAAGAAATCGGTAAACGGCGCCACCACGCCATTGCGCATCGCATCCAGCCATCGCCGCGGCGACTCGCGATGCATCTCCGGCTCGCGCGCCAGCAGATTGGCTATGACCGGAATCACCATTATTGCGGCCATCACCACGTACACCCACGGCCACGCGAGGTGATCGGCCATGATCAACGCGAACGCGCCGGCCACCATCAGGCCGATGCGGTAGCCGAGCGCGTACGTCGCGACCAGCGCGCCCTGTTGGTCCATCGGCGCGATCTCGATGCGGTAGGCGTCCACCGCGATGTCCTGGGTGGCGCCGAAGAACGCGACCGCGAGCGTCGCGGCAATGAACGCATCCAGTCTGGCCGGCGTCAGCAACGCCATCGCCATCAATCCGGCAACGACCCCTGCTTGGGCCAGGAGCAACCAGCCGCGCCGGCGCCCCAGTCGCGCAAACAGCGGCAGTCGCCAGTGATCCAGCAGCGGCGCCCACAAGAACTTGAAGACGTAGGTCATGCCGGCGCTTGCGATCATCGTGATGTCGCGCAGCACGATGTGTTCGGCTTTCAGCCAGTAAGCCAGTGTCCCCGCGACCAGCAAGAACGGCAGGCCGGACGAAAAGCCGAAGAAGCACATCGTCCATGCGGCCGGCTGCGTGAAGGCCTTCCAGATGGAGGGCCTCGCGGGCCGATTGGCAGCCCCGGTGCTGCGCGTCATTCCGCGTAGTCCACCGAAAAGGGCGCGTGATCGGAAAACCGCGGCTCGCGGGCGATGGAGCAGGCGCGCACACGCTTGCCGATACCGGGCGTGGTGATCTGGTAGTCGATGCGCCAGCCGACGTTGTTCGCGCGTGCGGCGCCGCGGTTGGACCACCACGTGTATTCCTCGACCTCGGGTTTCACCACGCGGAAGCTGTCCAGCCAGCCGCGTTTCGGCGCGGGCGTGCCATCGCCGTGCGGGTCCGCGATCAGCGCGTTCAACCATGCGCGTTCCGCAGGCAGGCAGCCGGAATTCTTCTGGTTCGATTTCCAGTTGCGGATGTCGCGCTCGCTGCGCACGATGTTCCAGTCGCCGCACAGCACGTATTCGCGGCCGCTGGCGAGCCACTTGTCGAAAATCGCCCGCAGTTTCTTCATCGCCTCGAACTTGAACTGCTGGCGCTCCTCGCCCGAGGTGCCCGACGGCACGTACAGCGAC